>CAZABW010000041.1:0-17460 GCA_964483655.1 uncultured Candidatus Izemoplasmatales bacterium
AGGAGGAATATTATGACCAAACAATATGAAATTGGGATGATTGGACTCGCCGTAATGGGCGAAAACTTAGCTCGAAATATAGCAAGCCGTGGTTACAAGGTTGCGGGGTATGACATTGATGCTTCTCGTGTCAAGGCAGTCAATCATCGTTTTGGACAATCCAACTTACAAGCGTTTGACACCCTAGAAGCCTTTTTAGCGTCTTTACAAAAGCCTAAAGTGATTATGATGATGATTAAGGCAGGAAAACCCGTCGATGAAACCATAGCGAAACTGCTTCCTTTTTTAGAAAAGGGAGATATCATCATCGATGGAGGGAATTCCTTATATAAAGAGTCGATGGAACGGTATCGACGATTAGAATCGCTTGGCATTCATTTTCTCGGAATGGGGATTTCTGGAGGCGAAGAAGGGGCGTTGAGGGGACCTTCGATTATGCCAGGGGGTTCCATGGAAGCGTGGAACCAAGTCAAACCTTTATTTCAATCGATTGCGGCGAAAACAGCGGATGGATTTCCTTGTTGCGACTGGGTTGGCACAGATGGCGCAGGTCACTTTGTGAAGATGGTTCATAACGGCATTGAATACGGGGATTTACAATTAATTAATGAAGTCTACGATGTGATGAAACGGATTTTACAACTATCTAATCCGGAAATGGCAGATCTATTCAAACAGTGGAATCAAGAAGAGTTGGAAAGTTATTTAATCGAAATTACAGGAGACATTTTATCCTACCAGGAAGAAAACGGTTCTTACTTGGTCGATTCGATTTTAGATACTGCTGGTCAAAAAGGGACCGGGAAGTGGACCGCAATTGCCTCGATGGAAGAAGGTGTTACACTAAGTTTAATTACAGAAGCCGTGTATGCACGAATCATCTCGTCTCAAAAAGATCAACGCGTTCAAGCAAGCATTCGTTATCCCAAAACAAAAACCCCTTTTACAGGGGACAAACAAGCCTTTCTAAAAGCCCTCAAGGATGCTTTGTATAGCGCTAAAATCCTAAGCTATGCTCAAGGGTATTTGTTATTAAAAAAGGCTTCCGAAACCTACTCATGGAACTTAGATTTTGGAGGCATCGCTTTACTTTGGCAAGGGGGATGCATCATCCGTAGTGTTTTCCTAAACCGGATTAAAGAAGCTTTTACACGCAATCCGAACCTCGAGAACTTGTTATTGGATGATTACTTCCACCAAGAAATCGTGGATCGAATCCAATCTTTACGGGACGTATTGATTCAAGCAATCCAACATCAAATTCCGACCCCTTCACTTTCTAGTGCTTTGGCTTATTTTGATGGATATACTTCAGATACTTTACCAGCCAATCTTTTACAAGCCCAAAGAGACTATTTTGGGGCCCATAATTATGAACGAGTCGATCAACCGAGGGGCGTGTTCTTCCACACGAAATGGACAACCTCCTCTGGTGATACCGCTTCGAATCCCTATCAAGAGTAAGGAAAAGCCTAGAACCGCACGGTTCTAGGCTTTATTTGTTTTTTAACAATCCAGCTTGAATAATTTTCATCGTTTCATCGACAATGAAATCGATTTGGGCTTCATCAGTTTCTTCCTTAAACACCACTTGTAATCCAACAAAGTTCGCAATCCCCATTAAGACAAAACTCGCTGTTTCCAAATCGACGTCATCACGGACTTGGCCAAGATGAACATATTCCTCTAAATGGAAGGAATAAGCCTTTGCGAAGGACTCATAGTATTGTTTGAAGATACTTGGATCTACAGACATCGATTCCCAAATTAACTTATAAGCCAAGGGATCTCGTTTCGCATACAAGATAAATGATTTCAATCCTGCCCGTTCGATATCATAGCGGTTTTTATATCCGGTTGCGGCCATAGCAGAAGTGGCTCTGATTTCGCGTTTGTACTCTTCTAGAAGGTATAAATAGAGTGCTAATTTATTATCGAAGTAGAGATAAAAGGTACCTGCAGCGACTTTTGACTTTGCAATGATGTCATTAATCGAAGTTGCTTGAAAGCCTTGTTTGGCAAAAAGTTTTTTGCCGGTGCGGATTATTTTTTTAAATGTTTGTTCGCCGACCTTTGTTTTCGGATAGCGGAAGTTCACTGTTTTCATCAAATCACCTTGTGCTTTATTGTAAACGAAGGGATAAGAAAAAACAACATCTTTTCATGAATGTGTTTGAAATTAAGATGAAAATGATTGCTTTTTCAATGTTGGATATTTTTACTGAATAAAGATTCATTAATTTACAACTTATCGACATTATTAATTTACCAAAATGAATCAGTGAAAGCGCTTGACATTTGCGAAATGATTATATAGAATGAAATAGGATATGAACTTTTATTCATATAACATTGAAATTGAGAAATGAATAGAAGTTCGCAAAATAAAAAAATGAAAGGATGAATAAAACGATGCAAAAAGTCTTTATCGTAGCGGCAAAGCGGAGCCCTATCGGATCGTTTCTAGGAACGTTAAAAGACATTCCTTTGTGCGATTTCAGCGTTCAGGTATTAAAAAAACTCTTAGAAGAGAACAACATCCCTAAAGATGCCATAGATGGGGTCTTAGTCGGATCTGTCTTGCAAGCAGGACTTGGTCAAAATATTGCTAGACAAATTAGCATCAAAACTGGAATCCCAGAATCGATACCTGCGTATTCCATTAATATGGTTTGTGGGTCCGGCATGAAATCGGTGATGAATGCGATGACCGAAATCCAAGTGGGGAATGCGGATTTATTGGTTGCTGGTGGTGTGGAATCGATGTCTCAAGCGCCTTATCTCGTTTCTAGTAAAATCAGAGATGGCGTCAAAATGGGAGATATGTCGTTAACGGATGTGATTTTACAAGACGGATTATTAGATAGTTTCACCAAAATTCATATGGGGATTACCGCTGAAAATATCGCAGCGAAATATCAAATCACCAGAGAGGCACAAGATGCGTTTGCATTAGAATCCCAACAAAAAGCGATTCGGTCTGTCGATGCTGGGGTCTTCGACTATGAAATGATTCCAATCGAAATCAAGACCAAAAAAGAAACGATTCTGTTTGCTCGAGATGAATATCCAAATCGCACCACGAACGCAGAAAAACTGGCAAAACTTCGTCCTGCCTTTAAACCAGACGGGTCAGTAACGGCTGGAAATGCATCTGGAATTAATGATGGTGCTAGTTTTATCATCCTAGCTAGCGAAAAGGCAATTGAAAAATATCACTTAACTCCTTTAGCGGAAATCGTTAGCTCAGCAGAAGCAGGGGTTGACCCCAACTTTATGGGAATGGGTCCTGTCCCAGCGATTCGAAAAGCATTGTTAAAAGCCCATAAAACGTTAGTTGACATGGAGCTTATCGAACTCAATGAAGCGTTCGCTGCTCAAAGTTTGGGTGTTGTGAAAGAACTCGCTTTGGAACACGGATGTTCTGAGGGAGATATTTTACACAAAACCAACGTCAATGGCGGAGCGATTGCCTTGGGCCATCCCGTTGGTATGAGTGGTAACCGGATCATTGTTAGTTTGTTATATGAAATGAAGCGCCAACAACGCCAATATGGACTTGCAAGTCTGTGTATTGGTGGAGGAATGGGCACTGCAATCATTATAAAAGCTGTTTAAGAGGAGAATATTATGAAACTAAAAGATAAAGTTGCCGTAGTAACCGGTGGAGCCAAGGGAATTGGCGGCGAAATTTGTAAGCTATTTGCTCTTGAAGGAGCGAAAGTCATCGCAGCGGACATGGGTGCGATGTCTTATGAACAAGAAAATGTTGCCTATTATCCATTAAATGTTGCGGACACCGCAGGATGTAAAACCTTTTTTGAAAAAGTCATCGAGCAATATGGGCGAATTGATATCTTAGTCAACAATGCCGGGATTACCCGTGATTCCATGACACGGAAAATGACCGATGAACAATGGGATTTAGTTATTGATGTCAATTTAAAAGGGGTGTTTAATCTCACTCGTTATATCGGTCCCAAAATGGAAGAAATGGGTGGCGGGTCCATTATTAATATCTCATCTGTAGTAGGGGTATATGGCAATATTGGTCAAGCTAACTACGCCGCTACCAAAGCTGGCGTATTAGGATTAACCATGACCTGGGCTAAGGAATTTGCCCGTAAAGGCGTTCCTGTCCGCGTGAATGCGATTGCGCCGGGGTATGTTTTAACGGATATCGTCAAAACGGTTCCCGAAGAACTATTACAAGAATTTGCCAAAATGACGATGTTAAAACGTTTAGGTCAACCGGAAGAAATTGCCAAAGTTGCGTTATTCTTAGCAAGTGAAGACTCCAGTTATATAACTGGTCAAACCATCAACGTAAACGGTGGTATGCGTTTATAAATTGTTTAAGAAAAGGTGTTAGACATGAAGCCAACAGTCGGAATTGTAGGAACAGGGATCTATTTACCCGAAGGAAGAATGACTGCGAAGGAGATTTCCCTTCAAACCAATGGAGTATGGTCGGAACAAGCCATCATTGATAAACTCGGAATCGTCGAAAAAACGATTCCTTTCGACCAGGATGGAACGCAAGAGATGGGCGTCAAGGCTGCAATGGATTGTCTCCAAAACACAGGCGTGAACCCCTTAGACATTGATGTGATCCTTTGTGTGGGAGAAGAATGGAAAGAATATCCCTTAACGACCTCTGCACTTTATATTCAAGACAAAATTGGAGCTGTGAATGCTTGGGGAATTGACGTTCAAAATCGCTGCTGTACAACCGTATCCGCATTAAAAATGGCCAAAGATATGCTCATCGCTGATGAGGATATCCATATGGTCATGGTTGTTGGGGGTTACCGCAATGGCGATTTTGTCGATTATACCGATAAAGATATGTCGATGATGTATAACTTAGGCGCAGGTGGGGGAGCGATTCTTTTGAAAAAGAATCATGACCGCAATCTGCTTTTAGGAAGCCATATCATAGCCGATGGATCGTTATCTCGGACAGCTGGAGTTGAAATAGGGGGCTTATGTCATCCCATTACACCGGAAAATCTCGAAGTTAGTAAGAAATCGTTACGCTTAATGGATCCTGTAGCGATGAAGAATCGCTTGAATGAAGTGTCGATGCCTAATTGGTTTGCTTGTATTGATGGGGCATTAAAAAAATCGAAGTTAACGCGTAAAGATCTTGGTTTCTTAGATATTTTACACATTAAACGTTCTGGACATTTGCAAATGTTAGAAGCGTTGAATTTAACTGAAGACCAAACGATTTATTTAGAACACTACGGTCACATAGGACAAGTCGATCAAATCCTAAGTTTGCACCTCGGTGTTCAATCCGGACAAGTTCAAGATGGAACCGTTGTCTGTATGCTCGCTGCTGGAATTGGCTATGTTTGGGCAGCGAATATCGTGAAATGGGGGCCAAGCGAAGATGTTTGACACAAGACTATTTTGGGATCGATTTATTAGTATCACCGTCGTTTTTGCGTTTCTATTCATCTTTCTAGATTGGATTCTCATTCGCAAAATCTTAAAAAAACCATCAAAACAATCGTTGATTACCAACCTTGTCGTGATTGGTTGGTTTCTTGTCATTTTAGTTCATATTTATTCTACATTAGGAACCTTTATCTTTTTCCAAACCATTTTAGATAAAATGCTCGGCATCAGCGTCTTAGCTCTCGCTACGACAGGAATTGTCTTGATTTTCAAGACGTCCATCACAACAAACTTTGCGCAAGGAATGTTAGCGACGTTTGGGGTGTATGTGTCAGGGATTGTTTCGATGCGTTATGCGCAGTCCCTTGGACTCACCTCTCCGATAGCGATTGCATTCATTGCGATGTTTGCAGGGGCAGTAGTAGCCTTCTTAATGGGCGTCTTCATTGATGTTTTTATCTTGCGAAAAGCGAAGTATATTACTTCCGTTGGAAAGCAAATGATAACGATGGGATTGGTTTTAGTTATATCCGGGATTATTCCGGTCATCTTCGGGATTGATTTTATTTCAGCTCCCAGGATATCTACCAAAATTATTCCCGTTGAATTTCTAGGGTTCTCCTTTTCCACAACCGAACACGCAGTGATTGGGATGGCTTTAACCATTGGCATTTTGGTTTTGTTATTTTCTGCGCTGCGGTTTACGAAATGGGGATTAGGGGTACGCGCCACCGCATCGAATGAAATTGTTGCTTCGATGATGGGTGTGAACACCAAATTAATCACTGCATTCTCCTGGGGAATTGCGGGCGCATTAGGAGGCGTGGCTGCGTATTTGCTTGCAGAAGGCGGGAACCTTACCGTTGGCATGATGGTCTCTACGCAAGTGAATGGCTTTATGGCTTCGATTCTAGGAGGGTTTTCCTCTTTCCTTGGACCGATTGTGGGGGCAATTATGATTCCCCTCTTAGCCAATTTACTCTTTTATTTCTCTCCCCTTTGGCAAAATGCCATTGTATATGCCGTAATCTTACTCATCGTACTCGCGAAACCGTTAGGACTCTTCGGTAAGCGGATTGCAAAGAAGGTGTAATGTATGAATCCAAAAACCTACTTTGGCAATCAAAATAAACAACGGATTCGATCGATTCTCGAACATCCCTATTTCGGCTTTATCGTTATTGGTGTTTTGCTGATTCTCATTCAACTCCTTTATACAGCAGGTTGGGGGATTTCGTTAACCTTCATGCGTAGTTTTGGGATGACAATGATTTATGTCGTTGTCGCCCTGGGCTTTTCGATTCTACTGGGATATGCCGGGCTCGCTTCACTGGGGACCGCCGGCTTCGTTGGCATTGGGACGTATTTACTAGGGTACTTTACCAATCAATTACAAGTATCTGCAATTTGGATCGTGTTGATTGCGATTCTTGGGGCGGTTGTGATTGGATTGATTGTGGGGTTCATCTCGCTTCGTATTGAAGGAATGTATCTCGCCATTATTACGTTAGGACTATCCGAAATTCTTAATGAAGTCTTTAAAAATGCCACATCCATTACCAATGGAACCAATGGATTAGGCTTGGATACCTTAGTCCTTTTTGGACAACCGTTCTTACGAAATCCGAATGATATCTTTGTTGTCCTTGTTGTTGCGTTGGTTGTGGTGATGATTTTAACGTTTAATATCATCAAATCACCGACAGGAAGAGCGATGCTCTCGATGAAAAATAGCGAATCAGCAGCGCAAGCGATGGGTGTTTCGATTTTCAAGTATCGCTTATTAGCGTTTATGGTCGCAACCGTCTATGCGTTCTTTGGTGGTTTGCTTTATATGGCCTATTTAGGCTTTAGTATTCCCTCTTCATGGAGTTTAGCGTTTTCGCTCAATATCTTAGCGGCTGTCATCGTTGGGGGCTCTCGCTCGATTTATGGTATTATTCTTGGGACATTTATGATTTTTGGATTCGATATGGCCGTGATTCAAAATATTCGCTTATGGCCGAATAATCCCTGGGTGTTGAGATTAATCGAAAACAATCCTGAAAGTGCCGATCAAATTGCTAATTTCTTTCGGAATTTACAAGGAGCGATTCCCACGATGTCCTATATCCTCAACGGATTATTGATCATCATCGTGATTATGTTCTATCCAGGAGGGTTAATCCAACTTTTAACAACAATCAAAAACAAAATCGTGAAATTATCTCATCATATTTATCAGAAAGTGAAGGTGATGCTTTATGGCGAAGACCGGTAAACTTACCTTCAAAGAGTGGATAAACCGATGGTTGATTCATCCGATTCTCATTCCCTATTATCATCTGCAAATCAATCGATTAGAAGCGAAGATTGCATTTGAAACCGATTATTATCCCATCTATGTCAATGAAGTGAAAGAGGCGTATGAGAAGAAAGTTTCGAATGCAACGATGAAGATGAAACTGCAACTGCAGCCGTATGCAATTCTAGCAGGCATCCAAGATGAAGGAATCAAAAATCGGATGTTAGAAGAATTACAACCGATTCGTTCTCGATTCTATTGGAAAAATCGGCGGTTACAACATCTTTATTCCAAACAAAAAATATCTGAATCGGTATATCAAAGCCTTAGAAGTGCGCTTCATGAAGCTTTGAAAGAGTCCGAACAACAAGTAAATCGTCGCTTTCAAGCGAGCGCTAATCAAGAAGAAGCGAAACAAAACTATCAACAACTTGAATCCGAGCTACTTGTTGCGAATCAAGCAAAACAAACCATATGGGCTCAAAAACGCGATCAATTACTCAATCGCGCCAGTCAAAAACAACAAGCTCATTTAGAAAAATGGCAACCCAAACTCAAACACTTTGAAAACAAATTAGCCTTATTAGAAAGTAGTACCAGCAAACTTGATGATCAACTCCCTGAAGGAGTGATCCTTCGTCTCGATGATCTTTCGATGCATTTCGGAGGCTTAAAAGCGGTGAATCAACTCTCCTTTGATGTCAAGCGCGGCGAAATCTTTGGCTTAATTGGACCGAATGGAGCGGGGAAAACGACTGTTTTTAATTGCATTACCCGATTCTATAAAGCTACTTCCGGAAATGTATATTATCGCAATCGGTACGGCGAAGCATTGAATTTATCTCGCTTTAAAGTCCATCAAGTCATCAAAGAAGGGATTGTTCGAACCTTCCAAAATGTGGAGTTAATTTGGGAATTAAACGTCTTGGAAAACTTGCTTGTCGCGGCTCATACGCTATATAAAACCAAATTCTTTGGCCAGTTATTAAACGTCAAACGCTTGCGTCAAGAAGATCAAATCATGCGTCAAAAAGCCATGCAAATCTTACGGGACTTAAACTTATCCAATTATGCATTGTTTTACCCCTTAGGATTGCCCTATGGGATTTTAAAGAAAGTCGAACTGGCAAGAACATTAATGGTCAATCCGGATTTGATTATCTTAGATGAACCCGCTGCGGGATTAAATGATCTCGAAACCGAAGGGTTAAAAGAAACGATTCGAACGATTCAAAAGCAATACAACGCAACCATCTTCTTAGTGGAACACGACATGGGTCTTGTGATGGATGTTTGTGATACCGTCTGTGCGATTTCATTTGGTAAGAAGTTAGCCATCGGGACTCCTAAAGAAATCCAACAAAATCACCTTGTTCGTGAAGCCTATTTAGGAGGGGAGTAATATGGCCTTATTAGAAGTCAAAGACTTAGTTGTCGATTATGGGATTATCCGGGCCATTAAAGGGATTAGTCTTTCGATTGAACCCGGAACCATCGTTGCGATTCTCGGGGCGAATGGAGCCGGGAAAACCTCCACGATTCGTACCATCAATGGTGTTGTGAAAGCGAAAAGTGGTCAGATTCTATTTGAAGGGCAAAACATCACCAATGTCGATCCGTACAAACTAGCGGCCAAAGGGATCATCCAATCCCCCGAGGGGAGACACATCTTACGGGGACTCACCGTGGAAGATAACCTTTTAGTAGGCGCTTATGCAGTGAAGCGAGAAAAACGCCTGGTCGTACAAAACGATGGTTCAAAAGTTGAGAAAATGATATCACCGAGACAATTAAAAAAGGAAACATTAGAATCCGTTTTTCAAATGTTTCCAGTCTTGAAAGAACGACGCAAACAACAAGCATCCACTCTTTCGGGTGGGGAACAACAAATGTTAGCGATTGGACGAGCCTTAATGAATCGTCCGAAACTATTATTACTCGATGAACCTTCGCTTGGCCTGGCGCCTTTAATTGTTCGCGATATCTTCAAAGCAATTCAAACAATCAAAGAGCAAGGAACCACGATTCTCATCGTCGAACAAAATGCCTTTCAAACTTTAAAGATCGCTGATTATGTGTATGTCCTTGAACTGGGTAAAGTCAAAACCCAAGGACAAGCAAGTGCCTTATTAGATGACGATCAATTAATCAAAGCCTATTTAGGTGGTTAATCTTAGGTAAGTGCCGGAAAACCGGTTCATATAAAAAAAGAAAAAGGAGAAGAACATGAAAAAATTCGTATTAGTAGCAATCACCTTGTTTGCGGCTATCGCTTTAGTTGCTTGTCAAACGACAACGACAACCACAACCGTTTCGCAAACAACATCGACTGCATCGACTACCACAGTTACAACAACAGGACAACAAGACTACGTTCAAGGCGTCACAGCAACAAGCATTAAAGTGGGTAACACCGCAGCGGTTACCGGCGTATTCGCTGGCGTTGGGGTTCCCTTTAATGACGCGATTCGTGCGGTATTCAAACAAGTCAACGACGCAGGTGGCATCAATGGCCGGATGATTGAATTCATTAGTTATGATGACCAATTCAATGCGACCAATGGCGTAACCTTCACGGAAAAATTAGTGGAAGAAGATAAAGTCTTCGCACTTGTTGGACACTTTGGTACTCCAACCGTAGGCGCAACCATTAATTACATCCAAACCCAAGGAATCCCCATGGTTTATGCGGCAACAGGAATCAATGCACTTTACTTCGCAGAATCTCCAGGGAACCCCGTTATGGCTGTTCAACCCATCTATTTAACCGATGGCCGTTTAATGACAGCTCGGGCGATTAAAGAAGCCGTGTATGGCGAAAATGGCGACCAACCCTTAGCAGCTGATGCTAAGATCGGTGTCCTTTACACCAATGACGACGTTGGAAACTCGATTAAAGCTGGGGTTGAAATTCAAGCCGCAGAACTTGGAAAAACAGCAAACTTCACGTATTTAGCTGTCAACCAAGACACCGTTTCTTCCGCAATGACCTATTTAAAAGGTCTTGGCGTCAATGTTTTAATCTTAGCGATGAACCAAGCTCCATTTGGTTATACGTTAACCGCGATGTTTAATGCTAGTTTAAACGTTCCAGTCTTCACTTCCTATGTCAATGCGGATATTACGCAAGTAAACCACATCGAATACAATCCACTTCGTCCGATTTTCACCAATGCATGGGTTGATATTTTCTCTGAAAAGGGTCAAGAAGATTTACAAGCATTTATCGCAACAATCGCGCAAGCCGATCTTCCAGAAGCAACCAAAACCGCTTATTATGGAAACTCCTTTGCGATTGCTGGATACATCGCTGCTAAAACCTTCATCGAAGGATTAGTCCGTGTTGGCGCGAATGAACTCACATGGAAATCTTACATCGAAGCCATGGAAAATGGACCCATCTCCATTCCAATGGGTGGTGTGGTTGATTTCTCGAATGGACATCGTTGGGGAATCGCTGCGATGAGCTTACTCAAATATAGCTTTACTCTTGGAGACAATCCTGCAACGACCGATGTTACAGAAACAGATCATCCAATTGAAGTATTCGTGAAAGTTCGCGAAATCGAAACGATTCAAGAAATCGAAGCAAAATAACGGAGTTTCGTTTGTGAGGGGGAGAAAACTCTCTCCCTCGCATTCATCCGAGTTTGGAGAGTATGTATGAAACAACCTCAATGGATTACCCCGCTTGAAGCGGTTCAACTTGTACAATCATTTGACGATATCATCGTTGCGTCCGCAGCGAATGAACCTCAGTTATTTATGAATCATCTACATCTCATCGCCGATCGCGTCAAGGGAGTCACAGTAACCAATTGCTTACCGGTGACCAACGCACCTTTTTTTGTCGATGGTGAGTATAAAGAACATTTTCAATTAGACGGCTGGTTTTACACAGGCGTCTTACGGAAGGCCCATGAACATGGCAATATCTCGTTTATTCCCAATCATCTTCATTTTGCGGGAACGAAACGTTTATTTCATAAACCACCTAAGATTTTTGTAACTGTCGCAACACCCCCAGATAAACACGGGTATTGCTCGTTATCACTTTCAAACATTTATGAAAAAGAAATTATGGAAAAAGCCGACATCGTCATTGTTGAAATCAATAAGCATTTCCCCAGAACGTTTGGGGAAATGGAGTTCCACATCAATACGGTTGATTATCTGATTGAAGCCGATTATCCCGCCCCCACGATTCCTTTCGCCGCTCCCAATGAAAAAGATACCGCAATTGGTAACTTAATCGCTAGTAAAATCAACGATGGCGATTCCATCCAACTCGGTATTGGTGGCATTCCCAACGCCGTTGCGAATGCTTTAAAAGGAAAAAAGAATCTAGGGATTCATACTGAAATGTTTACCACCGGTATGATGGAGTTGATTCAATGTGGCGCAGTGAATGGGAAATATAAAACCTTACATCCCAATAAACATGTATGTTGCTTCGCCTATGGTACGAAAGAGTTATATGATTTCTTAGACGATAATCCCTCGGTTATGATTTTAAGAGGTTCCTATGTCAATGATCCCGCCGTTATGGGGAAAAACGATAATCAAGTTTCGATTAATTCGACATTAGAAGTCGATTTAACCGGTCAATGCGCCTCGGAATCGATTGGACCGATTCAGTTTTCCGGAACTGGTGGTCAAAGCGATACCGCTGTTGGGGCCCAAAATGCCAAGAATGGACGTTCTTTCATTTCACTTTATTCCACAGCGATGGTGAAAAACCCACTTACCGGCGAACGGGAAGAAGTCTCGAAAATCGTCGCAACCTTAAAACCAGGCGCAGCCGTCAGTTTATCTCGCAATGACGTGGATTATGTTGTTACTGAATATGGGATGGTTTCCTTGCGAGGAACCAATATAAAAGAACGTGTCGAACGCTTAATTAGCATTGCTCATCCGAAATTCCGCGAAGCGCTTTGGAAAGAAGCCAAAGAAATCGGGTATATTTATGGCTAAGTTTCTGTTTCAAGAGAAAGAAGTCTTTTATCTCATCGAAGGAGAAGGGGAACCCATCCTATTATTAAATGGGATCATGATGTCTACGAAGAGTTGGCAACCCTTTGTGTCATCTTTAACCGAGCGTAATACCCTCATACGCGTCGATTTCTTTGATCAAGGTCAAAGTACCAAACTCCTTGGAGAAACCTATTCTCAAGCGATTCAAGTGGCGTTGATTGAAGCATTGCTGAACCATTTACAAATCGAGAAAACCCATATTGTTGGCATTTCGTATGGCGGTGAGATTGCGATTCAATTCGCGATTCAATATCCCAAACGTGTGAATCGATTAGTATTATTTAATACAACAGCATATACCTCTCCTTGGCTCAAGGACATCGGCCGTGGCTGGATTGCGGCAGGTAAAACCAGAGATGGATTGCATTATTATCAAACGACCATCCCGGTCATCTACTCTCCTCATTTCTATGAAGAGCAACTTGCTTGGATGAAGCGACGAGAAGGTGTCCTTGTGCCGATTTTTTCCACATCTGAATTTCTAGATCAAATGGAACGTTTAATCCTTTCTGCGGAACCTTATGATGTCAGAGAAGAACTACATTTGATTGAAGCGAAGACTTTATTAGTCTCTGCGGAGATGGACTATTTAACCCCAGTGGATAATCAAGAATTGGTTTATCACAAATTACAACATAAAGATTGGGTGAAGATCCCCTTTGCCGGTCATGCGTCGATGTATGAAAAGCCAATGTTGTTTACCGCTTTGGTACTAGGGTATTTGAATGTCAAAGATTCAACGTACGCGATATAATTGTAACGTGTACACACGCGTTAGGAGGAAACCATGGAACGAAAAAAACAACTTTTACCCAATGGCGAAACAATCGCATATTTTGACACTGAAGTGGGAGAAAAAATCCTTGTGTTGATTCACGGAAATTTATCGTCTTCCGTGTACTTTGAATCGCTTATCGCTGATTTGAAACAAGATGTCCGGATTATTGCGCCTGATTTACGAGGGTATGGCGATTCCAGTTATGTGAATCGTTTTGATGCTTTACTTGAACTAGCAGAAGATGTCTCCTCATTGTTAGGGATTTTAAACATTGAGAAATATGCTTTACTCGGATGGTCTTTAGGTGGTGGAGTCGCCATGGAGTTAGCGGTTGTAGATTCTCTCAAAGTAAGCCACTTAATCCTCATGAGCGCGACTACCCATTTAGGATATCCCATTTTCCAAAAAGATCGCGAACTAAAAGCGATTTATGGAAAAGTATATGCGACCAAAGATCAACTCGCAAAAGATCCCGTTCAAGTCAAACCCGTTGTAGAAGCAATTGAGCAAAAGAATCATGCGATGATGACAGCAGTTTATGATTACACCATCTATACAGTAAAAAAACCGAACCTCGATCAAAACAAACGATTTATCCAAGAAACCCTAAAAGAACGGTGTTTAGTTGATTCCGATTTTGCTTTAGCGACTTTCAATATGAGTTCCGAAATCTCCTTTTACGGATTAGGCAATGGAAGAATCCATCAAATTACAGCACCTGTGTTGCATATTTGGGGAAGAAATGATAAAACAGTACCAGAATACATGTTACAGGCAAATGTGAATGCATTAAAGGATCAATCGCAAGTCATGATTTATGACGAATGTGGTCATTCACCCATCGTGGATCAGTTTGAACCATTGAAACAAGCGATTCATTCCTTTATTTCCTAGGAAACATGACCCAAATCCCCTTAAAAATCGAGGGGATTTGGGCCATTATGAACCAAATTAAGGAAAACTTCACAAAAAATTCAAAAAAATGCAAAAAAGTTGTGTAAATCGCTTGACACCACCTATTGCATATATTATAATGACGTCGTAAATAGCAAAACTAGCGAAAGTTAGTGACGCAAAGCTATAGGGCCTTCGCAAGATGGCAGCCAGTTGCCGTTATCTTTTAAAGATGAGGGCGCTTTTTTATTTCTTAGGACCATTGTATGGGACCTATGTCTAAAGAAGCGGTCTACATCGAAAAAAGGGTAGTGGCTTTTTTTATTACAAAAAGAGCCATGAAGAATCGCTGGAGGAGGGATGTCAAAGTATCATGGGTGACAAAACAAGACTAGCAAGACACATCGTGTATGCTTCAAAAGCAACGAAAGTTGCCAAAGCATCCCGATTCGGTATCGTCGCCAGCGCCATTCTTACCTTTCTGATCTTCGCAATATCCTATTACGGTCAACTCGTTGGGAACTTTACCTTCACGATTGAACGGATGGCGCAAGGGGTCGGAATCACGATGTATGAAAACTTTGAAGAAAAGAACTATACATCGATCCTTCGAACCACGCGTGTGGATAATGCAGACGGAATGACCAGTCTTTGTGGCACCGAGTATTCCATATTCCAACCAGGGGACGGGGTATGCATCCCACCAGATGAAGTTTTATCCAGTGTGGATGGAACCAACAATGGAGTTAGCTACATGGTTTATACGTACTATGTGGAAAACGTCGGTGACAAAATCGTAGACCTTGAAGGCCGAGTCAATATCATATCGGAATCCAAAGGAGCGATTGAATCCATTCGTGTTAGAGTCATCATCAATGGTAATGGCGTCACTTACGCAAGAAGGCAAACTGCTCTTGGAAGCGATCCTGGTGAACCCGAACCATTAACAGAACCATTCTTCTCAGTTCAACAAGTGATGGTTCGCACCATTCCCGAGTTCAGACCTACTCAGTACATTAAAGTGACTGTCATCATCTGGTACGAAGGGGAAGACCCAGATCACAACAACTCGATTTTGGGTGGCGGAGTCAAACTCGATATGAGTTTCCGCGTCAGCAAGATTTACGAATAACCCACAAGCTGAGCAATGTTAGAAAATTAAAAAAATTATAAAAAAATAAAAGGAGAAAAAAACAATGAAAGCACTAAAAACAAAAGTTATGTTATCAGCCTTTGTATTACTCTTCGCGTTAGTCGCGACAATCGGATCCACCTTTGCATGGTTCACCACATCCAGCCAAGTAGCTGTTGATTCCTTCCAATTAGAAGTTCAAACCGTTGACTCGTTATTGATCCGTGTTTGGAATGGAGAAAGTTTAGCAACTGAAGGTAATACTTTACTTGATGCACAAACATATAGCACGAATTTGACTGAAGATATGATTAATGACGTTGCTATGTATTCAACTTTTCCTGGATATAAACTAACTCCTGTGACTGCTGCGCAACAAACAGGAACTTATCCTTCTCTTACTTACACAACCCTTAACCCATTCGCTTTAAGCATTCTTGATATTGGAAGCAATACAAGAGCTGCCCTTGGATCACCAGTAGCGAATAACGATACAACTGGTAATTACATCGAACTTAAATTCTGGTTAATGTCTCAAGGTCTTGGTACTAAAGAAGTGGTATTGCAAAATCTAAATATTAATGTTAATGATATTACCCAATTAGCAGCGCGTGAAATAGTTAGAAGTGCTGTCCGTCTTGGTGTTGGTTCTACTTCTGGAGCAACTGCTGGGGACTTAAATCCAACTTCAGGGTTTGTCTTCTCAAGACGCGTTGTAACAGATCCTCAAACTCTTCCTTATGGATTTGAATTCACTCCAGGTATGAAAGGATACCATACACCTGCAGATCCACAAGATCCAAATGACGTATTCAACCAAATCTCTTCCGAAGATCAAGGAACATTATATGGGCTACACAAATCATTCTATGTTAGTTCAGGTGCTGTCTCTGGCGAGTCTACCTCTGCATGGAATGATGCTAATCTTCAAACAATCGTTTCACTCACTCAAAACACACCTCAATTAGTAACCGTTCGGATTTATATCGAAGGTTGGGATGAAACAGCTAACAACGCTATTATCGCTGCTAAGTTCAACATTTCCTTCCAATTTGCATTCCGTCAAGCAGTTTAATCTTGCACCTTAGACATTAATATTTACAATATAAGGAGGTGCAATGATGCACTCATTAAAGAAAAAGGTCGTTTTAACTAGTATTATCGTTGTGTTTGCATTATTAGCCACAATCGGTTCTACCTTTGCTTGGTTTACTCTTGATTCAGCTTCTACTTTCAATGAAGTTCAGTTAGAAGTTGGATCTGACATCTCATTATTAATCATGATGGACGAAGGATATGATTATTTCGATCCAACGGATAGAGCTTTACTTGATGATGCTGGAAACGGTAAGTATGTAACGAATCTAACTTCGCTAATGATAAATACTGTCTATGCTTACGAAAATATAAAGTTATCGCCTGTGACAACAGTTGATGGAATCAGTTATACCTTACCACGTATTTTAGAACCATTTAGTAATCCTCCCGCATCATCTTCTGATGATGAAGTTAACTACGGGGAGTACATTGAATTCTCTGTCTGGATTTTATCTCAAGCAACTGCTTCTGATGTAACAATCCGTAATCTAACTACCACGGCATCAAACTCGATTATCTTCAAAAACGTGGCGGCGAATGCAGTTCGTATGTCCATTCAAAATCAAGCTAATGAAGTCTATATTTTCGGTAATGACAAGGATTATGCCTTCACCTATCAACCCAACCAATTTGGATATGATTCTGCCCCACTATCAACAAACAACTCGATTTTACCTGCAACGCAATTATTAATTGAAGATTTACACGCTGAATACTTCACAACCGGCACTCCAGAAGATGGCACAAGTGCTTCTCCTGTGACTGCTGCGACTACCGTTGTTGAACTAACTGCTGACGTTCCTCAAAAGTTAACGATTCGGATTTGGATCGAAG
>CAZABW010000042.1:0-7956 GCA_964483655.1 uncultured Candidatus Izemoplasmatales bacterium
TAGTAAACTTGTAGTGCTATTGAGTGCTAAATGATTCTTACTGCAAAACTCGGGGGATTTCTTCCACATTATAATCTTTTATAAGTGATAATTTGTCATAATTTACGAAATCATGATGCAATCCAATTATGAATCAGTTATAATTATACTGATATAATGTCGGAAGGAGAATTTTTATATAATGAAAAAGGTTCAACCAAAAAAATCAGTTCCAGGTATTGTTTTAAATGTACTATTTTGGCTCGTTTTAGCAGTTATTTTACTTTATTCGGTTACTGCTTTATTCTCTGATAATGAAGATGGTGTGTCTTCCTTCTTTGGGGTTTCAGCTTTAACAGTACAATCTCCCTCCATGTCTCCTGTTTTCGAGACTGGGGATCTCATTATTGTTGATGTCGTTGGAGATAACTATGACTACTCTACAATCGATGTTGGAGATGTCATTGTTTTTCCAGCATTACGGAATATTAACGGCGAAAATGTAGTTGTAAATATTACCCATACAGTTATTGAAAGATACACAGATAGTTCTGGTAAGTATCGATTCCGTACCCAGGGGGAAGCAAATGCAAACCCAGATCCTGAAGTCACTACTCAAGATTACGTTTACGCCGTATGGACTGGTCAAGTCTATTCTGGTTTAGGAACAACAGTAGATTCAGTTCTTGGGTTTATTAAATCGCCAGATGGTTTCTTAGTGTTTATTGTTATCCCGTCATTTCTTTTCTTAGGATATGAAATCTTTAAGTTTATCAAAGTAATGACTGAATACAACGTGCAAAAAGCTGTCGCAACGAAACCAGCAATCGATGAAGAAGTCCTTGCTAAAGCCAGAGCACTTATTGAAGCTGAAATGGCTGCCAAAGCTAAAAAGGAAGAAAACGAAACAACATAATTTCAAAATTCCCAAAAATCTAAATAAAGAAGGAGGTATCTGTCAATGAATGAGTTTTCACGTTATTACGTTGAATTATTTAAGTATATTTGGCAAGATACCGTTTTCTTTTTTAAAGATGTTATTTGGGAAGGTATGATTGTTAAATTCTTCCAAAACCTTGGAGATTATTATCAAATCTTAGTTCAAGAATCTTCTGACTTTACCGTTGTTTCTTGGCTAATGGTCATTTTATCTACGATGTTAAATTTCTCATTAATTGTCTTTGTTATTGCTCGTATTATCATTTGGGCGAGAAAATACCTTGCTTTCCGACAAATTGAGCTTGAGAAGAATGAGTTAATCGAAGAGATTGCAGGACTGAACGATCGTGTTCTTGGTCTTATAGAGGAAAAGAACCAAATCTTAGCTCTTAAGGTTAGTCAATTAGGAGTGAACGCTACAACTGGTCAATCTTCTCAACCGGTTTATTCCAATACTGTTCAAGCCCCAACAAGAACCATCATCCAACCGGCGATGGTTGGTGCGGGAGGTGGTGGACCCACCACTGTTGTGATGGCTCAACCCAGTTCCATGCCCAGCGGGCCATCGTCCCAACAAGAACAACCTGTTATCGAAACCGGACCTTCTCGTTTCGTTAAGTTAATCAATGTTGATAAAGAATACTCTGGAAAAGATACGACCATTTATATGGAAGAATCCGATTATATTTCTTTACCAGAGTTAGTTACTCGCTTTGTTAACTTTGCGGCTTCCCAGTTAAAACTCTACTATACCCCAAAAATGATTATGTTGTTCTTTTCTGCAATGGCAGCTTCCAAAGTCATCATTTTACAAGGGATATCTGGTACAGGGAAAACCTCTCTACCTTACGCAATGGCAAAGTTCTTCTCAAATCAAGCATCGATTATCTCGGTTCAACCTTCATGGCGTGACCGTGCTGAAATTCTAGGGTATCTCAATGAATTTACCAAACGGTTTAACGAGACAGACTTCTTAAAAGCCCTCTATGAATCGTTATATCGAAAAGATGTTAATTTCATCGTCCTCGATGAAATGAACTTAGCTCGGATTGAGTATTACTTCGCAGAGTTCTTATCCATTATGGAAATGCCTGATCCTTCCGAATGGAAAATTGACTTAGTTCCCGATAGCCGTTCCAATGACCCTATCAAAGTGGTCAATGGAAAAATCAACGTTTCCCAAAACGTTTGGTTCATTGGAACCGCCAATAAAGACGACTCCACCTTCACCATTACCGATAAAGTATATGACCGGGCGTTACCACTCGAGTTTGAAGCCAAAGGGGAATTTTTCCAAGCTCCTGAAACTCAACCGATTCATATGAGCCACTCCTATTTACAAGAAATGTTTGATGAAGCCTATTATAAATACCCAGTTAGCCAAGAATTATTGAAGAAGTTTTCGGTTTTGGATAAATTTGTTCAAGCCACCTTCAAAATTGCTTTTGGTAACCGGATTATGGTTCAGTTAAACAAATTCATCCCTGTCTTCGTTGCCTGTGGCGGTACCGAAGAAGCGGGACTTGATTACATCTTTGCGAATAAAATTTTACGAAAATTCGAAAGTCTCAATTTATCCTTCTTACGAGATGAGTTGGAAAATTTAATCGAACAAATTCAAAAAATCTTTGGCCGTAATGCCTTTGAGGAATCGATTAAATTTATCCGCAATCTCCAAAAACAAATCTAAGGAGGATGAAACATGAAAGACGCGAATGCTAAGCGCTATTATAAAAAGATTAACACCACTTTCATCGGCTTAAACGAAGTAGATGAATTTGCCAAAATATTCATAAATGTTCTAAAGAGCGGGGATACGACTTTATACCAAAAAGAGCGTCGCGAACGTCGGGTTTTCGACGATAGCTGGATGACGTCGGTAGAAGAGGCGATTCCCGTTATTGATAGAATCACCCGTTCACCACGGGAAAATTTAAAAAAAGTCCAACAAGTCGTCCCTGTTGAACGGGCCAAGCGAATCGATCAAGATACGATTCGTCATTTAGCTGCGCACTCTGAAAACATTAAAAGCATTAATCGTAGAGGGGAAGTCATTCCTTCCAAGGTCATGACCACCTATAACGAGAGTGATTTTGGGACTTATGAGAATCGTTTCATCAAAACGTTAGTTGATAAACTCTATATCTTTATTGAAAAACGATACGATTTAATTGTTAAAAAACTTCACACGGAATATGTGAACTTTTTAAACATCAAATCCCAAGCTGAATGGAATAACGCTAACATCGAGTTTGATGTTACCTTAAAAATCAATCAAAACTTATCCGAAGATGAAGTCGACCGGAAAAACCAAGAGTTATTCGATCGAATGACACATATTCGAACCAACATTACCAACTTTAAGATGTCAAACTTCATGAATGATATGAAACAATTTCCACCTGTTTCTCCTCCCATCATGAAGACCAACATTATCATCAAAAATTCTGACTTTCGTACCTGTTATGACTTATGGTTGTTAATGGATTCCATCGATCAAATTGGATTTGACATCGATGTCTATGAACGGGATATTCAATTTAATGACAAATATCTCGACCAACTCTACACTTCTTTAATGGTTTTGTACTCGACGCTTGCGTATAACCAAAAAGAAGAATTCTTGCTAAGTCAAGAAAACCCCTTTGAATACCGTTCTGTCAAACGTCCCAAACTATCCAAAAACAATCCAATGGATATTCGGATTGAACCTGGATACATCCAAGTTGAAAATAATCAACTCAATCAATATTTCCTCGAGCAAGTCAAGAAAACCAATTATGCCCGGCTAAAAACATTACGCGACGCTGGAATTACCACATCAGAGTCGGTTGAAATTATTTTTAAACAAATTGGCCAAATCACCAATGCCGTTTATGAAGACTATATCCAACAAAACTTTAATATTGAAAACAAAAAAACCATCGAGGAAAAAATTGATAACCAAGAAAAAATCTTGGACATGTATCGCATGGTTGAAAAAATCAAACGGGATGATCTACGAAGCCTAACAACCAATCGTGCCATTGCTCTTTTACAACTTCGGAATCTCCGAGACGAGTTAAAAGCAAAACAAGAAGCCGATAAACTCGAACAAGAACGGCTAAAAGAAGAAAAACGCATCGAACGTGAAAAAGCAAAAGCCCGTAAGGAACAAGAAAAAATCCAAAAAGAAAAACGGATTGAACGAGAAAAAGCCAACTTAGAAAAAATGAAGTTGGAACGAGCTGAAAAGCGCAAACAGGAACAAGCGAAAAAACAAGCCAAACTGATGAAAGAGAAAGAACTTGAAAAAGCGAAAAAGGAAAAAGCTCGTCTCGCTTTGAAAGAGAAAAAAGCCAAAGAAAAAGAGAAAGCTTTGGAAGCGCTCCGGCTTCAAAAAGCGAAAGAAGCGGAAGCGAAGAAGTTAGAACGTTTAAAAGAACAAGCAAGAATTAAGGCTGAAAAGCAAAAACAACTAGAAAAAGAGCGAAAAGAAAAACAAAAAGCTCGCGATGCTGAGAAAAAGAAAATTGCCAGACAAAAAGAGCGCGAGAAAGAGAAATTAAAAAAACAAAAAGAACTTGAAAAGCAACATGAGTTGGAAGCCAAACAAAATACAAATCCGAAAAAGAAGAAAGTTCAAATAGACGAACCTGCCTAAGGAGGTGAACTCGGATGAAGACAAAATTTACGATGTCACTTGTGATGATGATTGGCAGTGTTTTGTTGTTCATCGGGGTGACATTTGCTTGGTGGACGTATCAAACATTTGTGGAATCATCACCTACTACTTATATGGTCGTTAATATCGATGCAGAATCTGCTGGTCTTGAAGTATCACCAGATGGAGTTACCTACGATACAACGGAATCTGTTATTACTCAGAATAAGGTCCCAGGGGACATTGTGTTTTATCGCTTTGCGCTTTCTAATTCTGGTAACTCAGCCATTAATATACGTATATCCTTCTTGGGATTCTTACTCTTTATTAATGATGAAACAAAAGACACGTCAAATTTTTTAAATGAAAATCATCTTGTTAAGGCGGTGACTGTATCGGCATTTAACGATGTTACGGACGATGTTTTACCAGAAACGCTTTTAGTGGATTTAATTTCGCCCCTTCCCCTCGATGATGATTTTTCGTTTTCTCGCGTGGTTCTATTTGAATCGATAAATCTAGCAATTGGACAAACAGTTAATGTCACTTTCGCTTTGAAATTATCTCCTAATGCAGGAAACAATTACCAAAACTTGAAATTAAGTGTCGAATCGATTGTTGTCGACGCGGTATTGGATTAGAGGTGAGATGATGAAAAAAGCCTCGATTCCACTAATTTTATCCATCGTTTTCCTCTTAGGATCTGTCATTTTATTCGTTGGACTAACCTTTGGTTGGTTTGCCAAAGCGGTAGTCATTCCCAAGGGCTCACTTTCTGCTGGAGATATTACTTATACCATGACAGGTGCATTGGTTGATGATACCGTCATCATTGTCCCTGGACTTGAATTAATTGAAGAGACTTATTACTTAACAAACTTTTCCAGTGTGGATTCTCAATTACGCGTCCGAGTAGCTTATTGGGCTTATGTTCGTGAAGGGCTTTCTGTTGTTCCTCAAGAATTAGATTATACCAATACGAGTGCTGATTTTATCGCCGTTGTGTTTGGCCCTAACTTTGAACAAGATGGTAACAACTGGTATTATACAGATGATCCATTAATCTCTGGTCCGGACTATGTCATAGAAGCCGAAGAAGTTGTGATTGAACTATTATCCTCCATCATCTATGACGGGACCTTAACTGGCATTGACTTTGCTTCTCAAAGTATCTATTTAAAAATCATCGTTGAAGTCAAACAAGCAAATAACGTATCTTGGAGTGAACTAACCACCATTGACTTTCAAACAGGAACGTAAGCCTAAAGGAGTCCGTGGACTCCTTTTTCATACCAGAGGAGAACCGACATGAAGAAAATACTAAAACGAATTGTCTCTATTTTACCCTATATCTTTTTTGCTTTAGCTGTATTCATTATCCTACAAATCGTCATTGCTGTTGGTCAGGGAAGACAACCTTCCTTGTTTGGTTATTCCATAAACTATGTCTTAACCCCTTCCATGGAACCGACCATTATGCAAGGGGATTTAGTCATTATGAAACAAGTGGATCCAAAAACATTAAAAGGCGATGAAATCGTCAATTTCTCGGCAACGGTTCAAGGGCAAGTCCAAAGTTTTACCCATAGAATTGTCGACATCACCATTGTTGGGGAAGACTACTATTTCACCACAAAGGGAGATAACAATTCTTCTTCCTTCGATTGGGAAACCAATATGGTGGCTTCCCAAATCCATAGTGTCTATATTGGTAAATCGACTTTACTAGGTTCAATGTACCGTTTTATCTTTACCCAAGGGATAAACTACGTCTATTTAATCGTTATTTTGCTCTTCTTAACTATCGCAATCGGAGAGTTTAAAACGATTTTAAAAGAATATAAAAAATTACGTCTAGCTCAAATCGAACAAGACAAAGAGAAACTTGTTCAACTTGAAGTAGAGCGCTTGAAGAAGGAATTAGAAGAACCATCGAAAAACGAAGCAGAGAATCCCTAAGATTCACTGCTTTTTCTTTGAAAGCAGGGAGGTTTTTGGTATAATGTTATTTGTGGTGATAACATGAAATATCTCGTTTTAGCGAGTGGATCGTCTGGTAATGCAACGTACCTAGAAGTAGGAGAATACTGCTATTTAATCGATTGTGGTATTTCCATGCGTCAGATTCAATCGCGCTTACAAAGCAAGTCCTTAACCTTAAAAAGGCTCGATGGCATTTTCATTACCCATGAACACGCAGATCATATCAGTGGACTCATTCCGCTTGTCAATAAGTATCACCCCAAAGTCTATTTGACAGAAGGCACGTACCGCGGATTATACCCCAAAATTCGCGATAATTTAGATAAAAGCTGTGTTCAGTTCGTTGATTTCGATACGCCCATCCTAGAACATCCTTTCATGGCTAAAGCCATCATGAGTTACCATGATGCTTTAGAACCTTGTGGCTTTCGCTTTACCCATGAAGGTAAATCACTCGTCTATCTAACTGACTCCGGATATTTCCCAGAAGCGAAGCTAGATTCCATCGCGAATGCTCATCATTACATCATCGAAAGCAATCATGACCCGGTTTTACTGCTTGAAAGCGATCGAACTTGGCTATTAAAACGACGCATTCTCGATGACCAAGGCCATCTTTCCAATGAAGACTCCGCGCTCTTAATTGCTCAAGCCTTAGGCGAAAATACAAAAGTCATTACCTTAGCTCATCTCTCCCAAGAGTGTAACACCGAATCCCATGCACGAAAAGCATACTTGGACGTGTTTGAACGTCAAGGATTTATCATCCAAGATTTTCAAATTCGTTGTGCTAAACAAGATGAACCATTAGATTTGGAGGAGTGTTAATATGCATCACACCATCGCAAAGGAACAACTATCACGATACTTTCAAGTGTTCGAAGATGATGTCTTGATTTTAGACCGTTTAAAAGGCGGGATGTCCAATTCGAATTATGTTTGTGAAATCAAGAATCAAAAATATACATTCCGTATTCCAGGAAAAAATGCTCATGTCTTTGTCGACCGAAACCGAGAAATTGAAACCTTAAAACTGATTGCTCCACTCCATATTGATGGGAATGCCTTAGTCCATATTGACCCCATCACTGGATACAAGATTAGTCACTATATTGAAGGAATCTCGCTTCTAGCGAAGAACCCGAGTGACTACTACGAAGCTGCAGCCAAAGTCTTGCACCAGCTTCATGATGCAAATCTCCAAACAACCCTTGATTATCAACCTTATCAACGACTATCCAATTATGAAGCATTAGTCCATCAAGAAGGCATTGAACATGATCCTTCCTATTTTGAAATCCGGGACAAGTTCTTAAGGCTTCGCGATTATCTCGATCAATTTCCCAAAGTCTTCTGCCATAACGATTCACAACCCAGTAATTTTATTGATATTGGGGATGAACTCGTTTTAG
>CAZABW010000042.1:8056-15489 GCA_964483655.1 uncultured Candidatus Izemoplasmatales bacterium
CATAACGATTCACAACCCAGTAATTTTATTGATATTGGGGATGAACTCGTTTTAGTCGACTGGGAATTTGGTGGTTTAAATGATCCATTATATGATATTGCCTGTTATGGAAACTTCGATTTTCAATATGCAAAAGAGTTATTACCCATTTATTTAAATCGAACCCCTTCGTTGGATGAATGGAAGCGACTTTATTTATGGCGGACATTCCAATGTCTCCAATGGCATAACGTTGCCTTATATAAAGAAGCCATTGGCTTGAGTGCTGAACTCCATCTTGATTTTAAACAAATCGCACGAAACTACATTACAAAAGCAAACGCTCTTTATGAAGGCTTCTTAAGCCTTTGATGAAAGCGTTTCTTTTTCAATTTTAGATTGAAAGAAGTCCGAACCTAAGGTATAATACAGTGTTGTAGTGATGATGTATAAGAATATATTTAGGAGGTTGTTTGAATGACAACAAAGAAACGTTTTGAGTCGATGGATGGGAACCAAGCCGCGGCCTATGCAGCGTATGCATTTACCGAAGTAGCAGGGATTTACCCCATTACCCCCTCGACACCCATGCCTGAGTTCGTCGATTTATGGGCATCACAAGGGAAGAAGAATTTATTCGGAATGCCCGTTAAAGTCGTCGAAATGCAGTCCGAAGCCGGCGCAGCAGGAACCGTTCACGGTTCGTTATTATCCGGAGCGCTGACGACGACATTTACTGCTTCTCAAGGTTTGTTATTAAAGATTCCCAATATGTATAAGATTGCTGGGGAATTACTTCCTGGCGTCATTCATGTGTCTGCTCGTTCGATTGCAGCGCAAGCATTATCGATTTTTGGCGACCATCAAGACGTGATGGCTGTTCGTCAAACCGGTTGGGCTATGTTAGCTTCGGGTTCGGTTCAAGAAACCATGGATCTTGCCGGGGTAGCTCATTTATCCGCTATTAAAACATCCATTCCTTTTTTACACTTTTTTGATGGGTTCCGGACCAGCCATGAAGTGAATAAAATCGAAGTACTAGATTATGAAGTATTTGATCGGTTATTAGATAAAGAACAAGTTGCTAAGTTCCGTGCGAAAGCATTAAATAGTGCTCATCCAAAAACGATGGGAACTGCCCAAAACGATGACGTCTATTTCCAAACCAAAGAAGTTCAAAGCAAATACTATGTTCCTGTAGCGGACGTTGTCAATGATTACTTACAAGAAATCTCTAAAGTAACCGGACGGGATTATCGCCCCTTCAGTTACTATGGCGCAGAAGACGCAACCGATATCATCGTTGCGATGGGTTCCGTCACAGAAACGGTTCGTGAAGTCATCGACTTTAAACTCGCTCAAGGCGAAAAAGTTGGTTTGATTTCGGTTCATTTGTTCCGTCCCTTCTCAGATAAATATTTCTTCAATGTATTACCCAAAACAGTCAAACGGATTGCGGTATTAGACCGGACGAAAGAATCTGGATCCGTTGGTGAACCCTTATATCTTGATGTGAAAGCAATTTTCTATGGTCATGAATTACAACCAACCATCATCGGTGGCCGTTATGGTCTTTCTTCGAAAGATACGACTCCTTCGCAAATCTTTGCGGTGTATGAAAACCTCAAAGCAACGAACCCAAAGAATAGCTTTACCATTGGGATCGTAGATGATGTTAATCATTCTTCCTTAGATTTAGAAAGCAACATCGACGTGATGGATCCTTCCACAACCGAATTATTATTCTTCGGTCTTGGATCCGATGGAACCGTTGGAGCGGTGAAAAACATTTCCAAAATCATCGGGGATTATACCGATCTTTATGGACAAGCCTATGCTTCTTATGATTCGAAGAAGTCAGGTGGAGTTACCCGGATGCATCTCCGCTTTGGGAAAAACCCGATTCGCTCTACCTACTTAGTCAATAACCCTCACTTCGTATCTTGTTCCCAAGAAGCTTACACCCACCGGTTTAGCTTAATCGATGGCATTCGGAAAAATGGTGTATTCTTACTTTGTACCACGCATTCTAAAGATACCGTTGGGGCGTATTTACCTAACCGTGTGAAGAGTGTCTTAGCTCGTCAAAACGTCAAATTCTATATTATTGATGCCTATAAATTAGCACACGAAATCGGTGAACCAAAACTGATTTCGACGATTATGCAATCTTCTTTCTTCAAATTAAACGAACAAATTATGCCATACGAACAAGCACAAAAAGCAATGAAGAAAATGGCAGAAAAAACCTTTGCTCGTAAAGGAGAAGAAGTTGTTCAAATGAACTTCAAAGCGGTAGACTTAGGCGCAAACGGTCTCGTTGAAGTACCTGTGGATCCCGCTTGGAAAGATCTCGTTTGTCAAACCGAAGACTTAACCGATCGGCCACACTTTGTTCGCAGTATCGCTGACGAAGTCAATGCGATTCGTGGCTATGACTTACCTGTTTCCGCATTCTTAGGTTTTGAAGATGGTCATATTCCGAATGGCACATCGGCTTACGAAAAACGGGCAATCGCTGAAGAAACATCGACATGGATTCAAGAAAATTGTATCCAATGTAACCAATGTGCTTATGCATGTCCTCACGCTTGTATCCGTCCCATCCTTGCGACCGAAGAAGAAGCTGCGAAAGCACCTGCTGGAACGGTTTGGAAAAATGCGGTTGGAAGAGGCTTAGAAGGCTTAAAATATCGCATTCAAGTTTCGATTCTAGACTGTACTGGATGTACGGTTTGCGTCAACACTTGCCCCGCTCCAAAGAAAGCATTAGAAATGAAACCGATCGCCGTTGGAATTGAAAACAACGAACATGCTCGGGCAGAATATTTATATAACGAAGTTACTTCCAAAGTGAATTTAGTTGGGAAAAACAACTTAAAGAACAGCCAATTCGCCCAACCCCTATTTGAATTCTCTGGTGCTTGTGCTGGTTGTGGAGAAACACCTTATATTAAACTCGTAACCCAACTCTTTGGCGAACGCATGGTTATTGCTAATGCGACCGGATGTTCTTCCATTTATGGCGCTTCCTTCCCTGCATCTCCTTATACCAAAAATAAGAACGGCAGAGGACCTGCTTGGGCCAACTCGCTCTTCGAAGATAACGCTGAATTTGGTTTTGGTTTATTAATCGGTCAAGAAACCTTACGCGATCGTCTCCAAAACACGATTATTGATAACATCGATGGCATTCAAAACGAAGAAGCCAAATCATTATTAAATGAATGGATTCAAGTTCGTGATCAAGGCGATAAAACCTTAGAAATCGCCGATAAATTATTACCACTTCTAAAAGAAGATACCTCTGAAGCGGCTCAAAAAATCAAAGAACTAAAAGACTACATCGTAAAATCCTCGAACTGGATTATCGGGGGCGATGGCTGGGCGTATGACATTGGCTTTGGTGGACTCGATCATGTTATCGCAAACCAAGAAAACGTCAATATCCTTGTCTTAGACACGGAAGTATACTCCAATACCGGTGGACAATCTTCAAAATCAGCCCGTCAAGGCTCGATTGCGAAATTTACCGCTGCGGGTAAAGGCGCAAAGAAAAAAGATCTAGCAGCGATTGCGATGAGTTATGGCCACGTCTATGTCGCGCAAATTTCTCACGGAGCTTCCGGTGCTCAAGTCTTAAAAGCGCTTCAAGAAGCAGAAGCCTTCCCAGGACCTTCCATCGTTGTTGCTTACTCTCCTTGTATCGCCCACGGAATTGAAGGCGGAATGGGCTCCTCTCACCAACAAGCAAAACTCGCTACGGAATGCGGCTACTGGCCAACCTTCCGCTATGATCCACGCTTAGTTGAACAAGGTAAAAACCCCTTCCAAATCGATAGTAAAGAACCAAATTGGGCGAAGTATCATGAGTTCTTGTTAAGTGAATCTCGTTATGCGGCACTCGCTAACATTAACCCTGCACATGCTCAAGAATTACTCGAAGCGAACCTCGCAGATGCGAAACGTCGGTACGCGATGTACAAACGTTATGCAGCGATGGATTACTCCAATAAAGAATAATCTTCAAAGGACGGAAAAATCCGTCCTTTTTTCTTCACAGAAACGACATCTTTCTCATTTATAATAGGGTTTATCGTTAAAAAGATTAGTCAAAAACAATAGAATACGATATAATATGGATTAGTATTATTTTCTGTGGAGGAATTTTATGGCCAAACCAATGATGAAAAAAATCGTGTTGCTTGTCGTCTTAGCCCTTGTGTTAATCGGCTCAACAGTCACCATTCTTTTACTTACCAAACCAAAAACACAGGAAGGCTTAGCACCTAACGGTTCGGTCATTCCCACATTAACAAACCCCGATGCAGTGTTCTTTCAAAGTGAGTTCTTTAATCTCACTTACAAAGATTTGTATGAAGAATTCAAATCCAATGATGGGATCAATCAATTATTGTTTTTAATCGATCAAGAATTATTAAAAGACCGGATTTCAGCGGTTTCTTCAGAAGCCATCGCAAATCGGATTTTAGTCTTGAAGTATGGCACCTCAGACCAAGCAGAAATTGATGAGTTGTCCGCGGAAGACAAAGAAACACTGGATACCAACTTTGAAGAAAATATGTTTTTATTAGGATATTCAGAGAATATTGAAGTGTACGTCCGGATGTTAATCGCAAAAGAACAACTCGCTACAGAAATGATGCTGGATGAGGCGAATAAAGAGAAAACGTGGTACATTTCTGATCAAATTTTAGCGAATGATTATACCAGCGGGATTTATGAAGATATCCAAGCCATTAAAATTCGTTTCTTAAGTTCCAATGATGCTCGTCAAATCATGCGTCAATTTAATTTGGTTTCTTATCAAAACGATTTACGTCTTTATATTGGGACTCGTCCTTTAGAAGAAGTATCCTCGACAGGGTTAAATGATACCAATACGAGAGTTTTAACCAGTGAGGAAGTCTTACTTTATTTCATTCAAATGTATAATGTTGTCTATAGCAGTTACCGTGACACCCTTCCATTGAATGCAACCTACGAAGATATTAAAAATAATCCTGATTTTACCCATACCTTTACCCAAACTAAGGCAATTCAAACGAATTTAGCAAATTACATGTTCAACATTTTATCTTCTCAAGAAACCCCTGTCGTCAATCGCCCCTATTATTCCTATCAACCGATGCCTTATAGTGGTTCCAATGATACAGCACATTATCTTATTTTGAAAGTGACCGGAACCGATCGGGTTAGTTTAACAAACTTCAATCCAGACACCCAAGATTTAGCCACTTTAATCGGTCAAGAAACCTATGATCAACTCAAAGAAACAAAGATTGATCAATACTTAAAAACGACCAACTTTGTTGCGGAACGGATGAATGAATACCGGGCGAGTCAAGGATTAACGATCTTAGATTATTTCTTAGGAATGGATTATAAAGGCATTTATGCGGAATACGAAGTCAACAATGATGGTTCTGAAACCTTAGTCGCAAAGTTAGAAAACGGCTTTACTGTTTCAGCGGACGAGTTGTTAACTCATGCCATAGCCAAGAACGGAACCCTTTACTCCGTGTATGCGGCGCAATACGCAGCGATGGTCTCAAGACACTTCCAAACGGTCTATTGTCAAAACATTACGCCTTGTGAAACAACGTTAGCGAACAGCAACCTACAAGGTATCAAAGATCACTACAGTGAGTTAGAAGAACTCAAAACGAGTTATCAAGAAAGTTATTATGCGATTTACTATTCCTTCGCGGAGTATGTATACTTAGCCTATGGCGCGAAATCCGATGAAGATGTCATTCAAAGTTATTTTGTGAAATCGAAATTACAACCTCACGTCATCTATGAAGCAATCGCTATGAATAATTATGAAATTATCAGTGAATTATTACTTCCGGTCGTGGAAGAATATTATAACAACTATTTCTCATTAAATGCGAGAACATTGTTGATTTATGTCGACCGCAATGAAGATGGAAGTCCAGATAACTATGAGACATTCTTAGAATCCCTAACCGATCGTCCAGCCTATGATCAAAAATTAGCTGATTTCATCGCTGCGATTCGGTTATACTTAACAGAAAATCCTCAAAACGGGTTTGATCATGTCGTTGCGGCTTACAATACCGCAAGAAGAAATGATGCAACCTGGGGAGAGTTCAAACAATATGGGTTTGGATTGAACTTAGGAAATCCATCCTCTTCAGGATCGATTACATACCTATCAACCAAAGACCAATTTGAAGAGGCTTTAGTCGAAGCTTTCCAAGCAACTTATAATCAATACCTCTTACCAGCTAACATCGATAAAACAGGTGTTTATTATGATGGAGTAGCGGAAACAACCGCAGGAATTTACTTAGTCTTTGCACAAAAAGGTTCGAACTTTACGAAACCAAGCGCGAAATTTACAATGACATATACCAATGAAGTTCCCAATTATACCGTTGGTTCTGCGAATGATCAAGACCTACCCAGTTTCGATCAACTCCGGTTATATACCCAAAAACGGTTCTATGAGATTGCTTATGGAACAGACGCTGATGTGGAAACGAAATATGGAATCACCGTTCCCGTGCTTCCGACTTCCTTAATTCAAGCTATGGATGCGTATTTCGCTCCGATTCATGATGCTTTGTATGTGGTTGGGCATTTAAACCTTCGGGTTTCGCAGTTATTGCAAGATGGATCGTATTTAAATACAACTACGACCTATGGAACCATCCAAGATGCGATGATGAAAGACAATCTCTCGCGGATTTACGAAATCTTTGAAAAGCAAGTCTTTGCAAAATTCAATCAAAATCAAGTAGATGAATAATCGAATGCGGGGAAACCCGCATTTGCACTTTAGGGGGAAGTATGGAACAACTTCAAAAAGAACAACGGATTATTGCTAATACATCGATATTAACGATTATTCTCAATATTCTTTTAGCCATTATGAAAGTCATTACCGGGATTGTTGGCCGTTCTACCGCTTTAATCTCGGATGCCATTAATTCCACTTCGGATGTCCTAACCACCGCTGTCGTTTGGATTAGTGGAAAAATCTCCAGAAAAGATCGTGACGATGATCATCCCTATGGCCATGAGAAGATGGAAAGCATGATTTCGGTTGTGTTAGGAGTATTCTTGATTTTAACGGCGATTGAAATCATCAAACAAGCAGGGGATAGTTTGATTGGGTATCTCTTTCGAGGAGAATCCTTAACTTCTCCCACGATGATTGCTTTGATTGCGGCGGTGATGACGATTGTTGTTAAGGAAATCATGTACCGGATGACAAAATATAATGCGAAGCGCGCTTCAAGTTCTGCCTTAGCTGCGATGGCAATTGATCATCGTAGTGATCAGTTTGCGGCCTTAGGGGTTGTCATTGGGGTTGGCGGAGCGATGCTCGGGTTCTTATTTTTGGAACCCATTGCCTCCTTAATCATCTGTTTGTTAATCTTTCGGATGGGATTCAAAATCAT
>CAZABW010000042.1:15589-17370 GCA_964483655.1 uncultured Candidatus Izemoplasmatales bacterium
TCCCCGAAGTCAAACATTGTATGATTCATGTCAATCCGGATATCGAATGTGCACGAGTGGAACCAAAAATAAAATCGAAAAAGAGAAATGTGTAAACCTTACCACATTTCTTTTTCTTTTTCTGATTTTTTTTGATGAATCTTATTTCAAGTTTATTGAAATCGCTTTCTTGTCGTGCTATAATGGTTAAGTAAACGGTTACGGCCAAAAAAATTATAGGAGGAAACAATGAGAAAAAAAGCGTTTGTGCTCATAATTGGGCTACTTCTCGTGTTTGGTTTAGCGGCATGTCAAACGACTACCACAACCACAACAACACAAGCACCCACAACGACGACTACAACGACAACTAGCACAACAACCTCGACCACGACTTCGTCGGGGACAACTACAACAACGACGACTACTACCGGAACAACTACTACAACTACTCCATTTACCATTTCTCTATCTGGTTTAACGGATGCCGGCTTCACCCCTGAAGACGTCATTCGGGTCGGAACACCCTTCGATCTACTTGCTGGAGTATCAGCAATGGGATCGGACGGCGTTGATTATAAAGACCGGATTATGTTTGAAGCTGAAGCAGCTTGTATGATTGATTCTAACGGCATGTTAACAACGACCGGTCCAAAGATTTGTGTCGTTCAATATACCGTTGTCGTACAAGGCAAATTAGCTCGCGCTAACCGGAATATTAAAATCAGTTCCGCTCCAACCACCATTGAATTCACCGAAATGCCAGATGCCATTGACAATACAATGTTATTTGGAACCGACTACGCAGTTACCACCACCAATCCTGGAAACTATGGTTGGTATTACTGGGCAGAAGGCGTAGGAATTTTAGGTGACACAGGCTTTATTAAAGTCGAAGATGACAAATTGATTATTAAACAAGAAAAAGTCGGTGGCAACCCATGGAGTCTTCAAACCATGTTACTTACAGACGTTCCTCTTGTGAAAAATCAAATGTACAAAATCACGATGACGATTACTTCCACAACCAACCGTTTCATCGACATCGTTACCAAAGCGCCAAACAACGATTATGCCAATGATACGCATAGCATCATTGATATCGCAATTGGCACAGCTACCTATGAAATGGTCTTCAAAGCGTTCGCACCAACCATTCACTTCAATATTATGACTGGTTCTGCAGAAGGAACTACCGATGCTGGTGCTGGAACACTCGAATTCTCTAATTTCGTATTATGGCAAGGACCGATTGAACGGGAATATGTAGAATTAGAAGGATTCTTTGACAATGACGCAGCAGTTGTTGGTACTGAAATGGAATACATCACTACAACCGATGCTGATTACAACCGTATTTTCTACTATTGGGACCAAGCTAGTGGCAATATTCTCGCTGGAGAATATGTCGAAGGTGGATTCCAATTAGAAGTTTTACAAGTTCCTGGAGATACTTGGGGCGCTCAATTACAATGGAATGACCTCCAAAAGAACTGGGGATCTTTGAAAAAAGACGCTTATTACAAATTGTCAATGACCATTAATAGCCCTGTAGCTCGGATGATTCACATCGAAGTTACCGGTCAAACCAATGGATTACCAAAATCAATTGGCAAAGACATTGATTTAGCCGTAGGGGACAACAATATCGTTATTGAATTCCAATCTAAATATGATTACTTCTTCATGAAGTTGTTATTTGGAAACTATGGCGATCCTGTTCAACTTGGTACTTACGTCATCTCTGACTTAATGTTAGCAGAAGAAGTGGGCGCGGTTGATCCTGTTGATCCTGTGGATCC
>CAZABW010000043.1:0-3222 GCA_964483655.1 uncultured Candidatus Izemoplasmatales bacterium
GGGTGACAGGATTCGAACCCGTACAAACAGTTTTGGAGACTGTCGTGCTACCGTTGACACCACACCCCTAAAAGGGTCTATTACTATTAAATACGATTTGCTACTTTTAGTCAAGAAAAACCATATTTTGGGCAAAAAAAAGACAAAGCTATGGCTCACTTTGTCTAAAATATCGATGATTTATTCCACACGCTCAATCGACAATAGTCGATATCCCTCTTCGGCTAACGCGGCATGGATTAAATCCTTAGAGACAAATCCATCAAATAAAACATAACAGCCTTCTAAAGAGACACTAACATTAGTGATTCCGTAAATCTTGGAAAAAATATGCTCGATATCTCTTGCACACCCTTCACAACACATACCATCAATGATTGCTTTTTTCATATCAAATCCCCCACGATCTTATTTTCATTATAGTACAGAACCAATCGATTGTAAACCGAGATAAGAAAATCATTCAAAACTTAATGTTTCCAATAATGGGAACCCAAACTGGTAACTAAAACCAAATGCGGTTTGAACCGCTTCGTCAGCGAGTTCATGAGGTTGATGAGCATCCGAACCAATGATAATCTTCGTTTGTGGAAACTCTTGAACTACAGACCAAAAGTCGTATCTAGGATAAGCAAAGTCCAATCGGCTTAAGTGAGGAATCTGAACCTTTCTGATTCCTCCTGCATTGATTTCCAAAGCGACATTGTTTTGATTAGCTGCAATGATGATGCGCTTTGCAATGTATTTTGCATGTTCAGTGAAATGAAATTGACCTGCCACATCCCGATAGTTTGCGAAACATAAGTCTGGATGAACAAGAACCTTAAAGAAGCCTGTAGCTAATGCTTTTTCTACTGTTTCAGCATAATAGGTTAATAACAAATCGTCCATGGGTTCATAGGTATTATATAACCCATTCGGGGTTTCAAAATAGTGCACTCCAAGTAACAAATAATCCAAATCTTGAAGAAGCGTTTGATAATACTCAGGATGATTGGATAGATATTCAATTTCTAATCCTTTTCGGATTTTTATTTTTTTTTGGTATTTTTCAATCGTTTTGGAAAGATCCTTTAAATAAATGGTGCGATAAGCGACTTCATTCATTTGTCGATCAAGCCAGTTATTAATATATTCTTGGGGAGTCATAAAACTACGTGGAATCGGTCCATGGTCAGATATACCAATCTCTTTTAATCCATGTTTGATTGCTTCTAAAATGTAGTCTTCACTCATGCCCGAAGCGTGTCCACAAAGCTTCACATGGGTGTGATAATTCGCAATGTATCTCAATCCAATCACCTCTAAAAGATATTGTACCACATCTTCCATAAATGCAAGAAAAGTGATGCTTTTGGCACCACTTTTCCCAGGGAAGGGGTTGGTCTATTCTGACCCATGTAGGGAAAAATAACTCTTTTAAGCTAGAAAAATATCATCAGTAATCGGTTGTCTTGCTTGTTTTGCAGGTTTCTTACTTATAGCCGCATTGTATACTTTAGAGGCAATTTCTTGGATTGTTTGTCCACGATACCGATAGCCATTGAATTGACTTTCAGCTTCGAGGTATCGCTTTTCAATGACATCCACTGGTTGTTTTGTATACACGGATTCAAAGAATAAAACAAGGCTGAGGTATTCATAAGAATACTTGCTTTCCGCATGAAGATTTTTCAATGTGTGAACAACAGCATTAGCAAAATCCATTTGGTTCACTTGGTATGCACAGTAAACCATTAGGATGGATTCGTAATCGTGCTTCTTCAAGATTGTATCAATAATCTTGGTGTAATATTTGAGGGCTTCATCATATTGATTCTCAATCAAACAACAATCTGCATAGTTAAGATACGTTACGCGATTCAGTCTTGGTATTTCATTAAAGTTTAAATAGATTAGATTCTTCTTCAGCATCCGTTTTGCCTCATCCACATTTCCTAACTTTTTGTAAAATGTGGCGATATTCATCCGGCAGAAGACGGCCTTCATATAGTTCAATTGTTCTTCCAACTTTGGAAGTGCTTTATTCGCATATATTAAGGCGTTGATAAAATCGCTGATCAAGGAATACGCAAAGGAGACGTGATAGTTTGCTGTTGGTTCGAGTTCGGGATAATTCGATGCGAGATAAATCGTTAAGCGAGCGAAATGGATGACCTTTTCACTATCTTTAACCATCCCCGCATACGCGCACATATATTCATAATACAAGAATCGATGTTCATTCGATAGACGATCAACGAAGTGCTTGATAAATTGAGAAGCTTCATCGATTTTTGTGTGATTGACAACGTTCGTGTAGTTCACCTCAGAGACATGATAAATGAGTTGAGCTAGATAATAGGGAATCAAGAGAATGGAGTTTTGATATTGTTCAAAACGGTTGATAATTTTGTGATAGTATATTTCTGCTTCTTTAAACTTAGAGAAACAAATACACGTATAAAAGTGGCTAAAATTATCATTGAGAAGTTCAAGCTCTGATGGAGGAACCGTGGTAGGGATTCCAAAATAGTGAGCCATCTTATCAATAATATCATCATAGCCTTCGAAGTTCTTTTGTTGGGCGCGCCTAAAATTGGACTTTGGAATAGAAGTCGCGTCATTAATGTCTTTTTGTGTAACGGATTGAACTTTTTTAAAATATTCAACCATTACTAAAACATCCATACGTTGTTGGAAATAGAAGTCGCACGAAAACTCATAGATGGTCATGCTAAAACATCCTTCTTCTTTATGTCAGCCTGAAAACGACCAAACCGCCATCTAGAAGAATAGTATTACATTCTTAGCAAGAAAATACGGGATTTGGATATACAATTTCAGGTTCTGGATCGTCAGCTAGTTCCTTGGGGTATACGATTTCGGGTTCTGGATCGTCTGCCAATTCCTTAGGATATACGATTTCGGGTTCTGGATCGTCAGCTAATTCTTTAGGATATACGATTTCAGGTTCTGGATCGTCAGCCACTTCTTTTGGATAAACGATTTCAGGTTCTGGGTCGTCAGCCACTTCTTTTGGATAAACGATTTCGGGTTCTGGATCGTCAGCTACTTCTTTTGGATAAACGATTTCAGGTTCTGGGTCATCAGCCACAAAAGAGGGGTTTGGGTAGACAATTTCTGGTTCTGGGTCATCTGCAGCGTTAACAAAATCGTAAGTTGTAAAGACAGCGAAAGTAAAGAGTACAACGAATAAAACTTTCAGGAATAACTTTTTCA
>CAZABW010000043.1:3322-17049 GCA_964483655.1 uncultured Candidatus Izemoplasmatales bacterium
AAGACAGCGAAAGTAAAGAGTACAACGAATAAAACTTTCAGGAATAACTTTTTCATAATCAAATCTCCTTTAATGCGAATATTTTGCTTTCGAAAAAGCATATTTTTGGTGACCATGAGTGGATGCGTTCTTCTTTAGCATCATCTTATCATAGGGCCAAATTATTGTAAATATCTGCATTTTAGGATATTGAATATCATTATTATACCATATATTTGTTAGATATCTATAGAATATTCGCTTTTTAGAATATTTTTTTGATTCTTCATTTTTAAAGAGATTCTTTTATCCTTGTAATCGCCTTAAGAAATTTTTTACACTTTTTTTTAAAAAAGATTCACAAATTAGAATATTCAAGAAAAAAACGACGATTCCTCGTCGTACTTTCAATGATTAAGTGTCTCGTAAAGCAAGCTTTTCGGCTTTTTTGACCTTATAGATCTCTTCAACCGCAAAATGTAATTTCGTCACAACATTTTTCTTCGTTTGAGGATATAAGTAATAAGTATCCTCTAATGTGGATAAATCGATACAATCCGTCGTCCCTAAGTAGTCATACTCTATGTGCAACGAATACAAAGAAAGAGGCTCTTTACGAAGTTCAAATGGTTCCCCATCAAAAACACCTTTTAGCAGAAATCCATCTACACTATGAGTTAGTTTTGCTGTTCCAAGCCGGATATATCCACTCGAGTTGGGCAGTGAATCGACTACAACCTCATCTTCAAATGAGTACGTCCCGTCTAGAATCTGCTTACGTACATGCTGGCGCTCAAACTCGTACCAATCAGGAATATGGGAGAATTCAGTATCCCCTTCCACTGCGTGTAGTTGTCCATACTCGTTCATACGATACTGTTTTTTACAATGGTTGCACCATAATAAATCCCCATTGGAATCCATTTCATGTTCTGTAAGACAATGGGGGCACAAATAGAGAACTTTATGTAAGCCCTTGGCTCTATCTTTGTATGTAATTGATAATTTTTGATGGAGCTGATATCGATATTCATCGTAAACAAACGCTTGATTAATCCTCTCAAAAATCGTGCTAGCGGAAAGTTGTTTGACTTCTTCTGCTGTAACAATTTGAGTCATATCCGCAGATATTTTGACTTTGCGTTTTGTTAAATTCCAAACCGGTTGAGAAAGATAGTTCCCATGCATATTGAGCACTACAATCGGGTGAGCCATCATTTTACATAGTTTTCCTAATGATTCTGGTAAAATCGCGTTGGTACCTATCAAGGAATAGCGTGCTTCTGGGTAAATTGCAATGATTGTTTTGTTTACCTTTAGAGAATGTTCAATTTGCCGGACTAACTGAATGTCGTTGGTAAACTTCCGCTTGCAAATGCAACCTACATCGCGTAATAGTTTTTCCCTGCGAATAAATCCATCAATCGCCACAACATAATTCGCTCCGTGAGGAAAAATCGCAGCGGTTGTAACAGAGAAGTCAATAAAGGCATGGTGAGTACATAACAATACATAAGGGGGTTTTAACCCCTGCATATTATGTTTACGAATCACCAAACGATGTTTCCAAACCGTAGGATACGATAAAATCCATGCTAAAAGTCGTAGATGAATGGGTTGTTTTTTCGGTTTGGCAATCATATCAAACCGGGGTTCTAGTCGATCCTTCATGCGGCCCTCACTTCTTTAATATTGATATGTCGATATATTGCTTCGACACATACTTGATTTTTACCATTTGCTTTTGCTTCATACAGAGCTTTATCCGCTCGATTTACATATTCCATAATGTTGGAATTCGAATCAATCACACCGTAACTCAGCCCAATGGAAATCTGTATTTGGATTTCAATCGCACCATAAAGAAATGTTTTTTGTTCTATAAGGTGCCTTGCTTGGTCTGCGATAGAGATTGCTGTTTCAATATCCAAATTCGGAATGAGGGCCACGAACTCTTCTCCACCATACCGGGAGAAAATGATATCCTCAGAAAAATATCGGTTTAACGTATTACTCAAGTCTTCTAATAAGAGATCGCCAACAACATGGCCATAGGTATCATTCACTTTCTTGAAATCATCCAAATCAATCATTAAAAGAGAAAACGACTCTTTGTGATGGATTTCTTGTTCAAAGTATCTTTCCACTCGTTCAAAGAACGCTCTTCGATTTAAAATCTTTGTTAATGCATCATGAGAAGCATCGAAATCTAGTTTTTCAATCCGTTCTAAGTATGCGGTCATATCATTAAGGGTTACAACATATCCATATAAGCGTTCTCGTTTATTTCTTAACTCCACGGTATCGACAATAAAACGCTTGTCTCTAATTTGAAATACTGTTGATTGTTGACTTTGAATGGCGCTTATTAAGGTTTTATCGGTTAAAAACAAATGTAGTGGCATCCGATATTCAATGGGACGTAATCGAACCAAATCTAACACTGAATTCCAAGCAATGATTTCGAATCGTTCATCCAAGATTAGAATCGGATCTCCAGCATAATCAAATGTAGCTCGATGAGCGAGACGAGCTAAGTCAAAGACTTCATAGTTGATGGTCGCAAACAAGATGACAACACCTAAAATCGTATAAAGATACAATGAAATATCGATTCCATACGTATGTGTCGATAAGAAAATCGGTATGGTGGCGAATGCAGTAATAACCGAACAAACTGCCATGGCCAAAGCTTGTTGGCGCCTTATCCCGGAGGATTGTAAGACTATTTTTGTGTATATTCCAATCGAAACTACAACTAAAACAACATTATAAATCGCGTTGATATAATATAACGTGCCCTTTTCAATGACCAAAGTTGCAAATTGGAACGAAGAAGTGATTGTGGACTGATCTAAAAAGAAGGAACGATAATACCAATTCCATGATGTAAAATAACTGAACTGCGCCGATAAGAAAACTAAAATGGGGATAATCAAAATGAGAACCCCCCACTTAAAAGTCAATTTATAACGAGGAGTCCGAAATCGTAATGCAATAAATATCCATATCGCTGACAAAAATGGAATTCCGAAATATTGAATACGATTTCCAATCACTTTCCAAACCAACTCATCAGAAATGAGTTCAATCACATATCCAGTCGCATAGAGTGCTTCTAAAACAAACAACAAACCGATTTGTGAGAGACCATTTTTTCTGGGAATCTTGATGAAAATCGTTAGTGCAATGACAATGGCAGTTATGGCGATGGCGATAGTAACGCCTACCAATAAGAAATCAAATCTCATGTCATTCACCTCCGTTTTGATTCATTATAACATGCGAATCAAGGCAAAAATGATAATTCCTAAAAAATTAAATAACAAATGGTTTTCGAACCTCGAAAACCATTTGTTTTGGCTATTTTTTACTCTCTACTGCTTCCATCTCATCCAAATACTCTTCATAAGTAACCATTTTATCATAGATGATTTTGTGATCAATCACAATAATCCGATTCGCTACTGTTGCTAGAAGTTCTTGGTCATGTGAGGTAAAGAGCATGTTTCCTTTGAAACGACTCATACCTTGGTTCAATGAGGTAATGCTTTCTAAATCAAGGTGGTTGGTGGGATCATCCAATAATAACACATTCGCTCCCGATAACATCATCTTAATGAACATCATCCGAACTCGCTCTCCACCAGATAGGACGTGACTCATTTTTAAAGATTCATCTCCCGAGAACAACATTCTCCCTAGCCATCCACGAACAAAGGTTTCTGCTTGTTCGGTTCCGGTATATTGTCTCACCCAATCAATTAGAGATATTTTTGATTGGAAAAACTCTGTGTTATCTTGTGGAAAATTAGCTACAGTGATGGTGACCCCCCATTTAAATGTCCCGGTATAGTCTTCATCAAGCCCTGCTAAGATTTTAAATAACCCACTGACAATTAATGAGTTATCGGTTAAAAAGGCAATCTTTTCGTTTTTACGAACAGTAAAAGACAAGCCCTCAAACAATCCTTTTTTTGTCAAATTATCAACCGTCAAAATTTCATTTCCTACTTCTCGATTCATTTGAAACTCAATGAATGGATACCGACGTAAAGATGGTTTGATATCGTGCAATACGATTTTATCCAACGCTTTTTTTCTTGATGTTGCTTGTTTGGCTTTGGATTTATTTGCGCTAAACCGTCGAATAAAGTCTTCTAATTCTTTGATTTTTTGTTCGGATTTCTTGTTTTGATCTTTTGCTTGTCTTAAAGCGAGTTGACTTGATTCGTACCAGAAATCATAGTTACCCGGATACAAACTAATCCGACCATATTCGACATCACAAATATGAGTACAAACATTATTTAGAAAATGGCGATCATGGCTAACAATCAGGACCGTATTCTCGAAATTGATTAAAAAGTTTTCTAACCAGCGAACACTAATAGGATCTAGATTATTGGTCGGTTCATCAAGTAGTAAAACTTCAGGGTTCCCAAATAAGGCTTGAGCAAGTAAAATCTTCACTTTTTGTTTTGCGTCAAGCCGACTCATTTTTTGCGTAAAAAAACTACTTTTTACCCCTAACCCGACAAGTAATATTTCCGCGTTGCTTTCCGCGTTCCATCCATCTAATTCCATGAATTCCGCTTCTAAATCCGCTAGTTTCATCCCAATTTCATCGGTAAATTCAGACACATTATACAGTTCTTCTTTTTCACGAATGATCTCAACCAATCGCTTGTGCCCCATTAACACGGTTTCGATGACGGTATATTCATCAAATGCGTTTTGGTTTTGACTAAGGATTGATAACCGTGCGTGGGGGTCTAGCCAGACATCCCCTGATGTAGGCTCTATTTCACCGGTGAGTATTTTTAAAAACGTAGTTTTTCCAGCTCCGTTAGCACCAATAATCCCATATGCGTTTCCCTTTGTAAACTCTAAGTTCACTTCAGAAAAAAGTTTTCTTCCACCAAATGATAATTCCACATTGTTAACTCTTAACATATTCTTCCTCCTTTTGGCTTAAAGTTTTTTCGGCCTTGTAAAGGGGAGGAAAGACCATATAAAAAACCAAACCAATCATAATAATCATCATATGAATGAGATAAAACCACTCATATCCATGTTGTTCAATAAACCAACCGAAATATAAACTACCAACGCCTGTATAAATGGAAAACGTGAGGGATATGAACATAATCCCCAAGAAAACATTCTCGACCTTTACAATCCGCAAGATTGCTTTGATATGGACAAACAAGATGATTCCCCAAGCAATCCCACGGAACATGGTCGCGAAGACAATGACCCATATCGGCGCTTGCAGTGCGTAAGTTAGAAACCGCAAGCCAAACATCAAAGTTGCACTAATATAAAGAGTTCGATCAGAAAACTGATTAGGATGCAAAATCAAATATCGCATCACTAGAACTTCCATTAAAATGAAACCAGAAAAGACAAATCCATATTCGGTTGTTGTTAAATTACGAGCAGAAGTAATATAAACTCCAAAGAAACTATCTCCGATACGCACACTTCCAATCACTACAGTAAAGAAAATCAAATATCGATAAAAACTGGGGTTAGTAAGTAAGGCTTTGATATCACGTTTGGGTTTTGAATTGGACTGATCCACTTCTTCAATCGGTTTAATCCATTGACCAATCACCGCAGTCGCAAGAAAAAAGACCCCCGATAATAAAAACAACCATGAATAGTCAAACCAAAGTACTGCGACTCCAGCGATTGATGAAGCTATAACATAAGCAACAGATGCTTGAATTCGAATGGAGGTATAGTCGATCTTCGCTTTATTGGAATACACAGCCGCGAAACCATCTTGAATGGAAATAAATGGGGAACAGAAAAAGGCAATAATAGTAATCAAAAGAGCGTATAATTCAAATCCAGTTACCTGTGTAATTAAGATGATTGCAATCCCCTCAATGAGCGTCATGATCTTCAAAATGAGCCGGCTGGTTTTGGCATCTTTAACCAAAAAGTTCCAAAGGGGATTCACGAGGATTGTCATAATTGGTGTAATTGCAAGTAAAATCCCTAATTCTGATTCACTGATTCCTTTAGAAACGAAGTAAATAGCCATGAAGGGATAAAATAGGGCATCACCAAAATATCGAATGAAGTAAAACAGTTTGAACTTCATTGTTTCATTCATAAGAACCCTCCATTCTTCACTCGTTTTCCGACACATAATTATACATTTAATCTATAGATTATGCAATCATTAGAAGAGGTTCAAACACGGATTTTTTAAAATAGTGAGAATGGTTTTTCGGATTAAAATCAGGATGAAAATAAAAACATTTACGAAATAAGTAAAAAACCAAATGATAAAATAATAAAAAGTGATTCGATAAAGATTTTTATTTTTAGATTTGGGCCATCTTTGGCTTTCCCACCCCTGCAAACTGAATTTTTACTCATTGAATTTTCTTGAAACACTCTTGACAAAGCTTGTATCAGTTATTAGTATGAAAGAATCAAGCATCAGAGAGGGAGCATGAGTATGTTGAAGCAAATTATCAAAAGAGATCAATCTGTCGCACCGTTTCGCAAGGAGAAAATCGTCCTTGCTATTTTTCGTGCAGCTAGTTCGGTTGGTGGAAATGACTTTAGTAAATCAGAAGAATTAGCAGATGAAGTAATTCGAATCGCTGAATTAAAATATCCAAACGGTGTTGCGGATGTCGAAGGAATTCAAGATCTCGTCGAAAAAGTTTTGATTGAATATGGCCACGCTAAAACCGCGAAGGCTTTTATCTTATATCGCGAAAAACGACGGGCATCACGAGAAGCTTCCGCTCTCATTGGCGCAACGATTGAGATGTTTACGGAATATTTAAATGACCGCGACTGGCAAATCAATGAAAATGCGAATACTCAAAAATCGATTAATGGGTTGAATAACTATGTTCGGGAGGAGTTCACCAAGAACTACTGGCTTCATGAAGTGTATCCCGATGTGGTCCGTCAAGCACATGTGAACGGCGACATTCATATCCATGATTTAGGTTTCTTTGGACCCTATTGTGCGGGATGGGATTTACGGTTGCTCCTGATGAATGGTTTTGGTGGTGTTCCCGGAAAAGTAGAGAGTCATCCGCCCAAACATTTTCGTTCCTTTTTAGGTCAAATCATCAATTCCACATTTACTACTCAAGGAGAAACCGCAGGAGCTCAAGCATGGTCTTCATTCGATACCTATGGCGCTCCGTTTATTCGATATGATAAGTTAGATTATAAAGCCGTCAAGCAAGCCCTGCAAGAGTTCATTTTCAACTTGAATGTTCCTACTCGTGTTGGATTTCAATGCCCCTTTTCAAATCTAACATTTGATATCAAACCTCCCCATACTCTCCGTGACCAAAACGTAATCATTGGAGGTCAACTTCAAGCAGAAACTTATGGCGATTTTCAAGCGGAAATGGATCTTCTAAACATGGCGTTTTGTGACGTTATGATGGAAGGGGATGCAAAAGGAAGAGTCTTTACATTCCCGATACCAACGATTAACATCACAAAGGATTTTGATTGGGAAAGTCCTGTCGTAGAAAAATTTATGGAAATCACCGCGAAATACGGAATTCCTTATTTCTCCAACTATGTGAATTCTGATTTATCGCCAGAAGACGCGCTTTCAATGTGCTGTCGTTTGCGACTGGACACGAAAGAACTGCGCAAGCGTGGAGGGGGATTGTTCGGCTCAAATCCATTAACTGGCTCCATTGGTGTGGTAACGATTAATCTGCCTCGCCTCGCATATCTATCAAAATCAGAATCTGAATTTCTGACACGGCTCTGGTCAACGATTGACATTGCTAAAAAAAGTCTTGAACTCAAACGAAAAGTGATTGAGGATCAAACCACAAAAGGATTGTATCCCTTTAGCCAACATTATCTCAAGGATGTCAAACTAAAGAGTGGATCTTATTGGTTCAATCATTTCAATACCATCGGCTTAATTGGTATGAATGAAGCCGCTCAAAACCTCTTTGGAAAAGAGATCGATTTAACCACCTCCAAAGGACAAACATTCGCCGTTCGCACATTAAAATATATGCGTGATGTATTAAAAGATATTCAAGAAGAAACCGGTCATTATTACAATCTTGAAGCGACACCCGCCGAAGGAACTGCGTACCGTTTAGCCAAGCGCGATAAGGATACCTTTGAAGACATTATCACCGCTGGGACAACGGTTCCTTATTACACAAACTCGAGTCAACTACCCGTCGGATTTACCTCTGATATCTTTGAAACCTTGGATCTTCAAGATGAACTCCAATCCCTTTACACAGGCGGAACTGTGCTTCATCTGTACTTGGGTGAGCGGATTAAAGACACTCAAACAACCAAGCGACTCATCCAAAAAATCTTTGAGAAGTACCGCCTCCCTTATGTTTCTATTACACCTACCTTCTCGGTTTGTAATGAACATGGATATATCTCTGGAGAACATTTTCAATGTCCAACTTGTCAAAAACCAACCGAGGTTTATACCCGGGTGGTTGGCTATCTTCGACCAGTTCAAAACTTTAACCGTGGGAAAAAAGCAGAGTACCAAGATCGTGTGAAGTATGTCATTGAAGATGACATGAAAAGTGGAGTCCATCATTCATGATTGTAAGCGGTTTGGTCAAGTCTTCCTTGATTGACTATCCGGGACACATCGCTTTGGTGATTTTTACACCGGGTTGTAATCTCGATTGCTTTTACTGCCACAATCGACATCTATTAGAGTCTTTAGAACCAATCATGGCATTCGAAGATGTTTTGGTATTTTTGGAAAAGCGAAAGGGGTTGCTGGATGGAGTTGTTTTTACTGGAGGAGAACCGACGTTATACCCCGATTTATCGAAATATATGAAAATGATTCAATCCATGGGCTATAAGATCAAACTAGATACCAATGGGCATCATCCTGAAGTGGTTCAGCAGTTAATCCAAGACCAAGTACTTGACTATATTGCCATTGACTATAAAGCGCCAGCATATTTATATTCCCAGATTGCAGGGATTTATGCGGATGCAAGGAAAGTGCAAGAAACGATTCAAATCGTTCATGAGAGTGCGCTTGACTATGAAGTTAGAACAACTGTAGTCCCCCAACTCACGTTGACCGATTTAATCCAAATAGCTATGGAACTGCCCATTTTGAAACGGTATTGCTTGAATAGCTACCGGATACCAAAGTATTATAAAGACATTCACCAACCTTTGATTGATGTTCCTCCCTACTCTGAACAACAAATCCAGCTATTTCGCGAAGAAATCGTGTTATATCAACCGAACACTGTTCTAAAATAAAACGTAAAAAAGCATATCCTCGAACTGATATGCTTTTTTTGAGTCTAAAACCGTTTTCATAATTAGGTTACTGTGATAAAATAGACTAACACAGAGGTGAATGCATGAATAAAGGATTTAAACTATTGTGGTTGTTAGCGATTATTGCACTTCTAGTTGGTTGTCAACTCACCACCACTAGTACAACAACCTCACAATCCACGAACCCATCAACTTCAGAACCATCTTCTACCACAACTGAGGATTCTTCGTTAACGACCACGACTGATTCTCGGTTTTTAGCGATTCAGTCAGAGTTTCTTCGTTTTGAAACCCTATTACCTGCGGCGATGGTCGCCGATTTGGTTTTACCAGAACCATCCACTACCGATTATCACTATCAATTTCAAGTAACCGGCGTGGACATGTTGAACAATACTTTACTTCATGTCAAACTTCATTTCGATCAAGTGATTGAAATAACCTTGACAATCGAATTTCAATCGTTAAGTCAATCACGATTGTTCTATGTTGTATTACTCCGTGATCAAGCTACCTACGAACAACATCTCATCGATTCTGCCTTTGAGGAGATTGAATTGATGATTCAAGAACAATTACCCGAAGTTGCCTCTGCGGACTTTAGTATTCCAAAAATTACATACTCCCAAACCACATTCCAATATTCTGTTTCTCATTCCTATATTTTCGATGGCCGATTCATCTTTCCTTTCTTACAAAATGGCCAAATGATGACATTATCTGTTCGTGTCAATCACCAGGGAACAATTCGATTTCTTTCATTCCCTATCTATTTAAAACCTTTTGATGAGTTGTCAAAAATTCCTGTTGTCTCCATCAACACTTTAGGAAATCAACCAATTAACTCGAAAGATGAATACATCTCTGCTACCTTATCGATGACAGGATTTAACGAGGCGAATGAATCCGTTCCCCTTATCGTCAATGCCAGTTTACAAATTCGCGGCCGCGGAAACTCTTCATGGTTTTCTTTCCCAAAGAAATCATATCGGATAAAGTTTGATGACCGTACCGCTTTTTTAACCACTTATAAAGAACGAGACTGGGTCTTAATCTCCAATTTCGCAGATCAAACATTGATTCGCAATTACCTCGCATACAACTTAGCTCGAGATATCAACATGGAGTTCGCTCCTAGCGCAAATTTCATTGATTTATATGTGAATGGTGAATACCTCGGAAACTATTTTGTCTCCGATCATATTGATATCTCTTCCAACCGAATCAACATTGAAAAGAACTCCCCCGACCTAGATACAGGTTATTTGATTGAATTAGACCAAAGAATGGGCGATAGTCCAGATGATATCCTTGGTTGGAACTATTTTCCTCTTCGTGGATATAAATTCGCAATTAAGGACCCCAACCCCAATAGTTCTACCTTTACCCAAATGCATTATTATTACATTGAAAGTTATTTTTTAGACATATTTAATGCCTTACGAGACAAACAAAATTATCACGGACTTATTGATCAAGCGTCCTTTATTGACTGGTTTATTGTCAATGAGATTTATAAAAATGTGGATGTTGGGTATTCGAGTGTTTTTTACTACCGAGATAAAGGTGGACTGCTTAAGATGGGCCCAGTATGGGATTTTGACTTGTCTTCGCGAAACCAAGGACACGTAACAGATGAGGCCATGCGTGGCCCATACGGCTGGTATACTCCGTTGCAAAATAAGAATATTTGGTTTTATCATTTAATGCAATATCCCGAGTTTCAGTCCGCTCTCAAAGTTCGTTGGAATGAACTCGTTGATCATCAAATTCAAGATATGGTTGATTCTATTTACTCCATCACAGAGCGGATTGCTAGATCACGCTATGAAAACTTCCAACGATGGGATATTATAGGTTCCAATTGGGATTGGTATACCGCTCCAGAAATCTATGATGCAAAAACATACGAAGAACAAGTTAAACTACTAAGAGACTATTTAATTACTCGGATTGAGTGGATGGATACAGAAATTAACAAATTTGCGTAACGAAAAAACCAGGATGAACTCCTGGTTTTGTTTTTGGGCTGGTGGGAGGGGACGGATTCGAACCGCCGAACTCGGAGAGAACAGATTTACAGTCTGCCGCGTTTAGCCACTTCGCTACCCTCCCGGGTAGCTTGTTTCAGCATACACCATTATAACAAAAGCTATTTCAAAATGCAATACTAATTATTTTTTGTTTTTCGCAGCGAGAATGGGTAAAAATAATGATAAAACTGTGTTATAATCAACACAGTATTCAAGGAGGTTTCCGATGCGAATAGCCCTAATAGCACATGATAAAAAGAAACAAGAAATGATTGAATTCACAACGAAGTACGCAAACGTTCTCAAAAAACACGAGTTGTTCGCAACTGGAACAACCGGTCACCGCATCATTGAAGCCACCGGTTTGAATGTGAAGTGTTTCCGATCAGGACCACTCGGGGGTGACCAAGAAATTGGCGCGAGAATTGCCAACGGTGAAATTGACTTAGTTTTCTTTTTCCGTGACCCTTTAACCGCCCAACCTCACGAACCCGATGTATCTGCCCTTTTACGATTAAGCGATGTCTATAAAATCCCCTTAGCTACGAATGCTTCCTCAGCGGAGTTCATCATCAAAGCAGTAGAATAAAACGGAACCTGAGCGGTTCCGTTATTTTTTTTCAAATAGTAATAAGGGCACAAGCATCTCGTCTCGTAAAAGTCCGGCATGTTGACCACGCATGTGCATCCGGCCTTGGTTCATCTTGAAATAAAAACGATCCATGGCAATCGCAAGGTAATCCCCTAAAAATTCATCAAACTTGGGATGGGGTGTTCCTTGTCCGAATAGTTCGAATTGTAATACATCCGCTTTAGAATATAAGACAAAAGAATCACGAAAATACTCTTTAAATAATTGTTCGAATTTTGATTGTTGATCTTTTTTCACAAAGAAACTTGTCGCGCGGCTTTCAATGGAAGGCATATGTTCTAGGGTTTCTAATAATGCTGGATATTTTGCTAATTCAATGGGACAAACATCCACTTGACCATGATCTGCTGTGATGAGACAAATCGTATTTTTTGGTAGTCGTTCTTCTAGTCCTTCTAACACCGTTTCAATTCGTTTCGCTTCGTGGTAGACTTCAATCGATCCCGGTCCAAACTCATGCATCAAAGAATCTAGTTTATCCCAGTAAACGTAAGTAAAGTGTGATCCCTTTTGGCTGAGAACTTGTTCTAGGGTTTCCATTTCTTTTGCAAACGTTGTATGTTCTGGGCTTCGAAATGCCGGGAATATTTCCGTGGTCTTAACACTCGGGTTCATTCGTTTTACTTGGTCTAAAATCGATTCATATTGGACGTAAGTATCTGCAATGGAATAGTCAAAAGATGCTTCTTCATTATAGTAGTCTTTATTTGTAAAGAAAACAATGCTTTTATCTTCTTCCTTAATATACTGGCACCATCCAAGCCAACCACTTTGGACGGGGTTTTTACCCGATAAAAGCGATGTCGTCGCAGCGACGGTTGTAGGAGGAAATACACTGGATAAGGTATGAATGTTTCGTTTTCGAATAATCGATTCTTTTGGAAGTAATCGTTCGATATTTGCTTGGCCCATCCCATCGATGAGGATTAAGACAACATTTTGATATCCCTTTGAAAAGACAGCATCAATAAGAGGTAAACTTTTGTGGTGGGTGGGACAATCAAAGAACTTCAGAATCGAGTTCGATAAACTAACAATCGAATTTTGATAATCCGGAAAAAAGATCGGTTCCACAAAAATCACCTCCATTTGGTTTATTATATCAAATTTTCTTTGGTTTTCATCCCATTTGAGCGAATTTTTGGTAAGAATTGCACTTTCGAATACAAATATATCCCAAGAAATACCATAACAACGTTACTAATTAGAATCGAGTACCAAACTCCGGCTGGTCCTAGGTCGGTGAAGAAATAGGCTAGTAAAATTAACGGTAATCGAACGACCCACAGTCGAATCACTGCCATAGTGAAAGAATACTTTGTTTCTCCACTTCCTTGGAAAGTGGATAAGAAGGTTTGAAATACTCCCATCAAGGGCAATCCTAAATGGAGCCATAATGTGTATTCCGCTGCGTAAGCAATCGTTACTGGATTCGTATTAAATAACTGAACCAATCCTGTTCGGAATGGAATAATGATTAACGAGCCAATCGTCATGAGAAAGACAGCCAAAAACATTCCCGTTCGAAAAGATAATCTAGCTCTTGGCACGTTCCCAGCACCAACGTTTTGAGCAATATATATCGCCACAATCGCGCTGATGGAGGAAACAGGTAACATCACTAACGAGTTGAGTCGATTCCCGATAAAAAACGCCGCGGATACTGATTCTCCAAAAAATCCTAAAACCATCGCGTTCATAATCACAAATCCAACCGCTTGAATGGCTTGTCCTGTGGAAGCAGGAATCGCAATCGTACTGAT
>CAZABW010000044.1:0-16876 GCA_964483655.1 uncultured Candidatus Izemoplasmatales bacterium
TTTACACGATTACCCAACCTTTTACACGATTACCTTTCAATCAAAAATATAAAGATTATAATTATTATTGTATAGACTTATATCTATGTTAAAATTAAGATGTTAGGAAAAATGGAAACTAGGATAACACATAATGAAATTCAACTATTTTGTATAATTTGTTAGTTTGCAGTTATACCTAATTTTTTCAATCTTTATTAAAATTAGTTAGTCCTTATATTCTTTGCTAGGAGATGGATTCATTGAAGAGGAAAATAATAATCTTAAGAATTGTATCAATAGTAATTGTGCCATTCTTTTCCCTGATTGGATTTATTTTATGGGGTTTGGTTATAGCGGATGTAGATGTTATTACTCCAGAAAATAACACTTATATTCCGGATGGAGACACCCCTTTATTACTCCAAATTGATAATGATTTCAGTGAAGAACTTGTAGGAATCAGACCTTCAATTATTAATAAAACAAGTAATACTTTTACAGTGATATACAAAGAAAATGATGAAGTAATATGTAATGCAGTCATATCAATTAGTGATGAGATTGGTACGATTGAATATGAAGGATTCGCTTATCCCTTTATTGGCAAGGTATATCATCAAAATGTCAATTCTGTTACTTTCCAGTTTGTGCTTTCTGAATGTGAGTTTGATGAAGTAGGAATATATGTAGAAAATAGTCATGAGTTAAAAAATCTTACTCCAGGCTTTCTAATGTTGTTGTTAATATTTATTTTGATTGTTGTGATCAATATATACGCAAGACAACTTTTTATCCAAAGTATTAATGTTAAAGAATTTAGATCTACAAGAATTAGTTTAGGGCAAAAAATAGGCTATATAACCATTGGGGTAGTATCACCCATAGTAGCTTCCATAATTTTTTTGGCAATTGGTGCTGACGTAAAGAATTTTAAGAATATTAAGTGTGGAGAATTAGCTATACTTACTAGTGTAATATTTCTTAGTGTCCTATTTCCGGTTATGATAATACTAATAACCTATATATAGAGTTACAGGCATTTCTTGTCATTTTATAGGGGGTGCCAATTTTATAAACAGGGATGCTAAAAAATCATAGGGGTGCTAAAAATTTGGATAGGGTGCTAATTTTGTATTAAAATAGGTAGCCCAACACATCTAACTAGAATAGGTCTGATACAATTATCAGACTTTTTTTGTGCAAAAAATTAGCAAGAGTAGAAATATTTGACCCGGGTTTTGCTGATTATCACGCTTTAAGAACGGTCATGTCAATTTGGAGTAGCTGAAACTAATAGACAAGTCACAACTTCAACTTATCTTTTTACACGATTTGAAAAGGGGGTACTATGATTCAACTCGATCACCTTGCTTATATACATTTATCAGGCAAGTATTCAATGCGATAATAATCCTCAAAATCTGATTTATAATCTTCAATCAATTGATTCACTCCCAAAAAAATAAAAATATTAAAGTTTTGGGAATATAATGATATAATGTATGTGGTGATGAAAATGAAAATTATAGCGAGAAAACAGTATTTGAATGAACTTTTATCATTAAAGAACAAACCGGATATTAAAGTAGTAACCGGTGTTAGACGTGCTGGGAAATCAATGCTATTAAATGAATACATTAAAGAAATACAGAAAATTGAAAAGGACGCAAACATCATAAGGGTCGATTTTAATCGGATGATGTTTGATGACATCAAAGACTACAAAAAATTACATGCCTATATTATTGAAAGACATGCACCGAGTGTCAATAACTATGTATTCATTGATGAAGTCCAAATGTGTAATAAGTTCGAACTGGTTATCAATGATCTTTATGAGTCAAAAGACTTTGATATCTATATAACAGGCTCTAATGCTTTTTTGTTATCGAGTGATTTAGCAACACTTTTTACAGGGAGGTATTTTGAGATTGAGGTGTTTCCATTCTCATTTTCTGAATACTGTGACTATTATGGTTATCAAAATATCAATGATGCATTCGATAAATATACATTAGAAGGTGGATTTGCTGGAAGTTATCTATATGAGTCAGACAAGCAAAAATCAGATTATATAGCTAACGTTTTGGATGTGGTTGTTTTGAAGGACATCATGAAACGAAATGGAGTCCATGATAAAATTGCCATGGAAAATATCGTTGCTTTTCTGTTGGATAATATTTCCAATCTTACAACTCCAAGTAAAATAACAAACAAACTCAACGATGACGGGATATCAATCGACCATAAAACAGTGGGGAATTATATTTCATACTTATGCGAAGGATATATTTTTTACAAAATTAAGCGGTTCGATATTCGAGGCAATGGCTATCTAAAGACAAATGAAAAGTACTACTTGGTAGATCAAGGATTTCGATTTGCCAAGCTGGGGAAAAGATATTTTGACTATGGCAGACTATATGAGAATATTGTAGCGTTGGAGTTACTAAGACGAGGGTTTGATATTTATGTTGGTAAGCTTTATCAAAAAGAGGTTGATTTTGTAGCAATCAAAGGATCTGAAAAACTTTACATCCAAGTTGCGGATAACATTTCCAGAGAAGAAACCCTCGAAAGAGAGTTAACCCCTCTAAGGCAAATAAACGACTCTTATCCAAAAATTCTTATTGCAAATACAAGGCACGATGTTTACGACATTGGCGGTATAAAGGTTTTTGATTTAGCAAGATGGCTATTTAATGGAGCAAAACAAACATGAATTTTTTAGAAAGTGAACATTTAGATGTATCAATTTAGACCACCAATAAAAAATAGGTTCGTATACATTATTGTTAATGGGATGATTATTATCACATTTTTTACGCTGCGTATGGTTGGTGGTAATGATGCTATTATGTTGGGACTTAGCCTGGGTACATTTTTCTTATTTAATGGTGTTTGGAGTATGAACAGAAAGAACTTTTCCTTGATACATAGAGATGATAAAAACTCAAATCTCGCATATGGATGGATCATCGCGGTGATATTGGGAGCGCTATTGGTAATCTTATGCTTAACGTATTTAGTCATTTCGATCAGTTTTGATTAGAAGTGCTGCTTAAGAGAAATTTTCACACGATTTGAAGGTAGGGGTGCTAAAAATATATTAACACCTATACCTTAGACAGTTAACTAGAATAGGTCTGATTCAATAATCAGGCCTTTTTTGTGCTTATACATAGCAAAACCTGACATTTTTACCGGCGATTTTCTATAATACCATGGTACCATTTACAGAAATCCAAATATGACGGAAATAGTTAACCATAAATTTCGTTGTTTATATCAAAATCAGAATAACATATAGGCAATTATCATCCTCGGATAGTAGTTAAATGAGGCATTAGAAATCCTTAGGATTCGATAGAAGGATAAAAAACGTTAGCAAATGAAAATGTGTTATAATCTATAATAGAGGTGATAAGATTGAAAAAACAATTACCAAAGCGTCATGAACTTGATGTGAAGTACATTTGGGACATGACGAATTTATTCCAAACAGAAGAAAAATATCTTGAAGCATTTGATGAGGTGGAGAAAGATGTTGATGCCTTTTGCAAATCATATGAAAATCAACTAAACACCAAAGAAACTATCAATGATGCTTTATTAGCCTATCAAGATATTCAAGCTAGAGTTACACGCATCAGTGCGTACGCTTCCTTACAATCAAGTACCGATTCGATTTCTGAGGAAAATCAAATGCGTCAAGGGAAAGCCATGTTACGATTTCAAGGGATTTCTCGAAAAATGGCGTTCTTTACCAATGAGTTAAAAAAACAAAGTAATGAAGTGTTGTTAGCAGCTGCAGGACTAAATGAAGAAAATAAGCATTATTTAAATGACTTAGTTGAAGACAAAAAGTACACATTGTCTCCCGATGTGGAACAAGCCCTAGTCGCGTTGTCTCCAACATTAAACGCTTCTTATATGAATTATAATCGTTTCAAATTAGCAGACATGAAGTTTCATGATTTTGAGGTGGATGGCGTAGTTTACCCTAACTCCTTTACCTTATTTGAAAACGAGTATGAATCGGATATTCACACCTCGGTTCGAAGAAAGGCATATGAGACCTTTTATCAAAAACTGTCAGAATATCAACATGGGTTTGCTAGCAATTATCAAGCCCATGTTCAAAAAGAAAAAATCCTTTCTGAACTTCGTGGTTATGCCAGTGTATTTGATTATTTACTCCACGATCAAAAAGTCTCGAAAGACTTCATGGACCGTCAAATTGATTTGATCATGGAAAAATTAGCTCCGGCTATGAGACGGTATGCTACCTTATTAAAAGAAGTACACGGCCTTGATAAGATGACATACGCCGATTTGAAGATCGCAGTAGATCCTTCGTTTGAACCTAAAGTTACCATTGAAGAATCCAAAGCCTTATTAAAAGAAGGATTATCTATTCTAGGTAGTGAATATCAAACCATTGTCAAACGAGCATTTGACGAACGTTGGATTGATTTTCCCCAAAATCAGGGAAAATCCACAGGAGGGTTCTGTTCTTCACCCTATGGTGCATCGTCCTATATCTTAATTAACTGGAATGGTCAAATGGATGAAGTAATGGTACTCGCCCATGAAATTGGCCATGCAGGACATTTCCAATACGCGAACCGTCATCAACGAATCTTGAATACCAGACCATCGATGTACTTCATCGAAGCTCCTTCTACAACCAACGAACTCTTAATGGCCAATCATTTAATTCATAAGGCAAAAACCATTCGCGAGAAAACATGGATTCAATCGGTTATGATTTCAAGAACCTATTATCATAACTGTGTCACCCATTTACTGGAAGCGGCTTTTCAACGTGAAGTCTATGAACGCGTTGATAAGAAACAACCCTTATCTGCAAACCTACTTAATTCAATTAAACTAGGCGTTTTGAGGAAGTTCTGGGGAGATAGTGTTGAAATCCCTGAATGGGCTGGATTAACATGGATGCGTCAACCGCATTACTTTATGGGCTTATACCCCTATACCTATTCTGCAGGGCTCACGTTAGGTACGAAGGTGTCAAAAATGATCAAAAACCAGTTGATTCAACCAGAAGATTGGATTGAAGTATTAAAAGCAGGAGGAACAAAAACCCCGCTCGAGTTAGCGAAAATGGTTGGTGTTGATTTAACAACGGATCAAACCTTGATTGAAGTGATTACAGAGATTTCCTCGATTATTGATGAAATCATCGCTAATAAGGTTATTGTTTAAAGGATTGATTATTTAATAAAATAGATTTGAAGGGAAACTTTCAAATCTATTTCTTTCGTTGTTTTGCATAAGTGATATAATTAAATCATATTTAGCTTCATTTTCTATTAAGCCGATTTGCTGGATTACGTCTTCGGCGTAATAATAGTTTGACTGATAGGCGAACAGATAAAGAAAGTAGAGGAACATGATGTGCTAGAATTTGGCAAGAAACTCATCTCATTTTTAGTTTTGTTTTTTTTGTTTGGAATAGTCGGCTTTGCTTTAGCTAGATCTGGCGCATTAGACTTGATTATACCATTGTTTAACTTCTCCTCCATTAGCGTTTTCGAAGTTATTTTGCTCTTTACGATTCCTTATTATTTCGCAATCGTGGTTCATGAGTTGGGTCATCTTGTAATGGGGAAAGTGAGCGGATACCAGTTCATGAGTTTTCGTTTTTTATCTTTTATGATTACAAGAAAACAAGATGGAACGTTCTCATTCCAACGATACTCCATTCCAGGTACTGCTGGTCAATGTTTGATGTTTCCAAGTGAACATAAAAAGGAGGGAATCTTTTGGTATAACTTTGGAGGGGTGTTCTTTAACTTCTTATCTATTTTACTTGCATTGGGGATTTTTCTTTCAAGTCGTACGGATATCTGGAAGCAATGGATGTCATTCTTGATGCTTTACAATGGATTATTCATCTTTGTTAATTGGATTCCTCTAAAAAACTTGCAGAATGATGGGAAGAATTATCAAGAATTAAAGCGTAATCCGATTTCAAGATTAGCATTTAAACAGATGCTACTGGTGAACCGGGACTTATCGTACGGAGTGAAATTATCGGACATCAACCTTTTTCCTTACCGAGAAGAACTAGATTATAAACAAGCTTTGCAAACAAGTGTCTTGCTCATCTATGCTTCACAAGACTTATACCGATTAGACTTTAATGCTTATATTACCGAGATGAACCGTTGTCGAATCTTAATTCATAATCAAAAAGGATGGCTGTTAAATCTAACAAAGCCGTATTTATATTTTGCGGATTTATTAACAAACCCCGAAATAGCGCTCACTAAAAAAGACAAAACAATCAAAGCAATCTTAAAAGCGATGAAGCATGACCCGTTTTATGCCTTGGTTGCTTATTATGAAGCCTTAGTAACAAACAACAAGGATTCCTTCAAGTTCAAGGCACAACTGTTAAAATCTTGTCAAAAAGTGATTCATCATGGAGAAGCACAAGAGGTCTTGAATCTGCTTCCTCATTTAGAAGCGAGAGCTTACGCACCCCTAATAGCAAAAAGTGCGAGTTTTCATGATGAGTCCAATCGGAGTCATCATGAATGAAGAATTGAAACAGTTATCGAGTCAGGACTATCACGAACTACTTCAAGCTTTATCAAATAGATACTCTCAAGTTGTTGAGTCTGCTTCCTATCATCTGAAATCTTTATCTGGAGGTACGGTTGCGGATGTCTGTTCTGTTGAGGGGATAGCATCCCTTCTTGCTCAAAAAGAAACTCCCTTTCGATTGGTTTTCAAACGCCAAAAACAATGGCATCGACCGGGAGATGAGCACTCATGGCGAAGGGAATATGATTTATATACATCACAATTGAACCTCTTATTAACAGACACGTTTCGGATGCCAACGTGCTATCTTGCGGTATTACATGAGGGAGAAAATCACTTATGGTTAGAGCACATGGAAGGGTATTCTGGTTCTGATCTAACCATGGAGATGCTTGAAAAGATTGCGTTTGAACTAGGGGTTTTCCATGCCAAAACGATTCTTTATTCATCGAAGTTATCATTACCAACGAACATTACTTCGGTATCATTTTTGGAGCAGGAGTTGACGCAATGGTACCATCAACCCTATTCCTATGCATTTCTCATTTCCAAAGAATGTCGACTTCCCAATCATGTCAAGGACATGTTAAAAAGCAATCCTTGGGATGATGAACACGGAATTGTCTATCACTATCTTCGTAGTGAAGTGTGTGATATCCCTGTTCATCTAAAAGATATGATTCTTTCCATCGATCAGGACAAAGAGGCGATATTCAATCAATTATACGCCTTACCTAGGGTATTGAATCACCGTGATTTTTGGATTGAAAATCTCTTTTTCCAGGATGGGCACATCTGCATCATCGACTGGGATTGTATGGGCTTTGGTGTACTGGGAGAAGATGTAGCAAGTCTCATCGGAGATGATACCCCAACCGATTTGCTCATTCATTACTTCAACCATCTGCTGGATGCTTATCAACGGGGGTTACGAAATCATCATATTCAAGCAAGCATCAGCAAGGATGACATCATCAATATCATCCTCATAAAATATGGGTATCGGCTCATTCAAAACTATATGTTTGAAGAAGACTTAGAAATGAAATCTGCTATTGTTCAGCGTCTACAAACGTTCTATTTCATTCGTGCTAACTAGTGATACTTGGATCGTTGATATTGGATAGAGCATAGACAAAAGAGCTCGCTCTGATTTGTGTTATAGTGAAAGAAAAGCAGAAAAGGAAATCGAAAAATGACTTTAAAAACGAGCACTCTCGCACTTATTGAAACGCTCAAAAAGCGCTTTATTGAAAAACCTCATCGTCATCAAGGAGTTCAATGGGATGCGATTGAAACTCTTCTGTCATCCAACTCATCCATGATTTCTTTTATTCAAGCGATGGAAGAAAGTGGTGGTGAAGTAGATGTCGTTATCTTCCCTTCTCAACCAAATGAAATATATATTGTCGACTGTGCTAAAGAAACACCAGTGGGTCGACGCAGCCTATGTTATGACGAAGATGCAAGACTGAAACGAAAAGCTAATCCGCCACAGTTTAGTGCTTTGGGAATGGCTGCTCAAATGGGTGTTCAGATCATGGATGAAGCCATGTATCATGAATTTCAAACCATGGGTCCTTTCGATGAAAAGTCCTCAAGTTGGCTCTTAACCCCGGATTCTTTACGATCTCTTGGAGGAGCATTATTTGGCGATTATCGGTATGGCCGGGTTTTCATCTACCACAATGGTGCAGACTCCTATTACAGCGTACGGGGTTTTCGTAGTTATATTCGAATTAGATAAATAAAACCTCTTCTCTATTTGCTTCGGCTTCGAAGCGATGAGAAGAGTTTTTTTTGTAAAGAATAGGATTTCTGAATTACCATCTATAATAGTATAATAGAGGCATATGAATTACCATATGACCTATTCAAAGGAGAGACACATGGGAACAATCCATTTACGTGAACTAGATGAAGATAATCTCGATCTAGTTATCAAGTTATCAGATACACTTACTGAGGAGCAAAGGAAGTGTGTTGCCCCCAATATTTATTCGATTGCGGAAGCGTATGTTTATCCCGGGATTGCTTGGCCTAGAGCCATCTATTTGGATGACGAGCCAATTGGATTCGTCATGCTTTCACTGAAACCGGATGAAGTCAAAGAAGAAGATCTTCCAGCCTATTATTTATGGCGTTTTATGATTGCAAAAGACCATCAACGAAACGGATACGGGAAACAAGTTCTCGATTTGCTTGTGGCCAAGTGCAAAGCAGAAGGAATAAAAACGTTATATACTTCATGTGATATTACTGGAGACCAACCCTATCAATTTTATATTCGATACGGGTTTGTCGATACGTTAGAAAATGACGGCGAACAGATATTAAAAATAGCCATTCATTAGGAGGTATTTCTATGCACGGTGATGTTGTTTATATTGAATTAGCATTACAACGTGATAAGTTGAACCAAACGCAGTCATTTTATGAGCAATTGTTTGGTTGGACATTTCAAGAAAGTTTCTTAACTGAAAAGAAGTATTTCATGTTTCAAACGCCGGGAAAAAAACTTTCTGGAGCACTGGATGAAAACGTACAAGCCAGTATTCACGGACTACAGATGTATGTGGAAGTAGATTTTATTGAGTCGATTTTTAGTCAATTACCATTATTTCCTGAAGCATCCATACTAAAAGATAAAACATTTATTTCGAAGGAATATGGGTATTATGCTTTACTTATCGACCCCAGTGGCAATCGCATCGGATTACAAGAAGACCCCAAAGAATGACAAGACGTAAATACTAAGAGGACGCAGATGAAACTAAGTCATAATAAACTATGCATTCGAAGTGCTAATCCTGAAGACGCAACAACATTAGCAAAATGGTGGAGCGATGGCGCTGTGATGGCCCATGCAGGATTTCCGCTTGGTCTTCAAGTGGATGTTTCGGCACTGCATAAACGATTATCTAATCAAAAGAGTACTCCCATGGAAGGCAATCATTTATGCATCGTTGAATACTTCCATCAACCGATTGGTGAGATGAATATCCGGCTTCAGCATGATGAAGCTGAAATCGGTATCAAAATCTGTGAAACGAAACATCAAAATCAAGGGTTAGGTACTTTAGCATTGAAATGTCTAATCTCTTATTTATTCGACCAACAACGAGTTGAACGCATCGTATTAGATACTAATCTCCAAAACAAACGGGCTCAGCACGTTTATGAAAGTCTTGGATTTGAATCAAAAGGAATTCGCTACCAAGCCTTCCTAAATCAACTCGATGAACCGCAAGATGCCATTGATTACGTCTTGAAGAAATCAACTTATCAAGAAATTTCTTGGCGAAAAACCTTCATGACAAAGCATGATATCTTAAATATGGAAATACAATATGTTTCCATGTTTTCTGCTATTGAACTGAAACCTTATGGCTACCTTGCTCAAGATGCTTCCCAACGAGATAAGTATTACCATAATTATCTTCATATACTTGACCTTGAACAATGTAACCAAGAAGACTTAGAGCAATATGCCCAAAGTACAAAACAATATGGACATATCAACTTCCGTTTTGAAGAAGAACCGATTCCATTTATTGATTTTTTGAAGGGCTATCAACCCTCTAGAAATGGCTATTACTGGGCAAATATCAATGATTTAGTCATCCCCATGAAACAAACTCCAACCATTCAAAGAATTGATCCCTCCGTTGAAGAAGAGTTTAAACATTATCTCTATTTAGAGAACCGGGAGTATGGCGAACAATTTGCGAAGAACAACTCCATTCGACAATGGAATGTTTTAATGAAAGAACAATCATACACCTACTTTTATGCATTACATGAGGGCCATATGGCAGGGTCCATTAATGTAACTTGGACGCAAACAGAAGCTAAGATTGATGACTTTACGGTACTAGAACACATGCGAAATAAAGGACTAGGCTCTGCATTGATGGCGCATGCCATCACCTTCTTAAAACGACAAGGAGTGACTCGTGTTTATCTCGTGACGGATCTTGATGATACCCCAAGACAGATGTATGAGAAGTGGGGATTTGAATATGTTTCGTGTTGTTACCACTATATCAAAGAAATCCCGAGTCAATCAGTGAAGTAAGGTCACAAATATCATTTATAATACTAGTAGAAGAATCTTTTGAATAAGGGGGACTCATGATGGATTATCAAGAATTTCTTCAAACGATTTCAGAGCAACAAAAACGCCAACGCGTAGAAGGGCTCGTTCATTGGATTTTATCCCACTATCCGACTTTGGAACTACGGATTGGCTGGAATCAACCGATATTTACTGATCATGGAACCTACATATTAGGAGTTAGCGTTTCGAAAAATCATCTCGCGGTCTCTCCTGAAATGAAAGGGATTGAAGTATTTTCGAATCAAATCAAGGCAGCTGGTTTCGCTCACACAAAGATGCTGGTTCAGTTTCCTTGGAGTAAAGAACTTGATTTTGGTTTGATAGCTGCCATGATTGAGTATAATATCAAAGATAAAGCCGATTGGCCATTGTTTTGGCGTCAATCATGAGACAAATTTCTTGGGATCAGCCCGCTCTTCAAGAGGATACTCAAAAACGGCTTCAGGTATTAAAGCAGCTAGCAGTCATCTTCTCACAACACCACATTACTTGGGCGCTTGGCTCATCAGGAATGTTGTTCTTTCACGGGCTTGTGGACACGTTTCATGATTTGGATATCATGGTTTTGAATTCACAAGTCGAAACGGTTCGTTTGATTCTCCAACATCAAGGTACGGTTCATGAAAGTCCACCCCATCCAATGTATCAAACCAAACACTTTATCGAACTAGTCGTTGATGAAGTGGAGATTGATATTATGGCAGACTTAACTGTGAATGGTGTTCTTTATCCATTGCATGTCGAGGATATTGATCATTTCGTGGAGTTAGAAGAATGTCGCATTCCGCTACATAAGATGGAGAACTGGCTAACAATTTACCGCGCAATAGGGCGCTTGGACAAGGTTCAAATCATCGAAAAGTATCTAAAAAAATAGGATTCCGCGTTTTCGCGGAATCCCTTTTATTATGATAAAGCTTCGAGTTGCTTCATATACGATTCAATCGGTTGATTACCAACCAATTCAATCTTATCATTAATCACGATTTTTGGTACACCTGATACTTTATATTTTGTTGATAATTCATAGAAGGTTTGTGCTTCAATCATTTCGCCTTCGATGTTTTGATTCAACATCGCCAACCGATGTGCATTTTGAACAGCACCAGGGCAATGAGGGCAACTGAGCGTTACAAAAACCTTAATGTTTACCGGCTTAGAAATTTTTTTAATCCGTTCAATTAACTCTGGACTGAATCCATAATCTAGTCCACTCATATCAAGGATAGCGGATAAGAAGGAATTAATTTCATGTCCAGCTGGAATGCCATTGAATTTTACACCCCGGTAAGAGCCGGTATGATCGAGCATGACAAACGAAGGGGTCAATGTGATGCCGTATTCTTTCGCAAGTGCTTGATCGGCTTTTAAATCTTTTTCTACGAACGTGATTTTATCGCTCAATTCAGCGATTTCGCTAAGTAGTTGTTTGGTTTCATTACATGTTTCACAAGGTTCTGATTTCGTAAACAATACGATGGTGATGGATTCTTTCATCGGGGAAAGATGTTCCCGAATTTGATTTTGTAAATTGCTGTCTAATAAACGACTCATAGTATTACGCTCCTTTATATTGGTGAATTAAGTATTGATTCACTGCTAGTGCGGCTTTTGCGCCTTCCGCTGCGGCGATAATAATTTGTTTATATGGTTGATGCGTCACGTCACCGGCCGCATAAATCCCTGGTTCTGAAGTGCTTTGATTTTCATCGACGAGGACCTCGCCACGTTCGTTTACCGCTACGAAATCTTTGACTAGATTGCTTTTGGGAACTGTTCCAATTTCGATAAACAATCCATCTGCGGTGATGATTTCTTCGGTTTGTGTGTCTTTATGAAACACACGCAAACCGGTCATGAATTCATCCCCTAATACTTCTTTAATCTCTGTTTGAAGGTGAACAGTAAGATTAGGAACGGATTGGTGCTTTTCTAGTAAGATGTTGTCAGCACGCCACTGACTACGGTGGACAACTGTGATTTGACTGGCCCAGGGAACTAAGTCTAGTACTGCTTCTGCGGCACTGTTTCCGCCACCAGCGACGACGACATGTTTCCCTTTGAAGAAGGGGGCATCGCAAGTTGTACAGTATGAAACCCCTTTGTTGGCATATTTATTTTCCCCAGGAATACCTAATTGTCTTGGTGCTCCACCAGTTGCGAGTAGGATGGTTTTGGTAAGGAGTTGTTTTCCATCAGAAATGGAAACGAGAAAATCGAATCCTTGTTTTTCGATGCCTAAGACATGAACATCCTTTAGAATCGGAACTTCTAAGGTATTGATATGATCGAAGAACGCATTGGATAAATCTTTCCCTTCAATCCATTGAATTCCTAAGTAGTTATCAACCGTTGAAGTGTTGTGTAGTTGACCGCCGACTTCACTAGTAATAAGACCGACTTGTAATCCTTTTCGCTTTGCATACAGCGCCGCATTGAATCCGGCAGGACCGCCGCCAATAATTAAGAAATCCCATTTGGGTGTTGTGTCAAAAAGAGATGAACTCTTTCCTTTTTCTAATGCAAATTGAAACATCCTTCCCCCTCCTTACATTCCTTTTACGATTAGATCGATTGCTTCATCGAGTTGATCTAATTTAACAGCATGGGTTTTTTCGATGGTTTGGATGAGGTTATGGGTCGTTAGTAACCCAATTGCTTTATCAATACTAGATCGGATTGCTTTTAGTTGCGTTACAATATCAAAACAAGTTGTTTCAGATTCCATCATTTGAATCACACCTTGCATTTGACCTTGCGTGCGCTTGATTCGATTGATAATTGTTTGGTCGCATTTCATAGAAAGCACCTCCTAAAGCCACCTATATAATACCCCGTGGGGTATCCAAAAGCAAATGATTTGCTCAGGAACGCCTTGATTTTTTAGAAAGAATGGTCGGTGCATTTACAAGCCAACACGACTTACGTATAATGAAATTATCGATTACATCGGAGGTGTCGAATGGAAATAAAACCTTACGGAAATCACGATTTTCCTAATCTCTTTGGATTACTAGTCAATGAAGGAGAAGACTGGGCAGACTATTGGCGCGGGGAAGGGCATCGACAATACCAAAAAGTCATGTCAGAATGTATTGGTTTTTTAGCGATGGAAGAAAACGAGTGCATCGGCTATGTCAGAGCCCGTCAAGACGGCATTTATGGGATTTATATTTATGACTTGCTTGTTCGAGGGGACCACCGAGGAAAACAAATTGGCAAACAACTCATGGAGGCAGTTAAACAAGCTTATCCTAGTCAAATTATTTATGTCATGTCTGATGTGGATCCTTATTATGAAAAATTAGGGTATCCGAAAGAAGGTAGTATCTATATCGTGAAGTGAGGATTCTTTTCACGAGCTTTTTACATGTTAAAAAAATGAAGTATGTTACAATAGAAGATATCTTATTTCTGGAGTGGCATATGAACATTACAATTTTAGGTTCTGGAAGATGGGCTAGTTATATAGCGTGGTATCTTCATTCGATTCACCACCAAGTTCTCTTGTGGGGAAGAAACAATTCCAAGCGATTTCAAGCATTGAAAGATCAACGATCGAATGAGTATCTAACTTTAGATTCATCCATACAAATGACAGATTCTTTACAAGCAGCACTCGATTATAGTGATCTTGTGATTATTGCCATCGCATCCCAAGGGCTCCGTGCGTTAGCGAAAGAGATAAATTCCGTTTTAACGAAGGAGAAGACATTTGTTTTAGCAATGAAAGGCTTAGAGAAATCCACTGGGAAACGTTTATCTATGATCATGGAAGAAGAAATCCCCCAACCGAAGAAACTAGCAGTTTGGGTTGGGCCTACTCAAGTGGAAGATGCCATGCAAGGCACGCCGAATTGTATGATTATCGCATCGAATCACCTTGATGTCGCAAAAGATTTAGTTCAATCCTTTTCCAGTTCCACCCTGCGACTTTATGTTGGATTAGATGTCATCGGATCCGAAATTGGTGCAGCCCTTAAAAACGTCATTGGTATTATTGCTGGGATGTTGGATGGACTCCATTTATCGAGTTTAAAAGGAGCATTAATGGCAAGAGGAACATTAGAAGTCAGTCGTTTAGTGGAAGCTTTGGGTGGCCAAAAAGAGACGGTTTATGGACTGAGTCATTTGGGGGATTATGAAGCAACGCTGTTTTCCAAGTTTAGTCATAATCGCGCCTTTGGGGAAGCATTTATCCGGCATGAAACGTATCCTTACTTAGCAGAGGGGTATGATACCACCGAAGCAGTCTACCATTTAGCGAAATCCTACCAAGTATCGATGCCCATTATTGAGGCCGCTTATGCGGTGTTGTTTCAAAAGCAAGATCCGTATCAAATGTTACAACAACTCTTAATTCGTGAGTCGAAAGAAGAATTTGCATGAAAAAATCAATCCCGTTGATTCTAATGTTTTACCTTGCTCAAGGGATCATTCATAACCTAGGGCATCCGGTTACCCCAGCTTTTGTTCGTTCCCAATCGATTCCAGATTATATGTTTGGGGTCTTTTTTGCGGCAATGAGCTTTGGGATGGTCATTGGCAGCCCGATATGGGGTGTACTTGCTGATAGAGGGAAAAAGAAGGTTTATATCCTAGTTGGCTTAACGTTATATAGCATTGGGCAATGGGGATTTGGATATTCGTTTCACCCGGGGTGGATGATTGTCTTTCGGTTTATTAGTGGGCTTGGTGTTTCTAGTTCGATTACCTTGTTTACAACTGAAGTGATTCAACAATCAGACCCAACAAATCGAGCGAAGCATTTAGCCTATCTAGGAGCTACCGTAACGTTAGGGGCTTCCATAGGTTACTGGTTAGGCGGGTTTCTCGGAACGAACGCGTGGATGATTTCCTGGTTAGGTACAAATCAACTGGAACGGATTTTCTTGATTCAAGGGATCAGTAATATGCTCTATGTTGGCTGGATTGCTTGGAAATTCAAAGAACAATCACAAGCAGCAATCACGACCAAACAACGATACTTTCCTAGTTTCCAGTCATTGTTTCATGTAGATTGGAGTTTGTTCTTCTTTTTTCTTGCCCTAGTGAGTATGACGATAGGATCGATCAATTTAAGTAAATACATTGATGTGTATTTTGATGCACTAGGGTATACTCCACAAGATTTAGGAACTTTTGTCATGGTTACAGGGATTGTTTCACTATTAACCAGTCTATTTTTAGTTAAATGGGTTTCATCTTGGAAAAAACAAATGACTTTCTTAAGTTTCATTCATGTGAGTAGTGCTGTGATTGTCTTTCTCGTATTCCGTAGTTCTTCGTTTTTACTGACTATTTACACGATTTATATGCTTTATATGGTCTTGCGTACGCTTCATCAACCCTTGGAGCAAAACTATATCGCTGCCAACGTTCGTCCTCATCAATATGGTTTAGCGATGGGCTTACGTCAATCATTTGTCTCGATTGGGATGGTGGTTGGACCATTGATTGGGGGCTTTTTATACGAACGAAACCCACTATTCTTATTTGATTCCAGTGCCTATGTCTTTCTCATTGGGGTCTTGTTTTTAGGACTATCGTATGTTTGTAAGAAGAGAAGGAGTGAAAGATCCGATGACACTAGATGAATACTTCCAATCGCTACCGAAGAGTAGTGAAGGTTTGTTTCAAAATTTGCGAACATTTGTATTAGGTTTGATTATTAACGGACAAGAAATGATGAAGTATGGGATTCCTACGATTGTTGTGAACAAAAAGAATATCATTCACTATGCGGCTTACCAAAACCATGTAGCCCTTTACCCCGGCAGTCAAGCGATTGCGGCGTTTCAAAAGGAGTTATCTGCTTACAAGTGCTCCAAAGGAACGATTCAATTTCCACTCAACCAAGAACTCCCCTTTGATTTGATTCAACGGATTGTTCAATATAACGTAACCCATCTATTGTGAAAATGGATGTAAAAAGGACTTGAGGGCCAAGTCCTTTTTCACGATAAAAAAAAGTTAAGTCAATCATTTGATTGATTGACAAGAGATTGTTATAATGCGAGATAGATTTATATTTTGGGGTGATTGTATGAATGAACAACAAGGAGTACTCAAAAAGGAGATTGGTCTCTTTGGAGGTGTTTCGATTCTAACAGGGATTATGGTTGGGTCAGGAATCTTCTTTATTGGGTCTTATGTGTTATTATTTACTGGATTCTCTGTTGGATTAGCCATTTTGGT
>CAZABW010000045.1:0-15508 GCA_964483655.1 uncultured Candidatus Izemoplasmatales bacterium
CACAGAAGAAATGGCTTTGTTCTATCTGAAGGTGGTGAATCATAAAAAGGGGGAATAAGAAATGGAAAACAGAATTGTTGTACCGGGTTATATTACGAGCCCGTTCAAAATTGGTAGGCTTGAACCGATGTCGAAAATCTATTTCGAAAAAAAGAATATTGTGTCGGTTTCTGTTGAAGAGTATCCGGATGGCGAAATCACAGAGGTTACAATAACACTTATCAACGGAGTTGTAATATACGTATCTATGAGAGACTATCCCGACATTAAGAATTTAATCAATAGCATTACCTAAAACAAAAGACGGAGTAAAAAAACCGTCTTTTTTCTTGTTTGGATGCTGAAACATGTGTCAATACATGTGTCAATTACGAAGGCGCTAGGGTAAAGAGCGCGACATTTGGCGGTGGATTGGTCGTTACTTCACTTGGCTGGGGGCCAAGGGGTCGCAGGTTCAAATCCTGTCTTTCCGACCATTTATAGTGTTTCAGGACGCTTTCGGCGAGGTTAGCGTCTTTTTTTATGCCTTTTTAGCGAAATCGTTTCGCTAGATCCTTGCGATTCTTGTATTTCTTGAGGTGAAATGTTCTAAAACAAGCACAAATGTGTGTCAAAATGTGTGTCAAACTTTCTTCTTCCGATGGCTAGAAATGGCCATCTTTTTTATTTCTTGTTCTTCAAACTCGCTCGTAACGTGTGTATAATCGTCCGTAATCTCGGTATCAGCGTGTCCCATCCATAGTGAATAGGTCTTTTTATCGACACCTCTGCGACGACATTCAGAAGCAAATAAATGCCTCAACCCATGCAGTGTCAGATGTGGTAAACCATATCTCTTAGCAAGTTTAGGGAATGTGTGTGTTACGTTTGTCTTACTGACCATCCAAAAGATTTCGTTACTTCGTTTCTCCTTTGGGATGGATTCTAAAACCTCGAGCGCATCTTCAAATATGGGAACCTCACGAAATCCAGCATCGGTCTTGGGATGATCAATCACACGCTTCTCTAGGTCGCTGTAGCTCTTGTTGATGCGGATGCGCATTGTTTCTAGGCTCACATCAGAAAACGTCAGAGCGAGCGCTTCGCCTTTTCGTAAGCCCGTGTTAGCAATGAACTTCACAAAAAAGTAGATCCCTTGGTTGTTTACTTTCAACCACTCCAAGAAAGAATACCAAGTAGTAGTGTCGGGGATGAATCTTGTTTTCGCTTTGGGTCTCGTTCGTGGTTCAACTTGTTCCAGGGGGTTTTGTTTAATCATTCCCCGGATTTGCAGCTTCTTATACACGAGCTTTAAATAACTGAATGTGCGCGCTTGCATAGACTTAGTAGGGATGGAATCAAGAATCATATCAATGTCTGCAAATGTTATCTTGCCAAGTTCTTTCTTGCTTAGTTTATGACCAACTACGTATCGAATGAGGGAGTACTCGACATTTTGAATTGTTTTGGAACTAAGTGGCCTGTCCTTTGATTTGGCTAGCTTCCATTCATCAAACCACAACTTGATGGCTTCGGCGAGGGATGCTTTCCTTGTTTGCATCCGCTGTATTTCGCCTCTACGTGCATCACGTTCGATGATTGCTTGATTCAATTTGGTTACGATTTCACGCTCACTACGAGCGTATAACGGGGCTTGAATAATGCCGTCAATGTAGTAACGGCCCATCCAACGGCCGTCTTTTCTTTTGGTGATACTGCCTTCTTTGAGTTTGGGCATTGGTGTTTCGTCCCCCTCTTCACCAAGTGCCGCGCTCTTTACCCTTGTGTCTTCGTTTATTATTTTTGTAGCGATAATGTTGTTGATGGCTTCATCGGGATCCTCACCGTCCTTCAGAATGTAATTACCATCGTCATCAAAATCAAAATTGACCGCTTGATCGGTTGAGATCATTGCGGCCATGTACGGTTTTCGAGATGCAAAATAGCTCTCCAGTTCGTCAATTATGTCTTTAAACTGACGTAGTTTTTCAAGGAAGTAATCCGACATAGAAAAAGGTTCTCCTGAATCTGTACGCCTCGAGCAATGGCCGGATCCTTATTTTGTTTTCATTCAACCGTCATGTTTTGATTATTGCCCCCCTTTTGATAACGTGCCACTGTCGTGCGTACTCTCAAAGTAAAGATACGGCGACCAACTGTTTTTTCTTCCCTTCCCGGGGATTTATTTTTTTAATCTTCGTCTGATATGCCGTAGCAATCGGCTTTCATGTATTTGAGGAAGTAATCTGCAACGGAGTATATGATATAAGGTACAACCAAACCAACAAATCCAGCAGCTATATAGAATAGCCAAAATAGAGGAACTTTAGCAATAAGATAGATTACGCCAATCAGAGTGCCTGTTATCTGGATAATAAACCATACACTGACCAGAACCATAAAAGATTTATATTTTTGGATTAAATCACATTTGCATTTTAGATTCATAAATACCCCCTATGTATTTTTCTTTATCGTTTTGTCGATTGTATTCTTGATGATCTGTGGATTCGCTAGTGGCCCTTTTGCCCGTTCCATGAGGATGTAGTCAATCGCTCCGAGAATTGAGGATAGTTGCTTGTTATCAAGTACATTTAGCCCGGATAAGATGTTTTCATAAGTCAAAGGTTTCTCACGATAGACGGTTTTCTCTGCTTCTACAAATGTTCTGCCGAGTAGGTAGTCGATGGACACACCAAACAAATCCGCTAATTGAATAGCGTATGTGTCAATGATGGATTGACTTCCATTTTCCATGCGAGAGATGGAGCCATAGTTAATACCTGTCAAGCGTTCTAGGTCTCTTGTTGACCAGTTTTTCTTGGTTCGGAGCATTTTGATATTATTGGGCACAGTGTCACCCCCTTTCTATCAAAATTATAACAATGTTGAGAAAATAATCACATATCAGAAACAAAAGTTAAAAAATTAGACACAAAAGTGTTGACAACACATTCAAATAGTAATAAAATTGAATCATCTTGACGAAATCATCAACAACTAAATCAAAAGGGAGAATAAAAATGACTAAAGAGCAAATCGAGTTTTTAAAGAACCTGCAGCAAGAACTTAATACACAGAACACAGTCGGACAAGCGGACCCTCGTTTTTGGGTAGTAGCACAGTATGAGTGGAAACCATGTTGGGAAGATCATGCTGAGAAAACCGTAATTTGGTGTCCTGAATTAGAAAAAGAGTTTGAATCCATCGAAGACATCAGAAATGAGTTCCTAGAAGCAGGATATATCGATGAAGAAAAACTCGAAGAACTAAAGGACATGGATGAATGGGAAAACGAGGATGCACTGAAAGAGATACTTGATTTCTACAATGTGCCACAAAGAAAAGAACATGTAATCAAAGAAAACACAATGTTCTTAACTCTCCGGGAATGCAAGGAGCACATCGAGAGAAATCACTACCATTACAACGATACAGTGCATCCATACGCAATGACAGCGTGGAGAAGCCCACAAGTTGAGCAACTGATAAAACTTCTTAAAAAAGCCAAATTTGACGAAATAGAGGTGGAGTAAATGAAACCAAACGAAGCGATTGAAATATTAAATAGATACAAATGTGAAAACAGCTACATAGAATATATGGCCAAAGATTATTCTGAAAGTTTAGCAGCTAAGTTTGCAGAAGAAAACCAAGCCCTCGACTACGCCATCGAACTAGCAAAGAGGGATGAAGCGATTAAACCAACATTTTATGGTAATTGTTCTATATGTGGTAAATATATGGCAAAAGGTTGGTCATTCTGTCCTGAATGTGGTCAACGATTAGATTGGAATGATGAAGAATGAACCACATACTACAACAAGCAAGAGAAGTATATAAAAACCGTGAAAGCGAATACTACCTCGAAATTATTAGAAAGACTGGAGCGTGAGTTGGATGAAACCGAGTGAAATCCTTGAAAAATACGGATTGAAAACGGACGTGAAGAGTATCAAACAAAGAATCGACAATCAAGAACATTTTGACTTTCTCTATAACCTAAATGAACGCACCAATTTCAAAGATATTGTGATTGAATCGACAAGGTTAATGCGTGCAGACCTCGACCTACTCTGCGAGATGGCTGAAAGGGTGGAAAAGGTAGAGGAGTTGCTGGGGTTGTATCAAAAGTTTTTTAACATTCTTGATGAATATGACAAGTGTGCAACGATACAGCAAAAACACGATATATTAAACCAATTTAATGACATTGAAAAACAAATTAAAACCCTCGAGGAGGAACTAAAATGAAAAGAATAGATTCTTACCCGTATTTCACGGGAACTAAACAAGATTTATTAGATAATGGTTTTTCCCTAATGGAAAATACAGATAGTAAAGACTACGAAGTATACGTTAGAAACTTAGGTAAAACTGGTTACTGGTCACAAGTGGGAATCCAATTAAGCGATAAGCCTAATGTCAAATGGAAGAGAAGAGTTTTGTGGACTAGTAAACACCAAATAAAAAATATTAAAGAGCAAATCAAAGATTTAATCGAAAAAGGATTGGTGGTAACAAATGACTAAATCAATCCTGTTCAACGTAGCATCCACGCAACTAATCAACATCCTCAACGGAACACAAACCACGCTATTAACCAAGCGTTTACCCAAAGATTTCGTGGGGTGGGTGTACTTGTATTGTACGAAGGGGAAGCCGTATTTATTCGACTGTATAGACTTTCACAAAGAAATATTAGAAAAGTTAGAACCCAACCATAAAAGACCTAGATTTATCACGGAATTATTTGACCTTCGAATCCCACTAATGTGGGAAAGAAACAACAAAATCGTGGCAAGGTTTTGGTGGGATGGGAACATTAGTGGTTTATCAAACAAAACAAAATTTAGATATTACAAAAACCTAGAAACATCACAAGTAATCAAAGAGGAAATATTTTACGCCATCCCCATCACGAAACTCGAAATCTTTGATATACCAATGGAGTTGGGGTGGTTTTATAAAAGTGATAAGTTTGACGGTTTACATTTTCCAGTACCACTAACTAAAGCGCCACAATCTTGGGGATATGCGTGGGGGAGGGAGTAAAAATGAACCTCAATAACACAGTACCACAAAAAGAAGCTCGTGTCACAGATCTTAACGAGGAATTGAAAGAACTTGCAGTATGGTGCCAGCAGAATGACCTAGACCCAAGAGCCTATACCTCACTAAAAGCATTTATCAAACACAAGCAAGAAAGGAGTGATCAGAATGGGCGTACAATTTAACAACAACAAATTAGTAGAACTTCAAGCGACAAACAAACTCACACAGTTTGCGATTTCCAAAATCCTCGGAATCACACCCCAACAGTATCGAAAGAAAGTGACTAGCAAGGTTGATTTCAAAGTATCGGAGATTTGCAGATTGGCTGATTTATTCAAAGTCGAACCGGGTATTTTTTTTACCTCAAGTGTTGATAATATATCAACGTAATGTATCTGAATAAATCAATATTACACTTTTAGCAACAAAACAGCGCCGCCTTGCAATTTTTAGCAACAAAGGGGTATGGAACATTACCCCCTATCATAAAAACGCGCCTACGGGCTAATTTTGAAGGGAGAAACAAAACGTTATGAAGTTAAAAAGCATTGAATTACAAAACGTTCGTATCTTTACGGACAAGAAAATCGAATGCGCCGGGGGAATTGACATCTTCCGCGCGCCAAACAAAGGGGGTAAAACAACCCTAGCCGACGCAGTATCCTTTGTCTTAACTGGGAAACTGTACGGCGGATCCACGAATCCAGAAAGTCTGAAACCCATTCATGACACAAAACTTCCGGTCAGCATCACACTCGAGTTCGTTCGCAGAGATGGAATCATCGCACAGTTCAAAAAGGTTTATCAAGAAAACTGGGTTAGAACCCGCGGAACTACTGATGTGACCTTAAGTGGTCACGTGACGGATTGCTTCGTGAATGGTATCAAGAAGAACTTGAAAGACTATGAAAAAGAACTGATCGAGTACTTCGATTGCCAATCCATCCAAGACATCCAAGTGATGACGAATGCTTACTTCTTCAGTCAAGTGTTACCGTGGAAGGACCGACTCGCTTATGTGAACAGAATCATCGACCCAACAACCGCAGAAGATGTTTACCAAGCGGAACCAGTCACAAGAAACCTCGATGGAATGCTTCGTAGTCACAACTATCATTTCCAAAACTTGCGAAAGTATCTCGCAACCGCAATCAACCAAGGGAAGGAATCGCAAGCGAAGTACGAAGCGATGATCGTTGGAATCCAAGTCACAACCAATATCACATCCCAAGAATACCAACAAGCTAGAACCGGCATTGCGAAGAATAACGAGCAAATCATTATCCTTCGAACGAAGAAGAATGGGCTCAAAAATCCGGTTGTAGAAGCGCTTAAAACGACGTTGAACGGATTACGAGCAGCTCTGTCTGACAGCATCGCTAAGGACCAAGCAAGCGTTCAAAAGAACGCACAAGCCATCAATGATCAAATCCAAATTAAACGCCAGGAAGCAAACGCCGTGATGGATAACCGTTTAAAAATGGACGAATCCATCCGGGAAATCCAACGACAAATCAACGACCTGCAAACCAAACAAAGTGCCGATGAACGTCTTCTTGTTTCCAAAAATACTGAAATTAAAATGAAGAAAGACGAGTGGTACAAAGAAGATGCAAAGGTGTTCACACCATCAGAAGTGCACCGTTGTCCCCAATGTGGCTTTGATTTACAAGGCACTGAAGCAGCGAATCAAACCGCAAAAGAGCACTTCAACATTGAAAAAGCAGCGCGTCTTGAAGCCATCAGCAATCAAGGCAAACATATCAAAAACGAGATTGAAGAAATCAATAAACGACTCGCTGGATATGGTCCGATGATTGCTGAAAAGAAAGAAAAGTTAGTCGCAGAACAAACCAATTCAGATGCCTTATACCGCAAGTATGAAGCCATCCAAGACGAGATTTTAAAGCTCAAAATGAAGGTTTCATACAATGTCGAAGATTCTGCGGAAACCGCCTCATTACGAAGTAAGTTGAAAGAAACAGAAGCGGAAATCACCAAAGAAGAATCCTCACCAATCGAAGCTGCAGAAATCGATTCTGACATCGCTAAATTGATGCAAGACAATGAGGAACACGACAAGGTTGTAACGTCTTACAACGTGCAGCAAACGCTCCTCGAGCGGAAAAAGAGTTATCAAGTTGAACTCGATAAAATCGTCTCGAGTCTTGCGGACGACGAAACCAGCATGAGTCTATTGACCCGCTACACCGAAACGATGCTGAACATCATTACATCCAAAGTAAAAGCAAAGTTCGGCGACATCAACATCCGGCTTGTGGAGCAAAACCTCAAAGAAGGATCCTGGAACGAAGTTTGTTACGTCATGATTGAAACGCCAAACGGTCTTGTACCTTACGAAACCGCCAACACAGAAAGCAAGGTCAAAGTTGGTGTGAAATTAGCAAGTTTGTTATCAGAGCACCTTGGATGGCAAGCCGGACCAATTGTGATTGATAACTTGGAATCCGTGACCGAGAACAACCGCAACTTCTTAGTACCAAATCAAATCATCGGCCTTGTGGCTTCTGATATTGAGGCTGGTTTATGAGTCGATTCGTAAGAAACGCAACGCATCAAATCTACAAAGGCATTTCCGAGACAACAGGGTTGGCGGTCTTCGGACCGCTGACCATCTGCGGAGCTGACGAGTATTTCATTGAAGAAAGTGGGACTAACCATCCAGTTAATAAAAAGACGGTAGAACCGTTAGAGGAGAAAGAAGAATAATGGAAAAACAAAACGACACAAACGTATCATTGCAACAAAAACCCGTAGAAGAATTACACATTCCCCACATCGTTTACTTCGAAGCAGCCACATCTGATCTCGTGAATCACCTCGAAGATTTACCCCCTGTTGTTATCGCTCAAATCGTAAGAGAGGCGGATTCAATCATTCCGTTCCTCGAGAAAGTAAGAACCTTCGCACTTGCTAAAGCACAAAAGGGTGAAAAAATACCTAGCTTAAAACTGGTTGAAGGCAAGACTGTAAGAAAATTAGTGTCTGAACCATTAGTCGTTGAAAGACTTCATGAACTTGGACACGATGATAGCAAAATCTACGAGAAGAAACTAATCACCATGACGGCGATTGAAAAACTTCTCGGAAAGAAAACCTTCAACGAAGCTCTGAAAGATTTGATTATCTATGAAACAGGAAAAGACCAACTTGTTCCTGAAGAAGACCCCCGCCCCGAGAAAGTTATCGCCGAAATGTATTCTACTCTTACGGGATATGCACTAACTAACGAAGAAGGAGAAAAATAATGGAACCTAAAAACCAAGTAGCAGCACCAACGCAACAAAAGTTTTCCATTGCTATCCGTGAAGACAGGATTCAGCAACTCATTAACAACACCCTTGGAGATCCCAAGCGTGCAGCTCGTTTCACCGCTTCGATTTCATCTGTAGTCGCAACCAATCCAGCGCTTCAAAAATGCGAGATTAACACCGTAATTGCTTCCGCTCTTGTGGGTGAAGCGTTAGACCTCCCCCCATCGCCACAACTCGGTTATTTTTATCTCGTTCCATTCGAAGAAAAAGAATATAATCCCCAAACCAAGAAACGGGAAACCGTTCGGAGTGTAGCTACATTCATTCTTGGATACAAAGGCTACATTCAACTCGCTATTAGAAGCGGCTTATACACCGATATTGATGCAATAGAAGTTCGGGAAGGAGAATACCTTGGTAAGGATTCAGAGACCGGCAAACCAAGATTCCGCTTTATTGAAGATGATAATGCAAGGGAAGACAAACCGGTCATTGGATACCTCGCACATCTCGAACTGAAAACCGGATTCAAGAAAGTTATTTACTGGCCATTTGCAAAGATGCTTGCTCATGCCGATAAGTATTCAAAAGCATTCAGTGCCGAAGAGTACGGTTTATTCAAAGCAGGAAAAACGGATCCAAAAGAAGCTTGGAAGTATTCCTCGTTTTGGTATCAAAACTTCGATGGCATGGCTCAAAAGACGATGATTCGCCAATTGATCTCCAAGTACGGAATAATGTCAGTAGAACTTCAAACTGCTTTTGAAAACGACACTTCTTACACTGACGACATGGGCAATCGCCAATATCCGGATGGAAACCCAACTGTTGATAAAGTTGTCGAAAATGTCAAACAAGATGTGGTTCAGCAAACAGCTTCAGAATCCATCCCGCCTCAAGTAGCACAAAGCGAACAACCAAAAGAAGAAGTTCTCCAAGGGCAAACGACTTTGTTTCCCGACCCCACTGCAAAACCATCAAACGGACCCGGGTTTTAAACCCGAGAAAGGAGTGTAGCAAATGAACATTAACTGTCTAGCATCAAGTTCTGCGGGTAATTGCTACCTCATTACGAACACCAAAACAACGTTGATCCTGGAAGCGGGCATCCGTTTCAAGGAAATCAAAAACAAGCTACTCGATCATGGAATCATCCTTACCCGTGTGAATGCGGTCGCTGTGACACACAGTCATGGCGACCACTCCATGGCCGCTCAAGAGATGTCGTTATTCGCACCAATTCTTGCATCTAAAGAGACTTTGGATGAAGCGAATGTCAGACGCAATCGCTATGAGCTAACGCCATGGGAGTGGGTAAACATTCGAACCATGAGGATTCAAGCATTCGAAGTTGATCACGATTGCCCCGGAGCGTATGGATTCATCGTTGAGGATTTAGAAACCGAAGAACGTTTGCTATTTATCAACGATACGAAGTTAGTCAGATGGGATTTCTCAAAGCATTATTTTGATTACATCATGATTGAATGCAACCACGTTGATGACATCCTGGATTTAAAAGAAAATCGTACCAAGCGCACAGCAGAGGCTCACATGTCGCTTCGAACTACCAAGTTGACTCTTGAACGGATGAACCTCGCAAATGTCAAAGCAATCTATTTGATGCATCTATCAGATGGCAATAGCGACCAAGCGCGAATGATTCACGAAGTTAAAGCAGCAACTGGAAAACCAACCTATGCATGCTTGAAGAACGGGGGAGTGGCTTAGATGGCTTTGAAAGAAAAAAGAAGAGAAGAGTACAAGAATAGCGAACTTCCGTATTGCTTCAGTTATAAGATTCGTAATCATTTCAATAACAAACCGTGTCCAATTTGCGGTGCTAAGATGGGAAGATTTCTCGATTCACCAAAGTATCAACAACCAAGTATCCAACATAATAAACCACTCAGCAAGGGTGGAAAACACGAATTAAGCAATATCTCTGTAGTGTGTTTCATATGCAATGTTAGTATTCAAGACCAAGAGACGGGCCCCCTCAACAACGCAGAGGTGGTAACTTATTGGGAAGCAATTAGAAAGAAGGCGAGAGCATAATGGCGGATAACATCAAATGGATCAAGATTGTCACCAACATCTTCGACGATGAAAAAATGAAGTTGATCGACGCCATGCCGGACAACGATGCCATTCTCGTGATTTGGTTTAAGTTATTGGTCCAAGCTGGTAAGTCAAATCATCTTGGGGCCCTATGCTTAAACGAGAACATACCTTACACCGAAGAGATGCTCGCCACTGTATTTAATCGAAAAATCCAGGTCGTCCGATTAGCTCTTCAAACATTTGAAAATCTTGGAATGATTGAACGCTCTGATGTTATCCAAATTGCTAATTGGGAAAAGCATCAAAACATAGACGGTATGGATAAGATTCGCCTTCAAAATAAGGTCCGAAAACAGAACCAAAGAGAGCGTGAAAAAGTGGTTCAAATCAGCGAAAAAAGCGTGTCACGTGACAGTCACGTGACAGTCACGCAATGTCACGCTACAGAAGGAGAATTAGATATAGATAAAGATATAGAACAAAGATATAAAAAAGAAGAGGGGGAGTATTTAGTAACATCTATATCCGAGGAAGCCCCCCCAACCCCTTCTGTACCAACTCTTGAAGAAATCATTGCTTACGCTAAAAGCATAAACAAAACCGCATTTGCAATTCTATCGGCTAAAAAGTTCTTCGCTTACTTTGAAACCAAAGACTGGAAAAAAAGTGGTGGGGATTCCGTACTTGAACGTGGATGGAAGAAAGAGTTCGATTACTGGCTCGCAAAAGATGAAAAGGATCGAATGGATAAGAAACCATCCAAACCTGATGTTGATGTACCATGGCTAGAAGATTATCTAGCTAAACTCTAAAGGAGAAAAGATTATGTCATACGATGCTAAAGTGATTGAAAATATTGAAAACGAATGTGCGTTATATATCAAACGATTCAAGAAATTACCAAGAGTTGTAAACCTAAGCAAGTATGAGTTTCAAGAATACAAAAAAGCATTTCGGGAAGGAGTAAGACCAAGGGTTGAGTTTCAAGGCAAAAGCATTGCTGTTCCCGTTGGTCAATTCTGATATGGCAACGATAGAAACCAAAACTCATGAATCGATCGTTTACTCGGTTTATAACTACATCCTGAAAAATCAAGGCACTTGTTTCCCGGTCCAAACGCTATGCTTACGTTTTTGGGGAAAGTATACCAAGTCGCTCGATACCGCAATGCGAAATATTATCGAAGAAATCAGCAATGACCGAACGATGAAGTTGATTGTATCCACTAGAGACGGTTATTTGCACCCACACGAGTGGCAATTAGAAGTGATTGAAAAGAATATTGCCGAACTCGAAAAGACGGCTAAGAGCTTATTTTATCGCCGTCAGAGTGTTATCTACAAACTATCCCATGACCAGCAACGCAAGTTGCAAATCGGTCAGTACGACAAGCCACAATACGATGCGTTCGTACGGGAAATTGTTGTGGAAAAGGAACAAGAACTTGAACAACAAAAACCAAGGAAGTATCCGGAAGAGGTTGTCCAAGAGGTCGAGACATCAGATAGTGGCCAGTTGGTATTTGTCCTATGAAACACTGGATCAGAGTTGGCAAAACGTATCTTAGGGAAATCCGGACCAACAAAGAAAATAGCGGTGGATACAATAGCAAACCAACCAAGCTGATGGCAATTCTAGTTTCAAACAAGCCGGAAGGAATGACGACCCACAATACAGCTGCATCACTCGCTTTGTTGCTTAACGGCATGGAGCAAGGCAGCATTAAAAAACAAAACATAACGATTGAGGTGGGGGAAGATGAAACGAATAATCCAATCTCTGTTTAATGCGATTTTGTTATCATTTTTCATTTCTTTCTTTGGAACATTCTTGGCTGTCACTACTCATTTCTTAATTTTCAATTATGCGAGTGAACCTTTTGAAGCATTTTTCGGTCTTGAGGTTGGCGAATTCTATTTTGGAAATTATATCTTGTATTTTCTCGGTATGTTTGCGTTTCTCACGATTGTGTTTATAGCAAGTGATTTTATAAGGAGTGATAAAAAATGAAACTAATCGACCAATTCACTATCATAGGTCGAGGGTTGACGCTAGTTGTGGAGTTAGACGAAACCGATACCGTCAAAATCAACGACATCATCCCACACGATGGCAAACTCTTCCAAGTAGTCGCAATCGAAATAGCAACGCAAATGATGTATCCACCAAAACAAAGTAATGTTGTCGCATTGACAGTTAGGGGAGTGATAAAAAATGAATAAAGAACTAGAAGCGTTGGAAAGAATTGAAACTACCAGAATATCATCACTCATAGACGTTGGGGATTGGGGAATGGAGCATACGCACGTTAAAGACCTCACTTCAACGAAACCACACTTTGATACTCTACGCACCGCATTAACCGAACTCGAAAAACTGCGTGAAGAAGTTGAGAAACTTAGAAAAATAGCAAAACGGTACGACTTAATGACTATGGGTTCTCGTGGAAAGTGGGGGAAATAGAATGACTAAAAAACTAGAAGCGTTAGAAGTATTACAAAATTATATTATGGTAAACGAACCATTGGAAACACAAAAACCATATTTACAAAGGTTGAATGCAATTAGAAAAGCCCTAACACCACCGACATCCGATGAGGTTTGTGAGGCGATTAGGAAAAATCCGTATTATACCAAGTACAAAATCTTTTGTGATAGTGACGCTCTGACATATATATCTTGTGGTGACCCTGACGTTATATGCAATTATACGGAAGGTCGGTTAGTTATATATTCAGAAGTTCTAACCCCCGCTGAAATCAACCTCATCTCGCGGTTTTATATGGGGGTGGACTCCAAATGAAAGAAATCAAAATGACTTTCGTTATCGAAGAAGAAGTAGAACAAGAGTTTTGGGAAGCAATTACCAAAGCTTACGAGATTCCGGGAGTGCATCTCGAAGCTGAATTGCAACCACTGGAAGAAAGACAAATCCAATTGTAAGGGAGAAAGACAATGGAAACGATTAAGGAAAAAGCGTTAAGCAAAATGCTCCAGGAGATGCAAAACAACAAGAGCAGAGCTATCGATAAGATTCACACCTGGATTTGTAATCAAGATGATCAAAAATTGTTTGAAGGTATCCTCAAAGATGGTAAAACCCTGGAGAATGCTTTCAAATACGCAGCTAAGAAGGCGATGGTTCAGCAAATAAGCGGTGTCGCCGCCGTAGATGACGAAGAAGTCTACGAATGGATTGTTGAGTACTTCAAATCAACAGAAACGAGCGTCAGCGTTCCAGCATTTGCATCCTCAACATCAGGAACGCCCAAGAAAGCAAAAGCGAAGGATCAGTCCAAAGAATACGATGAACTTTTAGACGAAGAAGACGAAGCAAACACTTACCCAACTAAAACTGACAAACCAAAGAAGATAGCGAAGCCAAACAACGAATCTGTGAGTCAGCTTTCAATATTTGAACTCTGAGGTGTGTCATGTCAATATTTTGCGGAATGACATCTTCTGAAACAACATTTTTAGGAAGCACACAGCTACCTTACACAAAGGAGTTACCGATACCCGACCAAGCAATGGAGCTCCATGATGCAAGAATTAAGCACTACCTTTTCTACAAGTATACCCAAGCGGATAAGTCAAACATCGGTCTATGTTCGAAATGTGGTAAGTATCACAACACGGTGGATTTGTTTCTTAAGGACAATATCTGTGATGGTTGTGGAAACAAACTGATAACATCAAAAATTACAAAAAGGTTCAATCCAAACAAATACTCTTATGAGACCGCAGGAGAAGTACTGCGCAAAGTTGATGGTTATATAGTCTACTCTTACATCATCGGATATACATCAATTCATCCGGTATTTAAAACCGAGAGAACCATTTTCAGAGAAGTTGAAAGACTGTATTCGTCTACAACTGCTACTACAGAAGATCTCAAATGCTATGTTCAATCAATGAGAGTGGGTAAACTACAAATACTACGATTACGAATACGGCGGAGCGGGTCAAAAAACGAGGAATCATCCGTGTTCGAGAACGAATCAAGATCAAGATGGGCGATTCAATGTGAGGGGTTCAATTCTTTTAGAGACTTCTTCAGTGATACTGCAGCGAAGTACACCCATCTAGGCGATTGGCTTGATTCGCAAAACAAAGCAATGGCTCCCAATCCTGAAAACTCATGGCGTGATACAAAAAGCATTTTGATTTACTACAACTCGGTAATCAAGTGGCCATATGTGGAAATGCTGTGGAAGTTTGGCTTCAGAAAACTTTATGATGCTGTCATGAATGGTGCGGTGGATCGTCGAGTGATTCACAAAAAGTCTCTGATTGAAAACCGAAAAGAGCTATTAAAAATTGGGGATCCATCACCATCGACATTTCAAAAGTTATTAGTTTGCAAAAGATACTCCATCAAATATACAGTCGAAGAACTAGAAAAAGTGGATTTCAATTACTACAACATCGTTGGCAAAGCGATGAAACTAACACAAGCTAGTCAGGGCAAAGTAGAGAGATTCCTAAAAGAAGTTATCAAATACACCGGCATTAACAACGAAGGTTCTCTCACCGCCACATGGTGGATTGATTACCTCGAAATGACGATGGAAATTGAAGGATACATCGAAGGGAAAAAAGCATTCCCGATGGATGCAGTAAAAGCACATAACGACATGTTATTGATCAAACATCTCATTGATGCGGAGCGGCAAACAAAAAAAATCATCAAAGAAATGCCCAACTTAGTGAGGGAGTTCGAAGAATCAGTTAAGAAAAACAAACTTGAAGAATATGAGTACAGTGATCAATCCGGCTTGTTAGTGGTTGCGATTAAGTCTATCAAAGAACTTGTGGATGAAGGAGCAATTTTGAAACACTGTGTCGGCGGTGTAGGATACATCGAAAGTGTTGCTGAAGGTAGAAGTTTCATCTTTTCCATCAGGTCCGTTGACGACCCTAGGGTTCCACTTGCGACAATCGAACTTGAGCAAGGTAAAATCCGTCAGTGCTATGGATATGGTAGCAGAAAAGATACTTTACCTCCTGGCACTGATGAGTTAGTAGAGAATTGGCAACAGCACATCAAAAGCGAGATGTTCGCTAATGCTTAAGACGTTATCACTTACAACAGAAGACGAAGCTGTTCTTCGTCAAAATGGTTTATTCAAGG
>CAZABW010000046.1:0-15039 GCA_964483655.1 uncultured Candidatus Izemoplasmatales bacterium
AGAATAGTTAGGAGAAATCGAAGATGGGTTATGAAAAATTAACGTATCAAGTCATACAAGAACAAGATGGATACGAATTTCGTCTCTATGACCCTTATGTGTTAATGAAGGTAAGGGGGGAATCCAATCAAGGATTTGGAGTATTGTTTAACTATATCTCAGGAAATAATTCGAAACGTCAAAAAATTCAAATGACAGTTCCTGTTGTAACGGATGTGTCCTCTTCCGAATTCATAGCATTTACTATGCCAAAATCCGTTCAAGAGGACTACCCAGAACCGATGCAATCCAATGTTGAAATTGTTAAAATACCTGAGAAACTCTATTTAGCCAAACATTACAAAGGGTCTCCACGTCAAGCGAAAAAGGTATATGATTCGTTGCTAAACTATGCAAAGGAGAAACATATTCAGTTAAAAGGAGAACCCATCTTACTTCGTTATCAAGGCCCGTTTATGCCAAACTTATTCAAGGATAATGATGTTTTGGTAGAAATACAAAAATAGGACTTGATCGGTACTTGACTAAAACCTACTGTACAAAATCAAAAACCGACTCTTAGTAGAATCGGTTTTTTTGTTAGGGTGTCCCATCTTTTTTCGACAAATATGCATCTACACCATACAAGATTCCAATGATCAAAGCAGGAAGACTTAAAAGGAGGATTGCGCTTGATGTAAAAGCCGCCCCATTTATAAGTAACATCACCGCATAGGCCGCTCCTGCTAAGGGAAAAGCGACTGCGCCAACGAGTGGGTATTTCCAAGAAACTAGAACAATCCCAATCAAAATAAACGCTGGGACATTGTGAATGAGCAATCCCAACACGATTTGTGTCCATACCAGTCCTTCTTCAAACACATCCAAAGAGAACATCATTAAAAACAAAATGAGTAGGATTGCTAGAATCCGAGCACTCCATTGAATCACTTGATTCATTGTTTCATCCTCTTAGTGAGTTTCCATTTAGCATTCCACTCACTGTGCATTGATCTCCACCTTCATTATATACCCAAAAAAGTCGTTATTAAAGCGAACCGAACGTCTTTTTTCTTAAGGTTATCAATGTCTTCATCCGATTCCGCTCGTTTCGTGCTAGAATTTAGGTAAAGTAGGTGATATGTTGTGATTTTATTACAATCCATTCAATTTTTAAGAGACGTAGAAGAGGGGTATCCCTTTTCTTTATCCTTTTTTAACCAAGAAGTCCCATTTACATCACCCATTACAATCTTAATTGGAGATAACGGTTCAGGGAAATCGACATTCTTAGAATTGATTCGCTCTAAACTGGATTTATATCAAATAGGTACTCCATATCAATACCCTAAGGCAGTTCGTTGTAAGATGAAATACACATTACAAAAACCAAAGGGATTTTACTTCTCTTCTGAAGATTTTACGACGTATATCCATGAACTAGAAAAAGAAAAACGATGGTCAAAAACAGAATTAGAACGCATTGATGAAGAATATGCAAATCGCTCTGCTCTTGCTAAAACTCTAGCATCCATGCCACATAAACGTACCATTCATGAGATTGAATCGCTCCATAGTCGACCGCTTTTGGAGTCCTCTCACGGGGAAGCGTATCTCTCTTTCTTCCAATCCCGGATGCATGAGAAACAACTCATTTTATTAGATGAACCAGAAACACCATTATCTTTTCAAAATCAGATGGCTTTGTTATATCTTTTAAAACAAACCGTTGATTCCAATAGCCAATTGATTATCGCCACCCACTCCCCAGTCATCATGGCATATCCTGGCGCACAAATCCTGCAATTTACTAAGGAAGGATTACAAAAAATTCATTATCAAGAGATTGAGCAACTACAATCATTAAAACAGTTTCTCAATCATCCTGATCAGTACTTTAGACACCTATTTCAAGAGTAAGCTCGTTGATCGAGTTGATGATTAGATACCTAGTTTGCAAGTTCACATTTTTGATGAGAACCGCTTACTAGGTATTTTTTAAAAAACGGCCTTAGGATTACTATAGTAATCTTAAGGATGGTATTTTTGGACATAAGATACTGTCTTTCAAACAATCATGATATAATGAGTTTGGTAAGTGCATGAAAACGCTTTCAAATTGTATTTGAACTCAGAAAACAATATTTTTAGGGAGGTATCATGTATGAGTGAGTCGAAATGCCCAGTAACTGGAATGTCCAAACGTGCTGTCGCTGGAGGAGGAACCACAAACAAAGATTGGTGGCCTAATCAACTAAACCTCAAGATTTTACATCAACATTCAGAATTAAGTAATCCACTTGGTAAAGATTTTAACTATGAAGAAGAGTTTAAGAAACTAGATTTAAAGGCCATCAAAGCGGATTTATTTGCTTTGATGACGGATTCTCAAGATTGGTGGCCAGCAGACTGGGGTCATTATGGCCCATTCTTTAGCCGCATGGCTTGGCACAGTGCAGGAACCTATCGTTTAGGAGACGGTAGAGGCGGAGGTCGCAGTGGGGGACAACGTTTCGCTCCACTGAATAGTTGGCCAGATAATGTCAACTTAGATAAAGCAAGACGACTTCTTTGGCCAATCAAACAAAAATACGGCAAGCAAATCTCATGGGCCGATTTAATGATTCTAGCTGGAAACTGTGCCCTGGAATCCATGGGCGCGAAGACCTTTGGTTTCGGTGGAGGAAGAGAAGATATTTGGGAACCACAAGAAGATATCTATTGGGGATCAGAAGGCAAATGGTTAGCGGATGAACGGTATGCCGGTGAACGGGATTTAGAGAATCCGTTAGCCGCAGTCCAAATGGGCTTAATCTACGTCAATCCTGAAGGACCAAATGGAAATCCAGACCCCGTCGCATCGGGTCGTGATGTTCGTGATACCTTCGGCAGAATGGCCATGAATGATGAAGAAACCGTTGCTTTAGTAGCGGGAGGACACACCTTCGGAAAATGTCATGGGGCCGCAGATGCAGCGCATGTAGGTCCGGAACCAGAAGCCGCTCCAATCGAACAAATGGGTCTGGGATGGCATTCCACCTATGGTAGTGGAAAAGGCGGACACACGATTAGTAGTGGCATTGAAGGAGCTTGGAAACCCAATCCCACGAAATGGGATATGGGGTATCTAACCATCATGTTTAAATACGATTGGGAACTTGTAAAAAGTCCCGCTGGGGCGTATCAATGGCTCGCGAAAGACGTGGAAGAACAAGACATGATTGTCGATGCACATGATCCGACTAAGAAATACCGTCCGATGATGACAACTGCTGACTTATCCTTACGATATGATCCCATCTATGAACCCATCGCACGATATTACTTGGCCAATCCATTAGTCTTTGAAGATGCTTTTGCGAGAGCATGGTTTAAGTTAACTCACCGGGATATGGGCCCCAAAGCATGTTACTGGGGCGAAGAAGTTCCACAAGAAGATTTAATCTGGCAAGATCCGATTCCAACTTTAAATCATGATTTGGTCGATAAAAAGGATCTTGCGTTGTTAAAAGCAGAAATTCTTCATAGTGGATTGTCCACTTCTGATTTAGTGAAGACGGCTTGGGCTAGTGCTTCTACATACCGTGGCTCTGACCGCAGAGGGGGCGCAAATGGCGCAAGAATACGGCTAAATCCACAATCTAACTGGGAAGTTAATGAACCCAAACAACTCGCAAGAATTCTTTCCACATTCGAATCAATCCAACAAAAGTTCAATGATGCTCAAACAGCTAACAAGCGTATCTCACTAGCTGACCTCATCGTATTGGGGGGATCAGTAGCGATTGAACAAGCCGCTTCGAAAGCGGGAGTTGAAGTATCTGTTCCATTCCGTCCTGGTCGGATGGATGCCTTACAAGAACAAACTGACATCGATTCTTTCCAAGTATTAGAACCAAAAGCAGATGGATTCCGCAATTATCAAAAAGCAAAATATTCGGTATCCGCGGAAGAAATGCTTGTGGATAAGGCACAATTACTGGGGTTAACCGCTCCAGAAATGACGGTTTTAATTGGTGGACTTCGTGTCTTAGAAGGGAATTATGGAGAAACGAATTACGGTGTATTCACCCATCGTCCTGGGGTGTTAACTAATGATTTCTTTGTTCATCTTCTTGATATGTCCACAGAATGGAAACCGATTCATCCGGATGCGGATCTCTTCGAAGGAAGAAACCGTAAAACCAAGGAAGTTCTCTGGAAAGCAACGAGAGTCGATTTAGTCTTCGGATCCAACTCTCAATTACGAGCTTATTCGGAAGTGTACGCAGAATTAGACAGCAAAGTTAAATTTATCCATGACTTCATCAACGCATGGACGAAAGTGATGAATGCGGATCGGTTTGAATAATTGAAACAAAAAAATGACTTCCCATTGGGAGGTCATTTTTAAAGACGTTTCCTTGTGCTTGCGCGAATGACGACACTCGCCTCTACTAAGATGGGTTGGTTTTGAGTGGATGCATTCCTTGTTAATAAATTCTCGCATGCCATTTTACCTAGTTTGTGATAATCTTGGTGTATGGTTGATAATTTCGGTCGAACAATTTCACAAAGTCGTAAATCATCAAAACCCATGACGGATACATCCTCTGGAATCCGTAGTTGTCGATCTTGAAGCGCATAAATCGCTCCTAGTGCTAATACGTCTGAGCAACAAGCAATTGCATCTATTGAAAGAAATTGATCCAGCAATGCATTGGTTGTGTCAAATCCTTCTTGAACAGAATAGGAATCATTACTAATCGAGGGGATATAGAGTGAGGGTAGTTGGTGTTCTTTGATAAAGTCAAGATAACCCGCTAAGCGACTCTTCCCCACATAAGTGCCTAATGATCCTTGGATGAAGGCTATCCTTCGATGGCCAAGGTTATATAAAGTTTCAAGGGATAAGCGGATTGCTTGGATGTTATCGGTTGCGATGAGATTCGATGATTCTTTCATCGGATCAAGCGTGAGGACTGATATCCCGTGAGTTCTTAATTCAGATTCAACCGATGATTGGTCCCTCGTAGAGATGATAAAAACCAATTCAATTTTGTGGGACAAGCATTGCATCCAATACGTCTTCTGCGTTTTTGCATTTTGAGATAATAAGATTAACGTATAACCGTTTGATTCCGCTTCCATTCGAAAGGTTTCCAAAATACTGGAAAAGAAGAGGTTACTAAACCCACTCGCAACTTCGTAGATGACGCCAATGATGTTTGATTTGTTTTTTACTAAACTAATCGCAGCCGCATTTGGCACATAACCCATTTGTTGGGCGATGGCTAGTACTTTATCGCGCGTTTTTTGAGACACATCAGAGTACCCATTGAGGACCTTAGAGACGGTTGATTGACTCACGTTAGCGATTCTTGCAATCTCTTGAACACTGATCAAATGAATCCCTCCTTTCGCTTGGCTTCTATTGTAAACGATTTTTGAAAAAAAGCCAATCCAACTAAGACGAATTGTTTGGTTTTTTCCACTATCAATCAACTTGACAGTTGGGAAGAACTCATGATAGAATAAAATATCGAATACGTATTCGATATAAATTTGGTATGCGAGGTATAATATGAATAAGTTACCTAAAATGTTACTTCTATCACTTCTTGTCCTGACAACACTTCTCGCTTGTACTCAGACAACAACCACTGAAACAACAACAACGTCACAAACAACGACAACTCAAACAACGACTACGCAAACAACAACGACAACTTCTACGACTCAGACGGAAACAACCTCATCACAGACAACCACCTTACCCCTTACCTATCAAGGGCTGTCAATCGATGAGTTGGAAGGTTCAGGAACAGAAGCTGATCCTTACCGAATTCAAGCCCTTGTGCTGGAAGAAGCAATGCTTTCCTATACAGTCCTACCCGTAGGCTATCAAGGAAATGTGATCGTATACCAAGGAGTCAAAACCTCATTTGGGATCTTTCCATTAACGTCATCTTCTGAATATGAGATCGACTTTTCTGGCACAACCGATTCATTGATAGTTTTTGAAGCTTCAGCTCTGGGGGTACTATATATCGTGATAGTTGTAGATGATACACACTCTACTTATGTCGAAGTAACAGTCGAACGAAAACCAATGAATGTCGATTACACCCAAACCTTAAAAGTCTTAGCGATTGGCAATAGTTTTAGTGTCGATGGCATGGAGTATTTATATAAGATTGCAAAAGATGCTGGCATTGAAACGATCGTGTTAGGGAATCTTTATATTGGGGGAGCATCCTTATCTACGCATGTGAATAGTTATATGAATAACCTTTCCAATTATACCTATTACAAAAACACCAACGATCAGTGGGTAGCGAGACCTAGTACTTCAATGCTATATGGAATTTTGGATGAAGAATGGGATTTAATTACGATCCAACAAGTATCAGGCAGTTCTGGGCGAATTGAAACCTATAACAATCAACTAGAATTGTTGATTTCATTTGTGGAAGATAACAAAACCAATCTAGATGCAAGAATAGCTTGGCATATGACGTGGGCCTATCAACAAAACTCGACTCATGGGGATTTCGTCCATTATGACCGAGATCAATTAACCATGTATCAAGCCATTGTTAATACGGTCCAAAGTCGAATTCATAATCACGTTTCCATCCAATACGTGATTCCTGCCGGAACAGCAATTCAAAATCTCAGAACAAGCTATATGGGGGATACCCTCACGGTAGATGGATATCATTTATCGTTGATTCATGGGCGATACACCGCAGGTTTAACCTGGTTTAAACAAATCACTGGTATGGAAATTGACTCGATTCAGTACGCTCCTAACGGGGTATCCACTCAAGATTTAGATGCCATTAAAGAGGCAGTCAATCAAGCGATTGCCTTCCCCTATCAAATAACTGAATCCACCCATAAAGTGAAAGACACCGTAGATCCAGAACCACCTTCTCCATCACTTGGAATGGGACTTGAACTTCACCCTGAATATGGACTAGGATTTTGGAATTCAACGAATTCTCATCTATTGATTTCAGGTGATCCGATTTCAAAGAATTTTGTTTCTACTGTCAATCGTTTTACCAAGGCCGATTTGCCCAATGGAACCATCATTATTATTGAACCTGGGTATCAGTATCGTGCTAATTTCTGGACCAATCTCGAAGGGGAAACCTTAGGAAGAAGAAGCGATAACATCACAACATCCATGGTGATTGTCGATGAAGCCTGGTGGGGAACGCAACAATATGTTGCCTTCACTTTGTCCGCTTCCGGTACGCCTGATATCAGTTTACTCCATGAAGAAGTGATTTCGAAATTCCGGATTTTACTTCCTTATCAAGCATTACCCATGATGTTTAGTTCTGGCTTTTATAATTCTACAGGGTCGCATATTCAAGTCAAAACCGATCCCATCAGTAACAACTTCATATCCCCAGAAAAACGTTATACTAAAGAAGAACTTCCCGTTGGAACGATTATCACCATCGCCGAAGGCTATCAATATCGCGTGAATTTCTGGTTGAGTTTAGAGGGTGGCTTTACAGGAAATGTTCGTTCTGCGAACATTACCACAGCTAAAATCATCGTCGATGAAGCCTGGTGGGGAATACAAAATTATGTATCCTTCAATGTATCCCGAATTGGCACGCCCAACATTGCTTCTGAAGTAGAATTGGTTTCGAATCAATTTCATGTTTGGGTTCCTGGGGAGCGGATTGTGGACCTTGAATATACACTTGGTTTCTATAATTCCACAGGATCACATATCATCGTTACGGGAGATCCGATAAGCAAAAATTTCATCGCTGTCAATCAACGCTTTTCCAAAGCCGAATTACCTGTGGGATCCATCCTAGTTATTAATCCCGGGTATCGCTACCGTGCTAATTTTTGGAAAACCCTAGATGGAGGATTTACTGGGAATGTTCGAACCGATAATATCACGACCTATCTCGTGGTCGTTGATGAGGCTTGGTGGGGAGAACAGGAATTTGTTTCCTTTAACATCAGCCCAGTTGCTGGGGGCGATCTTACTAACTTGGTAGAAGAAGTATCCAATCAATTCTTTATCATCCGATAACTAATCGAAAGCCAAAAGAAAGAGTCCAATCGCTTGGACTCTTTTTTGATGGGTGTTTTTGGGTTAGTTCACTGGAAGAGATTGGACATAGTCGTATAAATCTTGTTCCAAGTTGAAGAATACCATATAGAATTCATAAGGATTTAATAGGGATTCTGGATTGGAAAGAACACCTAGAGCATTGGTATAAGCAATTTCCAATGGTTCAGGTAAAGGACCGAATAAGTTATCGGTGGAGTCATAGTAAGCAGTACTCATATCCATAAGAAGACTGAGGTAACTATTCAAATAAGTAAGATTTAAAGTAATTGGTGTGGAGAAGAATGCTTGAATCATATCATCCCATACCGCTTCTAATTCTACTTCTGTTTGAATAGCTTTGATTTCGTTAACTAAATAAGTTAAATGAGTGCTGACGAATTGATTGGAATACACGTCATCATTCAATTGGTTGAAGAAGTAATTCCACATCATATTTAACTGATTCATCAATCGATGTTTTTGTTCTAAGAAAGCAAGTTTGACAGGATCTTCTACATATTCTGCATCCATATCGCTGACTGCTTGAGAAAAGATAGCGTCGAGGTTATCAATGTTTGGTTCTGTGAACAACGCTAAAGTGGCAGTCTCTTGAATTTGAGCCATAGCATCATAGGAAGCTGTTGTAATATAGACGATATTGAGAGCCAACTTTTCTGCTAATTGGTTCGCATAATGGTGTTGGAGTGCCTTTAATTCGGATTGAGGGAGTTCATTCCCTTTGTTGTAGAAGTCAAGCGCTAACATAAATGCAGTGTCAAAGTCGAGAGCTTCAGGAATCAATAATTGATACTCTAGGTACCACGTTTCAAGAAGGTCAAGACTTTCAATGCCAACGACACGGTTGAAGAGTTGGAGATAGTAGTTATCAAGGCTTTGTAAGGCGTATTGAATCATCACTTCTAGTACCATATTAAACACGGTATCTTGGAATTCAAAGTATTGGAGTAAGGTGGTCAAATGATTGGTGTTATAAACAAATAGGTTAATATAGTCATCAAACACGGGGTAAAATTCATAAGGATAACCAGTAATGTAGAAATTGCCGAGATAATAATCACTCATCAACTGATAAATCAATCCTTCAACCAACTCGTCATTTGAGGCGAACCAATTGATTGGAATGGTAAATAAGTACGCTTCATAATCAAGCATGAGTTGTTCGAGTTCTTCGTAGGTTTCGATCATCGCAAGCAACTCTAAGTTTTGATCATAAACATCCCAAAAATACAATTGATCATCCGCGGTGTCTCCAAAAGAGAGGATTAAATGGATGAGTCGGAATTGATAATCGACAAAGTCATATTTTGCATCTTCAAAGGCTAATTTGTCTAAGTCCTCAACATAGGCAGCAACGAGTGCATCAAACGCTTCCTGAACCATAATGTCAAGTTCTTCGATGGTTGTACAAGTGAATAAGTCGACTTTGTATTGGTCAATGACCGCTTGCATTGCAAGAATGCTTGCTTCAGTAGCGGTGGATTTCATGAATTCAAATTCAAACTCTAGCCAACGAATATTATCATTGATTTGCACTAAAAGCGGATGCATTTCAACGAACTGACTTTGATGTATAAAGGTGAAGTAGGGTTGAACGATCATCCATAGTTCACTAGCATGATCCATTTCAAAGAGTGCTTCGTCATATAAATCTTGAAGTTGAACAAGTCCTGCTGGAGTTGTGAGTGGTGCCACTTCATTGAATTGTTCCAGTAAGAGGTTTTTAAAATAGGGAAGCGTCACATTGATAATAAACTGTTCAAATTGGCGTAGGATTTCTTCATTATCAAAAATCAGATGAATCGTACCAAGAGACAGTTCAATTTGATTATAATACAGATTGTATTGTTCTGTGATTTCGTCAGGAATGACGTCATAAATACCCATCAGATTGTCATATATTTCGGTTAATCGAGCTAAGTATTCAGCGACAATCCCCGCGTTTTCGTCACTAACCATTAAGTGGAGTGATGCAAGTCGGAATTTAGCATCATTCACTGCATCGGCTAATTCCAGTAATGTTTTACTTTCATATAGGTAGTTGAGAGTTAAGTTGAACCATTCATCAAGAAGAGGTATTTGGTCTTCTTGAAGAAGCAACGGTGTTACGTAAATATACAGTGTTCCAAACACATCAATCCAATAATACCGTTCTCTGTCCAATTCAGCAAAAGTAGGATCCATTACATACGCTTCATGAATTAGATTTAAGTAATCATAATATAAATTGGAGACTTCTTCCTCACTGAGAGCGTTTTGAACAGCAAGAATGGCTTCAGTTAGGATTTCGTTCATCGCTAAAATACTTTCTGGTGATGCAGTCTTGGATTTATCTATAACCACATACTCCAAATTGTATAGGACAGTGAGTTTTTGATCTTTTAACGGATCAAAGGTTAAATTACTTACTTCGTTGTTGAAATTCAAAATATGATCCCGTAATTCATATATTTCGGTTTCATTTGAAATGAGGAGGAAATATTCTTCATAGAGAGCATCGAGAGTTTCTAAGTCGCTTTCAATGAGGACTTGTTGGAAGTGTAAATAATTTCCTTCTAAATCCGCTAAGGTTGAAGTGATAGCGTGGGCGAGATAGAGGGGAATGAGTTCCATTTTTGCGGATAGGAAATAATAAGTCGCATGAATTCCAGAAGCCGCGAATTTGATTTCATCCACCCAGTCTAAACTCGTTTGAAGTAATAAAGGATCATCAATTTCGAACATTTGCGTCCAGTTTTCAATCATCATGTTCAAATCATAAATGAGATATTCAATGTATTGAGCTTCGACAGGTTCTAGATAAACAAACGGATACTGGAGTAGGAATGCTAAAGCATTATCAAATGCCACCCAAACCGCTTCGACTGTCATAGCTTCATAGATGAGATCGATGAGTCCGGTAAATGGTGTATAGAATGCATCAAATTCATCGTTTTCAAAAATGATCGTGTATTGGGTGTGCCAGAAGATATCGAATAAGAAACTTGAGGCGAAGTCAATCGCTTCAAACAGAAGTTCCATTTCTGGCAGAACAACAAAGGCTTGTTCAATGGCCATAATGGCGGTTTGTTCGAGGGTATCAAGTGCTGGATAGTCATACGGTTCAATCATCGTCACATCTAAAGTGAATTGATCGACGATGAGTTGCATCGCAACGATACTATCTGGGGTCGCATAAGGAACTCTTGTGCTAGCTTCCCAAGTGACACTAAAAATACGTTGTTCTACATCGTTTGCCCAATGATCGATGGGTAAGGAATGAAGGAAGGATAAGAATTCATCCACGATATCCCATACTTGAGATAAATCATAGGCATTTTCTATTCTAAATACTGCATCAGCATAACGATTGGCGATATCTTGATGGAAGTCTTGGTGAATCATCGGTAATATTTGATTCATTTCCGAATCAATCACTTCAACGGCTTCGAGTCGGACGATATCAATAATGAGGACATTGAGTGCTTCATACGTATCAATGGAGACTTTAATGATGATGACGAGATTTTCCTCCATCTCAATTCTAGTGGTGTAATCTAGATATAAGAGTTCAATTGCGGAAGGATCGCCTTCGCCGATTGTTTCAAGCGCCATCAAATAGAATTGATCGATCTGACTCATTAACCACATTTTGTCTTCGGTAAAGTCACTGAATAAGAAAGGTGTATCAATCCATTCTTGAACACAGCCTTCATAGATCAGACGCATTTCTTCTATGGTCATTGCATCTTCTAAAAGGTCTTGATGCGTCTTCAAAATGTCAAAGAAGAGACCGCGATCTTCAGGTTTTTGTAATAACGGATCAATGACTTGGACATAGATAAATAGGAGCTCATGAATTCGTTGCCGATTCATTTGAACTTCTTGTTTTAATGGATCAAAGACGTATGCGTCATCGATGGCTTGATAGAAACTATCTAATAGTTGATCGAACTGTTCAGGCAGATTCAATGTGTCTGCCGTTAACAAATGCTCATCTAGTATGAGTTGCATTGCCATAACACTCTCATCGGTCGCAAATTGAGCACGATGATTAAATTCATTTTGCATTTGTTCTTTTACTTGGAAGCGCATCATGTAGACATCATCAATGTCAAAGTAGAATAACACGATTTGTTCATGATAGTGCCAGAACATATCGCTTAACGCACGAACATGTTCTTGCAGTGGTAATTTGTCCATGACTTCAAGAACCAATTGATCAAACTGATCTTTGGATTGTTGCGTTGCCGTTTGGTAATTCATCGATTGTTTCACTTCGTTGACTAATTCTGTCATGATTAGGATTTGATCATTCTTAATTTCTTGCATCGGCAAGAGAATGACTGTAGTACCAGCATCAATCATACGCAATGTCACAATCGCATCCACTGCATTGGTCGATCCTTCTTGAATCAATTGCCCTACCATATGGATGACGATAGATGAAGTGTTTAATTCTAAGTAACAACTCATTTGATCCATGTTTAGCTCTTCGTCTGGATTGATTCCAAGCATATCAAGTACATCAGGAGTAATCGGATAATCATAGATGTGTTCGCCTGGTCGTTTGACAAAGAGTTCAATTTCAAACATACTGACATCAATATCTACTTCGATGGGCCAGTCACGGTTTTCGATATGCCAGGGTTGATCTATTTCGCGTTCGATTCGTGTATGGAATGGCATCGTATTGGGATATTGTCCCATAAAGACTTCATAGGATTCCCGCATCCGATGATTGAACCATTCGCCATCACCTATCTTGGACATTTCTTCTTCCATACGATAGGTGTAGGTTTCATGATTCATAGTTTGAATCTTAAACATACTACTTTGACGATATTCTTCAACACCCATTGGGGTTTGAATCATTGCTTGGATGGTTCTTGTTCCTGTTAAGTTGTTCATTTCCGACCTAGCAAAGAATTCAAGAATGCCACTGACATCCATTTCCCATTGTGCATGGAGTAACGTGTTTCTCGTAAATGGTGTGTAATTGGTATAGTGTAAATCATTGACTGTAAATCCAGTAACCCATCCCTTAAAGATGTAACCATCACGAGTTGGAATGGGGAGATCCATGGCGTCGCCTTTTGGAATCGAGATGACTAATGGGGTTCCTTCTGGAAGCATTCCACCATTGCCATTGAATTCAACCGAAACCATTTGAGGAACAACCGATCCATCGGGAACCGCTTTATAAATGGTTACGACGCCATCAATGACCCAAAATCCCTCTTCATTGATGGAAATCGTTGGTGGAGTTCCAGGTTGACCCGCTGGACCAACCAAGGTTGCTAAGTCAATGAGGTTAACCCAATCGGGATCTCCCACGTATTGCCATTGAATCCAACCTTCATGAACACGTAAAGTAATGGTTTTTCCTGGAATCCCTTGTGGACCAGAAAGTGTCGCAAGTTCTACGAGGTTGACCCATTCGGTATCACCCACATATTGCCATTGCAAGAATCCTCCCGATACACGGAAGACAGCTTCCTTTCCATTGGTGCCAGAAGGACCCACTAGAGTAGCTAAGGCAATGAGGTTATTCCAAACTGGATCACCCACATATTGCCATTGGATAAACCCTTCAAAGACACGGAAGGTTGCTTCTTTTCCAGGATTTCCTTGAGGTCCTAACAAAGAAGCCAAACTGACTAGATTATTCCACGTCGTATCGCCGGAGTATTGCCACTGAATGAACCCATCGGAAACACGCAGTGCTACTTCACGGCCGGCTGGACCACGAACCTCTTCCAACCATTCTTCATACGTTCCAGCAAAAGACCCGCTGGAAATGGCAAGATTGTAAATTTCCATCAGTTGTAAAGTTAATTCTGATTCAGTAGTCGTAGTTGAAGGGTCTATTGAAGTTGTAGTCGTCGTCGTTGTCGTGGAAGTTGATGGCATTGTAAAGGTTGTTGACGTATCACAACCCAAAAGACCACCAACCAGGAGTAAACTCAGAAGTCCGATCATAAAAAGTCTTCTCATACATTCCCCTTCTTTATTTTATCTGACTTGTATTACTATCTTTATCATACACTCATAGTAAACTGCTTTCAATAGTTTCCCTGGTTCTTTACCTTAATAACACGTATTTTTTTACTGTATAATGCGCAAATGACCACCAAGAATGAAAAAACTCCTCTTTAGAGAAGTTTTAACTGGATGATGTAACGACATCAGATGAGTTAGGAATTGTTTCTCGGTTCACAAAAGCCTTTGTTGTCCACTTACGACTTCGCCATCGAACATATAGCCAAACCCCTCGAAATAATTCATCAAATACAAAAGCCAACCAAATTCCAATTAATCCCATTTCAAGGACGATTCCCAAGTAGTAAGCTAGTGGTACAACAAAAATCCACGTGACAAGGACATTCAAAACCACGGGGAATCGTACATCTCCAGATGCTTTTAGTGCATTGGAAAAAACGACTCCGATTCCACGACCAATTTCAACACCAATGTCGATGATTACCAACCATTTAGCTAGTTCGATGATGTCGGGATTTGATGTGAATAAACCAATGATTGGAACAATCAAAAGGATAAACAAACTATTCACTAACACCATTGAGAAGACGCTTAGTTTGGCTGTATAGACTGCGATGAGATAAGCATCCTCGGTTTTTCCCTCTCCGGTTAAGTTACCAACAATCACAGCACTAGCTTGTGTTAATGCTACAGTACTGAGGTAGATGAACATGGCAATATTACTATAATAGGTTCTTGTGTTTAATGCAATAACCCCGATAGTTGTGATAAAACCAGCCACTACAATTTGAGAGACTTGATAGGAGATATTTTCTCCCGTTGAGGGAAGACCAATTCGTAAAATATTCCGTAGGATTGCTTTTGGAAACGGAAAGAGATGTCGAAAAGATAGTGTACGATCTACTTTTTTTATTAAGACTAAGAAGAAGATGAGGAATCCTATTATTTGACTGATAGCGACAGATAAACCTACCCCAATAACCCCTAAA
>CAZABW010000047.1:0-14541 GCA_964483655.1 uncultured Candidatus Izemoplasmatales bacterium
AAAACAAAAATTGTTGGAATCGAGTCTGAGAAAGCAGAACTTCATGTATCCCATAAGAAACTTCTGGAATCATTGACGGAAAAACACGAAAGTGAAATGGAAGCCTTTGTTCAAAGTCAAAAGGCTGACCTAGAGATTGTTAATTCAACATCATCCAATTGTGCAGCGGATATCCGTGCTAAGTTTGAACCAGAGATTTCTCGTCTCAATGACGAAATTCGTACCGTTAAGAACTCGAACAAACGTGACCAAGAATTAATGAGCAAAATGCAAATGATCTTCCAAGATCCGATTGCATCCTTAAATCCACGGATGACCGTCGAAGAAATCATCGCCGAAGGTCTTATTATCCGCGGTGAAAAAGATCGGGAAAAGCGCCTTCAAGAAGTATACCGCGTCTTGAAATTAGTAGGTCTTGTACCTGAACATGCGGGTCGTTATCCTCATGAGTTCTCTGGCGGACAAAGACAACGGATTGGGATTGCTCGTGCATTAATTGTTGATCCTGAATTAATTATTGCTGATGAGCCGATTAGTGCTCTAGATGTTTCGATTCAAGCTCAAGTAATCAACCTATTGAATGACTTACGTCATCAATTGGGTCTTACCATTTTATTCATTGCTCATGACCTCTCGGTTGTTAAGTTGTTCTGTGACCGAATTGGGGTTATGTATTATGGACGGATGGTTGAGTTAGCTTCAACAGAAGAATTATTTAAAAATCCGATTCATCCTTATACTAGAAGTCTCTTATCTGCAATCCCCTTACCAGATCCGATTCCTGAAAAGAAACGGCAACGGACAATGTATAATCCGAGAGCGCGTGCTTATACAAAAGAAAAGCCACAAATGCTTGAAATTAAACCGGACCATTTCGTTTATTGCAGCCCCGAAGAACTCGAGGAGTATAAGAAACTTTTGGTTGACTAACGAGGGTCTGCTTTGAAAACACCGATTCGCTTTAAAACTTATTTACTCACTACATTATTGGCTTTAGCATTTGGATTGATTCACTTATCGACTCGTTTTGAATGGAGTGAATCGATTCTTTCACAGAATAATTTACGCGCTTTATCAGACGCTTTCTTTCTTCCGGGGTTCATGCTCTTTAATTTCGGGCTGATTGTCATTGTCGATAATTATGAAGGATTTGACTTCTTACGTTATAGTATGTCAAAGTTCTGGCAATTGGTTCGACGTGTCAAAGATCCCGACGGTCCAAAAAGTTTTTATGAGTATCGTACCCAGGCGTCCACGCGTAGTAAGTCCAATATGTACATTCCATTGATGATTATAGGGATTACCTTTATTCTTATCAATATCATCTTTTGGTTATTATTTAATTATTATTATCCGACATTATAGTTAAGGTGCGATTCCATCGCACCTTTTCCTTTGTTCATGGATTCAAAAATTCATCTTTATGGTAAACTATCCATAGAGGTGTCAAAATGCCAACCATTGAAACTATAGTGAGACACAATAAAACACAACTTATCATCACTTTTCCTGATGGAACTTTTTATGAGTTCTATTCCCTAGGGGCTTCCTTATTAAGTTGGAAACCACAAGGAAAACAAAATATTGTCGCTAGGTATCTAGATATTGAAGAAATCCAAAACGGAGGACTCTATTTATCCACAACGATTGGGCCCATTGCTGGGAGAATTGCGAATGGTCAATTTGTCTTAAATGAACAGGTGATTCAGTTACACAAATCAAATCGGCCTTATCTACATAGTGGATCGCATGGATTTCATACCTTAAGTTTTGATACCACTGTCACAAAAACAAAGACCGATGAAGTTGAAGTCGTGTTTTCCAAAACGACACAGCATGAAACCATTCCAGGCCTTTTGGATATTAAAATTCGATATCGATTATCAAATAATCAAATCCGATTATCATTCGAAGTAACAAGTAACCAAGACACCATTGTCAATTTGACCAACCATAGTTATTTCAGCCTAATCGGTGAGTTTAAAGACGATTTATATGTTCATGACTTACAAATTAATGCGGATCGTGTATTATTAATTGATCAAGATATGATTCCTAACGAGATCATTCCTGTCGATGGAACCCTATTCGACTTCAGAAATAGACGTTCTCTGAAGCATGTCTTAACTGATCCTTCTTGGCAAACCCAAACTTGTCGCGGGATTGATCACTACTTTTTCTTAAATCAAGAAAAAGATGTGGCATTACGTCTCTATTCCCAATCATCCCCTCTCTATCTTGAAATCAAAACTTCGTATCCTGGAGTTACGCTTTATTCTACCAACTACCCCACTAAGCAACCCCTTGAATCCAATCAAATTATGGGATTACATGGAGCTATCGCTATCGAGCCACAGTTTCCTCCGAACGGAATTAATCATCCCTCCCTTTACCCCAGTATCTTGAGAAAAGGGGAAGTCTATCAACAATATATTGAATATATATTAAAGGAGCAAACGTCATCATGAATATCGTTGTTTTAGGAGGAGCAGGCTATATTGGTAGCCACTTTGTCAAGCGGGCCTTATCCCACCATCATCAAGTGATTGTCATCGATAATCTACAGACTGGTCATCTTCAAGCCGTCAGTAAAGAGGCACTATTTTATCAAGGGGATATTCGCGACAAGTCTTTTTTGCGTGACGTATTCAAGCGTCATGCCATTGATGTTTGTGTTCATTTCGCGGCAAACTCTTTAGTAGGGGAATCGATGACGAATCCGATTAAATATTTCGATAATAATGTCTCTGGAACGATTTCTTTACTCGAAGTGATGAATGAGTTTCATATCCAATCGATTGTCTTCTCCTCTAGCGCTGCAGTCTATGGTAGTCACATGACCATGCCAATTACAGAGGACTATCCCACCAATCCCACCAATCCATATGGACAATCCAAACTCATGATGGAACAAATGATGAAATGGGCGGACGTTGCCTATGGTATAAAGTATGTTTCACTGCGATATTTTAATGTTGCTGGAGCTTGGAATGATGGCTCGATTGGAGAAGATCATCATCCTGAAACCCATCTCATTCCGATCATCTTACAGGTTCCATTACAAAAACGGGAGTTCGTTACCATTTTTGGCGATGACTACCAAACCAAAGATGGAACTTGTATCCGAGATTATATTGATGTTGTGGATTTAGCTGATGCTCATATCAAAGCAATTGATTATCTTGTTGAACACAAGACCTCTCAAATCATCAATTTAGGTTCGCAATCAGGATATTCCAATCTTGAAATCTTACAAGCCGCAAGAAAAGTGTGTCAACACCCTATTCCCGCAGTGATTGGACCTAGAAGAGCCGGAGATCCTGATAAACTCATCGCTTCTGCAAAGAAAGCAAAGGAACTATTAAACTGGGAAGTAACGCAAGATATTGAAGCCATCATTGCACATGCTTGGCAATTCCATCAAACACATCCCAACGGTTATGAGGTGGACTAAGTGATTCAAGTTTATTTACACCAACTCCTTGATTATGCACTAAAACAAAACCTTTTAGAGATGGTTGATGCGGAATATGCGATTAATCGACTATTGCGACTCTTTGATCTTGATTCTTTTGAGTGTGCACAATATGAAGAAGAACTCGATTTTCATGTCCTTTTAGAGCGATTACTCGATTATGCGACATCCAAAGGGCTCATCGATCAGGAAGGTTTCATGAGAGACCATTTTGAAGCTCAAATGATGGACTGCTTTTTACCCCGTCCGAGTGAGTTAAATCGTCTGTTTCGCGAACAATATAAAAAGGGTCCTTTGACCGCAACGACGTATTTTTATCGTCTATCGCAAGCAACCAATTATATTAAAACAGAGCGGATTAAGAATAATATCGCATTTGTTTACAATGGGAAATACACTCCATTACAAATCACAATCAATTTATCAAAACCCGAAAAAGATCCCAAACTGATTGCTCAATTAGCAAAAACAACAAGCAACCATTATCCTAAATGTGCATTATGTATGGAGAATGTCGGGTTTCATGGGACCCTAGAAAAAGCTCCTCGTAGTAACCATCGTGTGATTGATTTAACCCTCAATCACGAGAAAAATGCATGGGGATTTCAATATTCTCCCTATGCATACTTTAACGAACACTGTATCATTTTGAAGAAAGATCACATCCCCATGAAAGTGGATGACACCACACTGGATGAATTGGTTGATTTCGTCAACCAATTTCCCCATTATCTTATTGGATCAAATGCAGGTCTACCGATTGTCGGAGGATCCATCCTTGACCATTACCATTTCCAAGGAGGAAGACATCGGTTTCCCATCTTTGATGCATCGGTGAAACGACTATGGAAAAAAAGAGGCGTTGAATATGCCATCCTCGATTGGCCGATGTCGGTGATTCGAGTTTCATCCCATTCGGAAAACAAATTACTCGATAGTGCCAAGGATGTATTTCATGCTTGGCAACAATACAATCACCCTGAAATCGGCATCCACGCAAGAACGACAGAACCTCATAACACCATTACACCGATTCTGTATTTAGAAGGTTCCATGTATCATATGTTGTTAGTCTTGCGAAACAATTATGCTTCAGAGGAACGGCCTTATGGTCATTTTCACCCCAGAGAAGCGTATTTCAATATCAAAAAAGAGAATATCGGCTTAATTGAAGTCATGGGGCTGGCAATCCTTCCTGGTCGTCTAAAAAGAGAATTAGAGTTGATTCAAGAAGTCCTCATAGGGAAGAGTTCCATCGAAGATTATCCCGAATTAAACAAACATCAAGAGTGGGTCGCTTCCTTTCAAGATATTCCCCAAGAAACTGATCAAATTCTCGGGTATCTGAAGAATCAAGTAGGCGCAGTGTTTGAACACGTGTTAGAAGACTGTGCCGTTTTTCCAAAACAACACCAAGAGGCGTTTTATCGCTTTCTCGAACACGCGATTGGATAATTAGAAGTTTTTGTTTTTGGTTTTCAAGGAATATGCTATAATGGTTGATTGAAAGGATTGATACTGTGTCAAACGATAAATTAGTAAAAGCTATTACATCTCGGGATACGGACTTTGCAAAGTGGTATACGGATGTTTGTAAGAAAGCGGAATTGATGGATTATAGTGACGTAAAAGGGTTTATCATTTACCGTCCCTATGGCTATGCTTTATGGGAAGGAATCCAACAATACCTAGATCTTGAGTTCAAAAAAACAGGACATGAAAATGTCTATATGCCACTTTTGATTCCAGAGTCGTTATTTATGAAAGAAGCGGAGCATGTTCAAGGGTTCGCTCCAGAAACAGCGATTGTAACGATTGGGGGGAAAGAAGAACTCCCTGAACGGTTGATTATTCGACCTACTTCCGAAGTGTTATTTTGTGACCACTTCTCTAAGATTGTCTCGTCTTACCGTGATTTACCAAAGAAATACAATCAATGGTGTAGTGTTGTTCGTTGGGAAAAAACGACCCGTCCGTTTTTACGTGGAAGTGAATTCTTATGGCAAGAAGGCCATACGATTCATGCGAGCGAACAAGAAGCACGGAAAGAAGTCTTGGATATGCTGGAAATTTACAACTCTGTAGGCCGGGATTTATTGGCTATTCCCTTTGTTCAAGGAAAAAAGACCGATAAGGAAAAATTTGCTGGTGCTGAAGAAACCTATACGATTGAGGCATTAATGCATGATGGAAAAGCACTCCAAAGCGGGACAACTCATTATTTTGGTACAGGGTTTGCATCGCATTTCAACATCACATTCCAAGATAAAGACTCGTTGGTAAAACCAGTTCATCAAACCTCTTGGGGATTATCGACACGGTTAATTGGGGCTGTGATCATGGTTCACGGAGATGACTCTGGCTTAGTTTTACCGCCTTATTTAGCCCCAACCCAAGTGGTGATTGTGTGTATTCAAAGCCAAAATCCACTTGTTATTGAAGCAGCAAACAAAATCCAAGCAGAACTCGAAAAGCTGCAAGTACGCGTCAAAATAGATGACTCCGATCGTTCTCCTGGATGGAAATTTGCGGAATCCGAAATGAAAGGGATCCCTTTGCGGATTGAAGTAGGTCCTCGAGACTTAGAGCAAGGCGAAGTAGTCATTGTCAAACGACTAAATCGTGAAAAAAATAAAGTAGCACTTTCAACAGCGGCGTCTCAAATCCCGCAAATGCTCGATGATATTCATCATCAAATGTATCAAAATGCACTAGAGAACCTGCAGGCAAATACTCGCAATGCCACAAACTACGATGATTTCAAATCCATCATTCAAAATGAAGGTGGCTATGTCAATATGATGCTTTGCGATGATCGCGCTTGTGAAGATCAAATCAAAGAAGAAACGCAAGCCACAGCCCGTTGCATCCCATTTGAACAACTACATCTAGGCGATGACTGTCCTGTTTGTGGAAAGAAAGCAACCAAGCAAGTGATTTTCGCTAAAGCCTATTAAAAACGAACACCGAATGGCGGCCCCATTCGGTGTATTTTTTTAGTTTTTTTTCGACTCGTAGAGATCATTGCCATGTGTATCATAAGCAACAATGGCGGGGAAGTCTTCCACAACTAATTCATAAATTGCCTCCGCACCTAAATCTTCATAGAGAATCACTTTGGAAGCTTTTACGCGCTTACTAGCTAATGCACCAATTCCTCCAGTAACAATCAAGTAAAGAGCTTGATGTTTTTGAATTTCAAGTTTTGCTTGATCCGAGCGTTCCCCTTTTCCAATCATCACTTTTAATCCTTGTTCTAGAAGGGTAGGGACAAATGGATCCATTCGATAACTGGATGTGGGCCCGCAAGCCCCAATCGGTTGATTCGGTTTTGCAGGAGTAGGTCCAACATAGTAAATGGCCGTTTTCGTTAAATCAAAGGGTAAGACTTCTTGATTTTTAATACTTTCTACGAGCCGTTTGTGAGCAGCGTCTCGAGCCGTTAAAATCGTACCACTGAGAAGTAAATAATCGCCCGCTTTCAAGTTTAAACGGTCTTTTTCTGATAAGGGTAGTTTAATCTGTTTCATTCGATATCCCCCTCTAAAACGGCTTCTTTGTGCCTTGCGGCGTGACATTGTAAATTGACAGCGATGGGGAAAGATGCAATATGACAAGGATAAGAGTTTACCTTGACAGCTAAAGCAGTTGTAACTCCCCCTAAGCCCATGGGACCAACTGCCATTTCATTGACTTCTTGAAGAATACGTCTTTCCAATTCGCGATCCGTTGGATGCTCTGCTTCGTCATCTAAGTGTCGGAAAATAGCTTTCTTTGCAAGCAGTGGAGCAGTTTCAAAATTCCCGCCAATTCCAACACCAATAATGAGTGGTGGGCAAGCTTTTCCCCCCGCGATAGCAATCGTTTCTTTGACAAACGCAACCACATCATCTTTGGTTTCTGCTGGAGTCATCATTTTCATTCGTGATAGATTTTCACTTCCAGCACCCTTAGGGGCGAACTGAATCTTCAATTGATTGTGATTCGCTAATGTTAAATGGATAATCGCTGGAGTATTATCTTTTGTATTCACCCGGTCGATGGGGTGTTTCACAATCGACTTCCGTAAAAGCCCTTCTTTGTATCCTTGCCGAGTTCCTTCTTGAATGGCATTGTATAAATCAAAATCAAGACGAACTTGGGAGCCTAGTTCAACAAAAAATACACTCACCCCAGTGTCTTGACACATGGGAATTCGTTCGGATCGTGCAATCTCTTGGTTTTGTAAGATTTCATCTAAGATTGTTTTCGCAAGCACAGCGGTCTCTTTTTGTTTTGCGAGTTGGAGAAATCGGACCATATCAGGGTCTAAATTACAAGCCGCATCGATAACTAATTGTTTGACTGTTTCCACAACGATTTCGTGTGTGATTTTCATAGAATCACCTCTAGATTCATTATATCACACGACCAGTTTTCGAACAAAGGAGAAGTTTGGTTCGGGGGATAAAATCAATATCTAGGCTTTACAATTGACAAAAGGGTTGTTATAATGAACTGGTGAAATTGAGGTGATTAATTTGAATACCCTTGTTTTAGTATCCGATAGCACTTGTGATTTAAGTCCGGAATTACTCCAAATCCATCAAATCCAAATCGTTCCTCTCCACGTTAATTTTGGAGATGAATCGTTTCGGGATGGCGTCGATTTAACAGTTGATCAAATGTATCAACGAGTCGCACAGAATAAGGTGTTACCCAAAACATCAGCCGCTTCTCCTGGAGAGTTTTTAGCTGTTTTTGAACCATTAGTAAAAGCAAAAAAAGACATCATTTATATCGGGATTGGATCAGGATTTTCAGCTACCCTTCAAAGTGCTCGTTTGGCAAAGCAAATGTTGGAAACAGAACAAATTCATTTGATTGATTCAAAAAACTTATCCTCCGGTTCTGGCTTGCTCTTATTAAAAGCATCGAAATGGATCAAAGAGGGGAAAAGTGCGAAGGAAGTTGTTGCTCTTGTCGAGGGTTTGATTTCTAAAGTAAGGACTCAGTTTGTCATTTCTACCATGGATTACTTACATAAAGGGGGGAGATGCAATTCTGTTACCGCCCTAGTGGGGACAATCTTAAAGATAAAACCGATTATAAAAGTAGTGAATGGTGCTATGGAGGTAGGGAAAAAACCACGCGGTGCGATTCAACACGCAATCCATGTTATGTTTGAAGATGCATTAGCAGAAAAAGATCAGATTGACCCAGAGTTTATGATGATAACCCATTCCAAAGCCGACGAATCAGCTAAAGATTTGAAGGACCACATCACACAAGAACTAGGAGTTGTCCATGTTTACGAGACCCAAGCGGGTTGTGTCATATCCAGCCATTGTGGTCCAGGATGTATTGGAATTTTATACTTAACGAAATAATCGAAAGTCTCCTTGCGAGACTTTCTTTTTTGAGTTGTTATCGTTGACAAGTCAACTAAATTTCAGTATACTTAATCGCAGGCAGGTGAGAACATGGAACATCTCGTAGAACACGCAATTAGGAAACATCGCCAACGATTTTTAGAATCACGTTTACGTGGCATTGGATTATCCAATCCACAAGGTTTTTACTTGATGAAAGTGAGCGAGCATGAGCAGATTAAGCTGAATCAACTAATAGAAGCATCGCCGTTTCATAAGTCTCATATCACAAGGCAAGTCCAACAACTTGCTTCCCTAGGTTTGGTCGAAAAAAATGTCGATCCAGAAGATAGCAGAGGTTTGATTATATCCATCACACAACGAGGATTACAGCAAGTAGAACTGGTTAAAAAAGCATTATCTGATTGGGAACATTTATGTCATGAAGCTCTCACCATAGAGGAACAAGAAGCGCTTCATTCGATTCAAGAAAAGATTTTACATCATATTGAACAAACCTTTGGGGAGGATGAGCAAATTGGCTAGGATTTTTAAGTATCTGCGAGCATACCGTGGACAAGTCTTTATTTTAATGGTTTTGGTTATGATGACCGCCATTGGAACGTTATTATTACCCGATTTTATGAGTCGAATCATCGGGGAAGGGATTACGGCTGAATACCGTTTGCTCGATGACTCTGAGCTTGGTTATACGTTAACGGACCGGGATACCTGTCTCGCTTTAGAAGCGACAGAGTGCATCGTTGTGCAGCAAAGTGATTTGACTGTCATCATGAAATATGGTTTGATGATGGTTGGAGTTACTTTAATCTCCTCGATTGCGACCGTTGGTATCTCGTATTTGTCTTCCAGTGTTTCAACTTCGTTAGGACGCGATATCCGAAAAGATATTTTTGAGCGTGTCAGTCACTTCTCCTTAAAAGAAGCGGATCAATTTGGAACGTCAACGCTGATTACACGTTCCACCAATGATGTCGTTCAGGTCCAAATGTTTACGATGATGGCGTTTCGAATGTTTGCGGTGATTCCGATTATTTTTATCGGTGGAATTATAATGAGTTTACAAAAGTCCGCAAGATTGACTGCTATTTTATTGTTTGGTGTCCCCGCATTAGTCTTATTCATCGCTTTTGTTTTTTGGAAAGTGATTCCCTTATTCAAAGCGATGCAAAAGAAAATTGACCAGTTAACTTTAGTTACCCGTGAGGGAATTAATGGAGTTCGCGTCATTCGAGCCTTTGGACAAGGTGAAAAAGAAGTCAAACGGTTTGAAGATGCGAACTTGGATTTGACCAACAATTCTTTAAAAGCAGGAACGATTATGTCTTCTCTCAATCCCTTCGTGAACTTACTTTTTAGTTTCGTAGTCATGGGGGTGATCTTTTTAGCCTACCGAGGTGTAACTGATTTGATTCCCAGTAGCTATCAAGAACTAGCGAATACCTCTGCCGTGATTCAATATGTCAACCAAATTATGTTTGCGTTAATCATGTTAACATTTGCTTTTATCGGATATCCCAGAGCCGAAGTCTCGATTAAACGGATTGTGGAAGTTTTAGACACAAAAACATCCATTTTGGACGCTTCAACAGACGAGTATGATTCGGTTGAATTTCAAGGAAACATTCGTTTTGAGGATGTTTGTTTCCGCTATCAAGACGCAGAAAAAAATGTTTTAGATCATATTAGTTTTGAAGCGAATGTTGGAGAAACGGTCGCAATCATTGGCTCTACTGGTTCTGGAAAGTCCACTATTATCAATTTAATCCCTCGCTTTTTCGATGTTAGTTGTGGAAAAATTACGATTGATAACGTTGATATACGTGACATAAAGTTTCATAAATTACGGTCTTTACTTGGATTTGTTCCTCAAACGGCAACCCTATTTACAGGTACGATACGGGAAAACATTACTTATGGGAAACAAGACGTCAGTGATGAAGAGATGAAGCATGCGGCCAAAATTGCTCAAGCGACGGAGTTTATTGAATCATTAGATAAACAGTATGATAGTTTTGTCGATCAAGGAGGAGTCAATTTCTCGGGAGGTCAAAAACAACGGATGTCGATTGCAAGGGCAATTGTTCGCAAACCAAAAGTTTACATATTCGATGATACTTTTTCAGCGCTCGATTTCAAAACCGATGCCCAATTACGGAAAGCTTTAAAAGAAGAAACGAAACACGCGACCGTGATTATCGTTGCTCAACGTATCGGCACAATTATGGATGCGGATCGCATTATTGTCTTACAAGATGGTCAAATCGTGGCTTCTGGAAAACATAAAGAACTTCTCAAGAGTTCTACCGTCTACCAAGAAATCGCCTTATCTCAATTGAGTGAGGAGGAATTACAATGAGTCAATCGAAAAACTACTCACGACAAAAAGACCATAACCAAGACCGTGGCCGCCATGGCGGCTTTGGGATGGCTTTAGGTCGACCTGCCGAGAAACCCAAAGAGTTTAAAAAGACCCTCAAACGACTTGTTTCTTATATGAAACGGTACCATGTTGGACTCATGTTCATGATTTTCGCAACCATTCTTACCACGATCTTAGCGGTGATAGGACCCAATTATACTCGCCAAATCTTAAACCTCCTTCAACTCTTTATTGATGGAAGCCATCCAGATACCTTGCGCCCAATCCCGACCTTTTTCTTGATTCTAACGATTCTGTATGTCGTGCGATTCATCATCGATTTTATTGGTCATTTAATTGGTAATTATATTTCCAACTCGATTGGAAAGCAACTGCGAAATGATCTCCGCATGAAACTAGAACGTCTTCCCATCAAATATTATGATGAAAATAAAACGGGTTCGATTTTATCCACATTCTCTAATGATGTCGATACCATCACGAACTCCCTCCAACAAAGCATTCAAGTCATTCTTAGTTCCATTCTAACCATCATTGGCGTCCTTTTCATGATGTTTTATATCTCCTGGCAGTTAACTTTGATTTCGTTTGTAACCTTACCTTTATACGTCTTAGCAACAGCGATGATTGCGAAGCGTTCTCAAGCAAAATTCAAACGCCAACAAAAAGAACTCGCCAATATCAACGGCTATATTGAAGAAATGTTTACCGCTCATAAAGTCGTCAAACTGTATGGTCAAGAATCGGAGTCTTTGGAAGAGTTTTCCATTATTAATAACCAACTACGCAATGAGGCAAAAGGAGCTCAATTCTTATCTGGGATGATTCGTCCCTCCATGGATCTAATTTCCAACATTGGCTACGTTTTAATTGTGGTCATCGGGGGGATTTTAGCCGGATTACCTAACCCCTTACTCATCGGAGATATCGTTATATTTATAAGTTACCAACGTAGTTTCGTGAACCCCATTCTGAATATTGCTAATATCGCAAATACCCTTCAATCCACGATTGCTGGTGCGGAGCGAGTCTTCCAGTTGATGGATGTGGAAGAAGAAATCCAAGATGTGAATACCGAAATGTTGGATATTGAACATTTCCGTGGTGAAGTTGGATTTGAGGATGTCGAGTTTTCTTATCTCCCGGACAAGCCGTTAATCGAACACTTAGACTTGCACGTTTCCCAAGGAAAACAAATCGCGATTGTCGGACCCACGGGGGCTGGTAAAACGACTTTGGTGAACTTACTGATGCGCTTTTATGAAATTAAGAGTGGTCAAATTAAAGTGGATGGCGTTCCAACAACAGATATTCCTAGGACCCAATTACGTAAACTGTTTGGGATGGTCTTACAAGACACCTGGCTCTTTAGTGGGTCAATCCGCGATAATATTGCCTACGGAAAAGATGACGCTACCATCGAGGAAGTCATTTCCGCAGCCAAACAAGCTCGGGTGCATCACTTTATTGAAACCTTACCACAAGGTTATGATACAATCCTCAATGAGGATGCATCGAATATCTCACAAGGACAAAAACAACTACTGACGATTGCACGAGCGATTTTATTCCAACCTAAGATTTTGATCTTAGATGAAGCGACGTCTTCTGTTGATACCCGAACCGAAGCATTAATTCAAAATGCGATGAATTTCATGATGCAAAATCGAACGAGCTTTGTGATTGCCCATCGGTTATCAACCATTAAAAATGCATCGACGATTCTTGTTATGAATAATGGATCGATTGTCGAACAAGGCACGCATACAGAGTTACTTGCAAAGAAAGGTGTCTACGCCGATTTGTATCAATCACAATTTCTGAACCCTGTTTCATAAAGAGGATTTATTCCTCTTTTTTCTTTTCAAAAAGCGAATGATTCAGTATAATGGAAGGTATCAAGAAAGAGGGAATACCATGAATGTTGGCATTATTTCACTTGGTTGTGCGAAAAACCAAGTTGATTCAGAATTGATATTAGGGGTCCTACAACAAGCAGGCGTTGGCATCACAGCAGAGATTACAGAAGCCGATGCGATTATTGTCAATACTTGTGGGTTTATTGAACCTGCGAAGCAAGAAACGATTCAGACGATTCAAGAAATGGTTCAAACCGGGAAGAAACTATTGGTCATGGGCTGTTATGCCCAGCGATATGGCAAAGAACTCGCTCAGATGTTTCCTCAAATCGATCGGATTATTCCTTTAAAGGACTATCCAAAAATTGACAAGATTTTGGCGGAAACATTCCAAGACCAAACCCTGAAATTTGGACCTTTAAGCTTTTTTAATCGGGTCTTAACCACTTCAAAAGTTTCCCCATATGTGAAATTATCGGAAGGGTGCGACAACCGTTGTACTTATTGTGCCATTCCCCTAATTCGAGGAAATTTCCAATCACGACCCATTGAAGAGGTGATGGAAGAATGCCATCAACTCATTCAAAATGGCGCGAAAGAACTAAACCTTATCAGTCAAGATACCACTCGGTATGGGTCTGATTTGAATGCTTCTAAACAGAGTTTACTCCCCAAACTACTCGATGATTTGGCAACAAAATATCCCGAAGTCATCTTACGAGCATTATACTTTTATCCGGATGAAGTATCTAGCGAATTGTTGGATGTGATGGAAAAACACCCCAATATCGCGAAATACTTTGATATTCCCATCCAACACATCGCCAATTCTGTCTTACGGCGGATGGCGAGACGAGGGTCCAAAGAAGAATATATCCAATTGTTTGAGACCATCCGAAAACGGATGCCGGAAGCCATTCTTCGGACCACCATCATTATTGGCTTTCCAGGGGAAACAGAGACAGACTTCAAAGAGTTATTAGCATTCATTCAAAACCACCCGTTTGAACGGTTAGGAGCCTTCTCCTATTCCAAGGAAGTCGATACACCAGCCTATCAATTTGAAGACAGCATTGATGAAGATACGAAATCACGACGGATGGAGCAATTATTCTCCCTTCAACAACGGATTGCTCGCACCATCAGTCGCCGCTTTATTCATACGATTCAAAATACCCTTGTGGAACAGTACGATCCCCAATCCCATTTTTACTATGGTCGTAGTTATGCCTTCGCCCCGGATGATTTAGATGGGTATATCGTGTTTCAATCACCAAAACCACTCCAAATCGGTACGATTGTTCCTGTTAAAATCAAAACCATTCTCGGATCTGACTGGATCGGAGATGCCCTCTAGGAGGTTCTATGTTTCTCATATTATTTTTGAAAGGATTCTTAATTGGAATCGCCTTTATCATTCCTGGATTAAGTGGTGGGACATTAGCTATTTAT
>CAZABW010000048.1:0-9128 GCA_964483655.1 uncultured Candidatus Izemoplasmatales bacterium
AAATCACCAAATTCATTTCAATTCCTTCTGGTATCACATAAGAAGTTAATGGGTTTAAGGCATTGCATAATCCGTCTGCTGACATAAATGCTGTTGCTCTTTTATTTGTTGCCAAATAATGACCCGCGCAAATAGCAATAGCTTCACCTTCATCTGAACAAACAATATACTTTTTTCCTTCTAGCCATTTTGCTAAAACTTTATCTGGTATTCCTACTAGCATATTATTTCCCCACTAAATCGAAAATATCTTTAACAGAAGCGAGATTGGCATTTCCGTCTAAAAAATCTTTCATTCCTTTTAAAGAAGCTCTCAAAAGATGATTAGCATCAATTATAATATCAAACGGGTGTTCTTCTGGTAGTTTATATGTTGTTGGGATAGCAACTAACCAACCGCCGCCGCCAAATTGAAATCTGAACTTTCTGGCAAACTCCATAACCTCTGAACATTCTACTTTTTGTTTTGAGTGAATAACTATGCCGTCTGCTCCGGCTTTCAGATAAGCTTCTGCTCTGATCAAAGCATCATAAACTGATTTTTTTGCAATTAGACTTTCTATTCTGGCAAATAATTTCAAGTCCCTTGAAGTATCTTTAATTATTTTTATTTTCTGACAAACAGTATCTACATCTTCCAATTCCTGTGAGTTTTCTTCTAAAAGACTGTTTTGCTTTGAACCTTTTTTATCTTCCATTACAACTCCCCAAGCAAACGGCGCTAAACATTTGATATAATTTTCCAAGTGTTCGGGCTTGCCACCGCTATCTATATCAACTAAAATTGGCTTTTTACTTAAAGCTCTGATTTCGTGTAAAAACTTGGCTCGTTCTCTGATGTCAACTAACTCATTATCAGGCAGACCTTTTGAAGCTGAATGAGTCAAAGATGACACCCAAATACCGTCATAGTTAGACCTATCAACCAATATGGCCGATAAACCGTTGTGGGCTTCTAGAAATCTGAGCATAATGTTTTTAAATCAATAGTTTTAAAATGTGAGCAAACATAATCCCAGTGCGTGTAAATATCAATTTGTTTTTCTTGGCATTTATGACAAAAGGCCATATCCGTTCCGACAATTCTTAAATCAGATTTATCCCTTACAGTAGTAAAGGGGTTTTCTATTTTTTCCAATACATCTCGCCTAATCAGAATAACTCCTGTTCCAACCATATCAACCTTTTCAAGTCCTTCTCCCTTATCCTTTCTTGGATAAATATCTCTATAAACATTCCAAACTATTTCAGTGACACCTTGACAAGGTGACATATTTATCGGTGTCGGTAAGCCAATGACAGGTAAATCAAGTTTTATAAGGTCTAAAACATTCAAGGGCGGTGGATTGTCATCATCAATCATTAAAAGCCAATTACAATCGGTTTTTAAAAAGTCTTTGACAATAACATTCCTATGCTCTCCAATACCGACCATTTGGGAAATATAAGTGTCTATTTCATAATCTTTATTTTGTAATAAAATTGCACATAAAGTTCCAACTACTTTGTGATGAATTGTTCCGCTTGTGGGCAAAGCAATTAAAACTTTTTGTCTTTTAACAGTTTCCATTGTTGTTGTCTTAATAGTTTAAAAGCGTTTTCTTTATATAACCCTAATTGACTATATTGGTCTTTGCCATCAACTTCTATGTTTATTTTTGGTTCACAAGCTTCTAATCTTAATCCGTTTTTTCTTCCTAAATAACTTAAATATAAATCTTCTACTTTATCAAATTCAGGCGGTATATTCTGTAAGACTTCTTCTTTATCAAATATTTCCCTATCTAATATCATTCCACCTGTTCCGACATAATCCACTTCCGTTCCAGCCGGGAGGCATACTCTGCTTTGCCAATAACTTTCAAAATCAAATATGCGGGTGAACCAACCGACTATCTTGTTTTTATCATAAACGGATAACATATACTCCACAAAATCAGGCTCTAAACTTTCATCGTCATCAATAAATATTATGGGGTTTCCTTTTACCTGTTTTGCCAACTTAAATCTTGCTGAACTTCCCTGATTATCTTTTGTGTTGTCCCAAACATTAAAATTAAAGTCTTTATAAGTTTGGTTTTCAAGTTGTTTATTTATAATTGGTAATCTTTCTGGTCTTGAATAACTACAAATACATATTTCAACACTCATATACGATTACCCTCAATTTTTTAGGATTGTTTATTATAATTGGGTTTCCGATAAAATCCTCATTTTTCCACACATATTGATGTAATTCCCATTCATTACCACCTTTTTTTTCACCTTTTTCAAAATAATCTGGCATTGATATAACAACTGTTTTTGCTTTTTCTCTTGCTATCTTTAAGACATTCTCACCATCTTCTTTATTCAAATGTTCTAAACTATCACCCAATATAATCATATCGTAATTATCAACTTTTGGCAGAATTTCTCTCATATCTCCTATAAATATTTTATTGTAAATCATCTTTTGTAAATCCGTAATCCAAGGTTCAAATATTTCTATTGCATCAACCCTGCTTAAATTTTTCCAATCAGAATATTCTTTTGGCGTTATGTTTGTTGTCCATAATCCTGTATAAATTCTTGCTAAAAAACCATACATACCAAATCCGCATCCTACATCAAGTATTGATTTTGGTTTTTTTGATTTTATCAAATTACAGATAGTCGGTATATTTTCTGGCTGGGCAACTGGCATAATTACTTTTTTATTAAATACAATGATTTATTATAACCTTCTGAAGAAATAGGAATTTCATTATATTGACCAAATATTTCTGGCTTAAACTTTCTTTTTACTATATGTGAAGCTGAGTGCCATTTTAAACCCTGATCGTTGTAAGTGATAACCGCCAAATATTTTTTAAAGGCTCTTTTTAGACTTTCCAAAGTTTTTATATAATCTTCTTCATCTGTTATATGATATAAAACATCAAAACATAGAACCAAATCTGCTTTATAATCAAAGAACGGTCTTTCTAATTTCTCAAATTTACATTTCGGTAAATTATATTTTCTATTTCTGTCAATAATAACCTCTGAAATATCTAAACCTGTATATTCAGCTTCGGGAAAAATTCCCAAAATATCTTTTATTAAGGAAATATCGCCACAACCCACATCAAGAATACTATTTATCCCATTCAATTCTTTTAAAACACTTAATCTAATCTCTTTTTCGATATCGTTGTGTGAACCGAGTCCGCTATCATAACCGCCTAAATATCTATTTTCCCAGTATTCTTGGTCATTCATACATTCAATCTAACATTGGGAGAATATTTTGGGTCTTTATAGCTATATTCAGCTCCAACAGGCGTTCTCCAATCACCATATCTTGTTTCTAAACACAACTCAATGTCTTTTGGCGCGTCAAATTCGTGTCCGTAAAACATTATTTTTGAATATCCGTCAAATACTTCTTTGGGAAAATCATATCTTAAAGCACCCATTTCCCCGATATTATAAACTAAATTATCTTGTCTAATCATTCTCATTAAATCAATATGACAGCCATTTCTGTGTAAAGCACCTCCGTGAAAAACATCATTAAAATTGACAACCTTGGGGAAAGTAAAACCGATATTCAATAGTCTGTTTATCAATTCAGGAACTTTATCAAATTCGGAGTCCATTATTCCCAAATCAATATCTGTTTCATCATTTACCACAAATCCTTTATCCCGATATGCGCCAAGCAAAGTCCCTTCCATTAACATAAACTTTAAACCAATATCATCTGCAACTTTTTTAAAATCAAGTAAATTGTTTAAACTTATTTCAGCTAACATATTATTTCCAAGTCCAAACATCTTCATCCACATAAAGCTGTTTGATTTTTCTATAAGTCTTTGGGTCTTTTCCATTTACCAAACAGTCAACTGTATCCATTACTGCGTTATGAACTAAAATATGGTCTGCGTGGCCGTATTCTCCATAAGCGTTGTGCGTATCTATACAGTCAGCTTTTAATGTTTTTAACTTCTCACAAATCTCTTTATAGTTTTCTTCGTATTCTTGATATTTACTAGGGTCGCGCCAAAAATTACTCTCCATTAGACCCCAGCACTCTACTCTTAGAGGATGCTGATTTATTGCTTTCTTTCTTTTTTCTTCAAAGTCTGGTCTATCGTGTCTGCCTGTGAAAACTATAATAATTTTATCATACTCCAACGGATTGAACCACAAAATTTCATCATCAGGATGTGCAACTATTAAGACTTTATTGCCCGTGTAGTATCTTGGCATCATATTAGAATAATCTTTTTTCCCAAATAAGTAAGAAAGTTCTTTTGTAATCCAAGAGTTCGTCTAGAATACTAAAATCTTTTGTATTCTTTATTCTTTCAGCAAACAACTTTTGCATTTCATAACTTTTTTTAAACTTAATCAACTCTTTTTCTGTCATAAATTATGTTTTTCTCTTATAACATTGAACGATTTAACCAAGTCCGGTCCGTTTAAAGTAATTCCTTCTCTTACATCAGTATCAAATATGACTTCACCGCAATAAACACCTTTCTTGCCGTCTTCTAACATTGTCAGCCAAACATCCCAATCTTGAAACCTCTCTATTTTCTCGTCGAATCCGGGAAAGTCCTTTGTTCTTACAAGCGACATTGTTGAAATATAATTGGTCAAGTAAAGCAGATCTTCATCAAATTCTTGGTCGCAGTATATTTGGTCACCCATTTTATACGCCCCATAGCTATAACTTGCTTCAGGGTGTTCTTCAAGTGCCTTTAAAAGGCTCAAAATTGCGTTCTCCCGCCATTTTATGTCATTATCGCTAAATAATACATATTCGGTCGAAACTCGTTTAAAACCTTGATTTCTTGCCCAGTTAGCACCTTTGCCTTTATCGGGAACAACTATGTAAAGTAAGTCCTTAGGAAGCGTTCGCAGTGTCGTTTCCGCCGTTTCCTTCATCCTTGTTGGTATCACTACTGTTATTTTGTTCATCTTTTTGCTTTTTAAAGAAAACTTTAAATTCTTCTAATCTATCTGCTATCTCTATAAACACTTTGCCTTCATCTTCACCGTCTTTTCCAAGATAAACTCTTGAAACTTGCTCAAATTCTGCTAAATCAACTTTGTCGGCTTCTTCTTTCAACCAAGGTCTGACATTTTCATCTTCTCGAGCAAGTTTTGTTTGAAGCTTATTGAACTCATCTTCAAGTTTTTTACTTTCTTCCACAATTTCCAAAACTCTTTTGGTCATTTCATCTTTTTTAACAAGGGCTTTTAAAACTTTATCGTTTTTTACTTCAATTTTTCTCATAGTGTTTTATATGCTTCAACCCACAAATGGGCGTTGTCATTGATATTATATTTACTTAGGACATATTTCTTAGCTTCTTTCCCGATCAACTGTCTTTTTTCTTTATCTACGATTAGTTTTTCTATTTCTTTTTCCCAATCATTGTTGTTATCTATTCTTATGCCGTTTAAACCATTCAATTCTTGATAAGGGCCGTTTTCAAATCCTTGGGCGATAACAGGTATTTCTAACATTGAAGCTTCCAGAAATTTTATATTAGACTTGCATTTATTAAAGTATCCTGTATCTCTTGGAATAAGCATAATATCAAGTTTCAGATTATCAAGCGTATAAAAGTAGTCTTCCATTTCGCACCAAGGCGCGTGTTCAAGATTTTTTAATGTGTCCCAAAAAGCGTATTCGTTTTTATGTATTTTTTCCACTAAAGGATTTTCTTCACGCTTTCTGTTTTTCCAAAGTCCAAATAATACTAATTGAACCCTATTATCTTCATCCAATTTCCTTATCACATCTTGTATGCCCTCGAAGTCTTGATGATAAGCAACCGAACCAACTAAACCTATTCTTACTTTATCTGTGTCGTTTTTTAAAGGAGTATCTGGCCAATCATCAGGGTTCACACAATTAGGCAAAGTGATCACATTTTTATTTAATTCCCTATATTCTTTATTTAAGAAATCAGTGGAACAAGTGACAAGGTCAGAGTTTATAATGAAGTTATTTACTACATTATTCAGCTTTTCTTTGTTTTCCTCAAAACCTTTTTCGTCAAACGAAAAAAATGCGTGGTTCTTTTCAAGTTTGAAAGTATCATCGTTATCAAACACTATTTTCTTGCCCTGTTCTTTCAAAATCATTCCCATTCTGTGATGCCAATTTGTATTGGCTCTATGAAAGACAATAATATCAGAGTCAAGCATTTCTCTCATAATAAGGTTTGGGTCTTTTGCGCTCTTTTTAGACAAACCTTTATGAGAACCTTTCCAACCATTTGCCATTAAAGGAAGAAAGCATCTTACATAATAGCAACCTTGGTATCCGGAACTAACATAGAAAACTTTAAACATAGTATTTTGACTCCCTATATTCTTGTTCTTTTTTAATCTGCTCTTCCATTTTCCGCATTTTCTCCACTCTCTCCCAAGTCAATGGGGGGAGAAATCGGCGTGGGGTCTTTAATGCTTCTGATTTTTTGTCCTGCATAATTGATAAATTCTCTCTTTTTATGTTGGATGTCTATTATAACTCTTGTCATATAATTTCTTGCAGACTTTGGGCTTAGCGGTCTGCGGCCAGCCCAAAGAAATTATTTTATAATTTATGATTTGGCTTTAATCCAAACGCCAGAGGTATCGCGGTTTTCGATAACGCCATACATAATGTCGGCAGTCACCAAAGTGCCAAGATATTCCTGAACATATTGGGTTTGAAGTCTAACAGTTCCGGGTTGAGTTCCACCAGCTAAGCTATTGGTAGCGTAGTTGATAGCATCTTTACCACACAAAGCACCATTGCGGTGACCAAGGGTAGTGCCAAGTCTTGAAGTCGTGTAGACCGGAATGCCATAAAGCATACCAACTGCACCTTTCAAAACCGGGTCAGCACCACCGGTATTCTGAACCAAAGTGAACCTGTCAATGCCCATAACCTGAGTCCACAAAACATTCGGATGCAAGAAGAAAGCTCTTTCGTTCTGCGGAACATTAGCCGCATCAAGATAAGCAATCGCTTGTCTGATGTTTGAGTCATTCAAAGTCAAAGCGGAAGTGCCGACAGTCTGGGAGAAACCATTGAACAAAGCAATGATAGCATCTTCCAAAGCGGCAGCAACAGTATAACCGGCATTTTTCATCCAGCGTTCCTGCATTCTGTAAGACTTTTTCATCTTAGCGGCGACAGTGTCTTCAACTAAGAATGAGCATTCATACCATTTATCAATTGTTAAAGTGACTTTACCAGCAGTCTGGTCGTTCAAGGTCACCTGTGAACCTTGAGTCTTACTGTTAGCAGTCATCTGTGAGATATTCGGGATGTAAATGATATTACCACCATCAGCAACTTCGTCTGACAAATCTTCAAAGAAGTTTGCACAAACTAAGTTAGCGCGATAGAAATCATTTAATTTAAAACCCCAAATCGAGGGGATAAACGACGCTTGGGTCGTTGTATCCATATTATTAGCGCCTAATCCAGCAGCCATTTTTTTATTTCCTTATACTTATTTTTCAATAAGTCTATAAGCTATTCATCACTTCTTCCCAAGCCTTTTTATGTTCTTCGGAGGTCATCCCCTCTTTAAACTTAGGCTCATCGGTCTGAATTGATTTACCTGATGCACCAAGCGAACCTTTCAATGAACGATTTTCTTTTTCTTTTTTCTCTCTCAAAGCTGTAATAGCAGGGTGTTTTTGCAATTCAGAAAGTGTAACTTCCTTTCCTTGCGCTTTACTCCCAGCTTGAAGCGTTTTGAGCAAATCTATCTCATCTTCAGGAACACCTTTTGCAAGCAAAACAATTTCATCTCGTGATAAATCGCTTTGGTTAATTAAAGGTTTTTGAGGGAGTTTTTTTAATCGCTTATAAAGCTGTTGGTTGGTTTTTTCCAATTTCTCAGCCTTGGCTCTTAATTCTTCAAAATCCTCCAAAGTAGGAGAGTCTTGTTCTTCCTCGTTGTTTTCTTCAGGAGTTTCAATCTCCTCGGCATTTAAAGAGTCGCCATTCTCGGCAGGGTTGTCCTGCAATTCTTCTTCTTCCATTTTTAAAGAGTTATGGATTAAACTCGGATTTCTCTTTTAAGGGAGAGATAACCCGATTTATTTATAGCTTATAGCTTTTTGTGTTTCCGAAGCACCAATCCTTTTGACTTTTGCCAAAACCTTTTTGATAATCGCTTTGGCTTCAGTTTTTCCAATATACTGTATTGCAATAACATCAGAACTCATATCTGTTTTAATTCCCTTTATGGAGGCTTCAACTTCTTCTTCAAGAAACTTCTCTACATATTGCCACCCGCGAGTTTTTAACATTTCTCTGATGTCTTCTTCCATATTTATTCTTCGTTATTTTCTTCTTTAGTTTTTTTATTTCTTTGTTCTATGACTAATTGCCAAATCTCTGACCATTTCATATTATTGCGCATTAACCATAGACATTAACTTATCTTGTTTTGGCTGTTCAGGCATAGGTTTTCCGCCCATTGCTTGAGCCGTTTCTGCAAGTTGTTCTGTCTGTTCAGGAGTCAATCTCCACCATTCAATGCCGTTATTTTCCACATATTGTTTAAATACAGGCGTATTAACAATAGCAGGATTTTGCATCATCATTGAAATGGCGTTTGACATAGCGTCATTTTGCTGTTGCTTATCATAACTTTCAGAAGTAATCATAAACCGCAAGCCAAAATCAAAATTGAAGTAATTTTCTGGTATCTCTACTACTCTACCGACTTCTTTGATTTCATTCAAAGCGTTTAATTCAGACTCCTTCAATTCTTCGGGAGTAATAACCCTGCCTTCTCTATTTCCTTTGGCGATGGTTTCAAGTCTTCTTTGAGCAATTAAACTATCTTCATAAAACTTTATATCATCGGCACTCTCGGCGATCTGAACAATATCTTTTTTTTGCCACTTTTTAATAACATCAGGTAAAATCTCTGTTCTCAAAATATCTTCAAGCCCGGACGCAATTCTATCTCGTGAAGATTTGAAAGCAGATTTGGCCGCGTTAGATAAAGTAGCCAAAGACCTAAAAGGCGTGCCAGAGGGCAAACTCTCACCGACTACAATTTCAGGGGTTAAACAAAGCCTGTCTGCTTGTGCTTCAATACTCTGTAATTGAGTTAATAAAGTGCTAAAAGCCC
>CAZABW010000048.1:9228-14398 GCA_964483655.1 uncultured Candidatus Izemoplasmatales bacterium
CTGTCTGCTTGTGCTTCAATACTCTGTAATTGAGTTAATAAAGTGCTAAAAGCCCGATTATCAATACCAATTTGCTGTAAGTCAGCCGAGTTAATAATCTGACCATTTCTTGCCTGTTCCAAAACATTTGCGCCAGTTCCTACATCAGTTGACCTTAAAAGCAATAAAGAAGCGATTTCGTTGGCTTTTGCATTATGATTAACAATGGTATTGGCTTGTTCTTGAAGTTTAAATAATCTTTCCACGATACCAATTCTTTGCCACCGACCACGATATTTCCCAATATGAAAGTCCCGGTAAGGAAAATCTTCTTCTTTAAATTCTTCATCAAACAAAATTATTTCCGCATCTCCAAAATTGTAGCCGATTGTATGCTTGTTTAAAAGAGTGCCATCCTCGTTTTCAAATTCACCCCAATACTCCCAAATATCATATTCATTTTTTTGGTTAACTGGTGGGTTTTTTAAAATCTTATCTACATTATCCCAAACATCTTCTTTTCTCTTGACTTCCAAGGGACTCAAATAGTGCATTTCAACCACCGGCACATCTTTAATGTATTTGGCAGTCTGGTCAAAATAAAGGTTTCTTAAGTCAACTTCTTCAATGGTTTTTCCCTTGTCTGTTTTACAAATCTTCCAAACAGCCGAACCAAAAGCCGCTACGCCATCAACTAAATCATCTAACAAAACAGCCAAGTTTTTATCTCTTAGCCATTTTCTTAAAAGTACCCTAGCAATCCAAACCTGAAACATATTGGTTTTCCCAATAGCATAAGGCATCAAATCTTTTGTGTCCAAATCAATGTTTTTTGCTGTGTGGGTAATGCGTGGAGTAGATAAATCCCAAAAAACAGCTCTTGGGTCTTTACACTCCAAAAACCTTTGATTTAAATAAAGGTTAATTCTTATAATATTATTGTATTGGTTGAACTTATAACCCCTAACTATTTCCAATTCCTGCGTTTTAAATCTGGTTATAATGTCCTGAACCTTAGTGGACACTTTCTTCATACAAAATTGTTTTTAAATTGATTGTTAAATTGGTCGTTAGACACCGGCTTAAAGCTGTCTAACCCGTAAGCAATAGCATCCATACTGTGTTTAAATTGATGTTCCGGCTCATTTAAAACTTTACCATTTTTATCTACTTTCCACAAAAAGTTTCTGTATTCGTGTATGATATTTGCGGAACGCTTTGTAATTGATATTCTTTGGTCTTGAACAAATTGTATTTGCTGTCTGACGCTGTCTTTACCTTTACGGCAAGAGATAATACTCACCCCATAAGACTTGATTTCATCTATTGATTTCGGTTCGGCCGAGTCAGCAACTACCAAAGCCCGTTCTTGATTTAATATAATGTCGGCAATCTGTTTATTTGAAAGTCCTTTTTGATAAATGATTTCGTCTATGATAAAGCCGCCATTGTATCTGTAAATTGCCACCAAAGCACTCGGGTCATTTGAAAAGCCAAAATCCAAACCATATCTTTCTAGCCTTGCTTCGTGTGGTATTTCATCTACAATTTGCCAGTCCTTGTAAATCTTTCCTTCCACTTCACCTAATTGTCCAAGTCCATATACTTGCCACCAGCCTTTGCGCCCTTTTCTTTGTTCTATACTTCTTACAATTTCAGGACTTAGAGCTTCGTTGTCCTTGTAAGTTAAAACCAAAAAATCTACATCATCTCTTTTAAACTGAATATCTGTATAAAACCAAAATTCATTTGATGGGTTCCAGTCCAAAAATATAAATTCTTTTGTTCTGACTTCAAGCTGCTCAAAAGTTTCAAGAGGAATGTTATTGGCCTCATTGATAAAAAGTCTATCGCGCCTTGCTCCCCTAACCTTATCCGGCTGATCAGCTGAAAAAAACTCTATTTTACTACCTGTTTCAAAAGTATAAACAAAGTCCGATTTATTCCACCTATTGTCGTCATAATAATTATGTTCTTTCATTATCAGCAGAAAATCTCTCATTGCACCCCTTTTAAGATGTGGCAAGGACTCGGAAACAATACTTGTCAAAGTTTCGGTTTTATCGCTTTGCGCTTTTGCAATTAAATACAAAAGAATACTGACTGTTTTACTCGCTGATGTCCCGCCCTGTATTGCCCTTATTCTCTTGTTCAGTTTCGCTATTTTTATTGTCGCTGTTGTCTTGCTGTATGGCATCTAAATCCATTATTGGTTTAGGTATAAGGTCTTTCCCGTCTTTTCCCGTTAATTCCTGTCGGGTGCTGTATTTTTTCTTTCCTAGAGTTCCGGCTACAAATTTTGTTATATCGGCTTTTACCTTTAAATCTTCATCTTGGTCCAGCAGCTGTTCCAAGTTTCTTTCCGCTTTTAGCAATCTTTTAGCATCACCACCATATTCCGACAGCCATTTTAAATTTTTTGTTGTAATACTTTCAGCATATTCTTGGCTATACCCAGCCAATAAAGCACTTTGTAAAGCATTACCAAAAGTATCTGACTTTACATCCAGATAATGTTCCAAAAACTTGATTTGCTGTGGTGTCAATTCTTCCATTATTTCTTGTTTTTTTTACCTTTACACTTGTTCATATTTTACCTCATTATATACCAATTAGCCATATAGGCAACTACCGCGCCCAATATGGCTGATAGGGAAAGGAATAAAATTAAAAGCAAATACTTCATAACAAAAAAACGACTAAACAAGCCGTCTGATACAGCAATCCCACTCCAAATTGTGTATTTAATCTTTTAATCATTTATAAGCTTAAATCTTATCACGGGCTTTTATAATGTGTTCCCCCATAGATTTAAGCCAACAACGCCTTCAGGCGATCAGACTCTCATAGAGCCAAATAGTCCTGCGGGGATTTAGTCAGCTTTTTGCTTTTTACCCTTCTTTATACATTATACCTTTTTTGAAAATATGTGTCAAATGTTTTCAGCTCACAAAATCTTTAAAGGCTCTTGACAATGTTTTTAGATTAAGTTAAGATGTATATATACTCCTTGGCAAATACGGAAAGAGGCTTATAAGAATAAGCATTTAAGACTGTTTATAGCTGCTTTCCTGCCAAGGAGGGCAACTATAAGCAGTTTTTTACAATAGAGAATAAAACCTTTGTTTCGGAAATCCAAAGTAAAAAAAATCCGCCAAAATTATAAATTCTATTAAGGTGCAGATGCGAAAGCTCGGAAAAACAGTTCTTAATCCTTCTCTGTCCGAGCCATTTGATTTGCATCGTAATAGAAATACATCTTCATTCAAAGCAAGATAACTATTCTCTTACATATCAATACCACTTACTTATCAAAAGGTAAAAGAAGGGTGGATTGTATCTAAAAAATATTCTACTTTTAGAAAATAAAGCTGTGTATAAACTTAATACATATTTGGAAAACGCTAAAAAATTGGCGTTTTTATTGTATTTTTAGGGGCTTGACAGGTTTTACAGATATGCTACAATGTATTTGTAAGGGTGATGAAGAAGACAAGGGCGTATGAGTAAAATTGACCGACAAGCTTGCGAGACCAAGCCCTAAGGTCTTTCCAAAGTCGCCTGTATCCACTTCACCCTTACACCTAACTAATAATAAAAAAAGTATGAACAAATATGCACAAGGCTGGGCAAAGCCGGAAGAAAAAACTTCCATATCTGCCAAAATACTATTCGTTGTCGGTATCTTATACTTAATCTCTGGCTTATGAAATCAATATCTTGGGAAGAACTACACGGCTATGGCAACTTCTTTGAAGCCCCCAATCAGCCGTTTGACGAAAAAGCGGAAACTTACGCCTTAGAAGACTGGAAAGCCGAGGAACGCAGAAAATACCCACCAATAGAAAAAGACGCCACAGAAGTCAATTTTGAGCCAAATTTGGCACTTGTAGATGATTATATGAATGACTGGTGCGGAGAACCGCAAGATGCAATCTGCTTAATAGAAGAAATCAAGCACCCGGAAAAAAGAAGTTGGCTCTATGAAGAATTTATAGAGTGGAAGAAAGAATTAAATAAGTAATAAATATTATGGAAGAACAAATCCAAAAAAAAGCAATCACTATTGTCGGCTTAGATAGAAAAGTTGGCAAGAACCAAGAAGGAAAAGAATGGGTAAAATACACCATCGTAGATGATGAGAATAAAAAGTATTCATTCTTTACAACCAAAGTAGACGGCACGGACACCAAAGCTTATGCTCAATACAAACAGCAAAAACTTACTTTAAATGACAGCGTGGGCATTGCCTTTACCGAAGAACAAAGAAAGTTTATTGACGACAAGCAAAAAGAAGTCAAATACACCCAAAGAAATATTTTGTTTTTTTCAGAGCCGGGGACTATTTCTGACTTTGACTATAAGAACAAGACAGATTTGGCGCAAGATAACATTGAAGATATTGATACTTCAAAAATTCCTTTCTAAATATGATTAACGAGTTCAAACTTAAATTGGTCGGAACTTGTAATCTAACCGAGCCGTTGGTTTTAAACAGAACTTACGACTTGGCAATTACAAACGCGGAGTGCCGAAAATCAGAGCAGCACCCAAATGATGACGGGACTGTTAATGAGCAATACACTTTGAAAATATCTGAAATGTCGGAAATCTTAATAACTTTTGACAAACAGACTATTAAAGCAAAGAAAAAAGGCAGTCAATCACAGGCACTCCGCAGAGTAATTGAACAAATAGCTGATAAACTCGGTAAAGACCAAGAAAAATATTATAAAGAAATAATGAGCAAATTGATTGCTCACTATCAGGAGAAATTATGAAATACATTTACAGAGTCCCGAAAGAAGTTGATGACTTTATCTCTGAAGTTCTCGTAGAATATGTGGCTTTGGCAAAACATCCGATAAGCAAACAGAAAATATTTACTTTAACAGTAATAAATGAATTCTATGAAAACAAAAAAGCCCCGAGAGAAGTCGCTGAAATATTATCGCAACAAAGCAGATAAAAAGCTACAAGAATTTGTAAGAAAAGAATTTCCAAAATGTGAAATTTGCGGAATGCCGATAAGTTGCGGACATCACTTTTTCCCCAAAAGCACAAGTTCGGCATTGAGATATGATTTTGGAAATATCATACCCGTCTGTATGGGTTGTCACTTAGGCTTTCACTCTCAAAGAGCATCATATTTTGTTGGTAAAATAATTTTAAAGCGTGGCAGGGAATGGTT
>CAZABW010000049.1:0-6949 GCA_964483655.1 uncultured Candidatus Izemoplasmatales bacterium
AACCCATTAACTTCTTATGTGATACCAGAAGGAATTGAAATGAATTTGGTGATTTCAACAGGCAGACAAGAACCTCCCCATAAAGTGATGTCAGATATTTTAGACGATTTATTAAAAATATTGCCGTATGACCCAGCAAAAATATCTATTGAGATTATTAGAAAAGAATAAAAATGCCATTATAGTCGGATCGCTTGGTAGTATTTCAAAAGATTTATCTGAAATTGAACACCCCAGAAAAATATTGGTTAAGGGTGCTATGGGTTGCGCTATGGGAGTTGGTCTAGGAATAGCTTTAAATACAAAGAGAAAAGTTATAGTTGTTATAGGTGAAGGTTCTTTTTTGATGAAAATGGGGTCAATAAGCACGATAAAAAGATATAAACCTAAAAACTTGCGCTTGGTTATTATCAATAATGGTGTTTTCAAGTCAACAGGCGGTCAAGAAAATAATTATAGATACTTAAATGAAAAAATTGGAACATTGTCCGTCAAATCCGACTCTTGAATACGCTGAAAATAAAGCTAAGGAATTTAGGCACGAAAAAGCAATTTTATCAATAGGCGGTGGCTCAACAATAGACGTAGGAAAGTATATAGCGGCTAAATGGGGTTTATATCATAAAGCAATACCGACAACAGCCGGAACGGGAAGTGAAGTCACAAGCTATTGTGTTTTGACAGTTGATGGAAAAAAGACAACTTTTTTATTAAACAGACCAGATGAATTTGAATTGGACAGGGAAAGGATAAAAACCCTGCCTTTTTTGCAAAGATTAAGTGGAAGATTAGATGCTTATTGCCAAGCACTTGAGTCAACTTGGTCGCCAAAATCAACACCTGAAAGCATAATGTATGCAAAAATGGCTTTAGAGATTATTGATGAAGACCCGTTATTGGCAGCTAATTATTCTGGCCGAGCAATAGATATAACAGGCACTTCTATTGTTCACGCTCTTTCTTACGGATTGACAGAAAAATACAATATTCCGCACGGATTGGCTTGTGGCCTTATGATGAGTTTATTTAAAGATATTAACTTATCAATCTATATTGATATGTTAAAATTTATTGATATAGATAGTGTAATTGATAGAGCTTTTGAAACACAAAATTGGTCTAATCACTATACCAAATATGAAAAATATCAAATAAAAGAACTATGGGAAAAACTTGTAAAATAAAAACAGGGTATATTCCAATGACGGCTGATTTATTTCATATTGGGCATTTGAGGGCAATTAGACAATGTAAAAAGTATTGTGATTATCTTGTGGTCGGATTATTGGATTGTCCTAAATACAAAAAAACGGTAATACCATATAATCAAAGAGAAGAAATTTTACTTGCTTTGCCAGAAGTAGATTTAGTTGTAAAACAAAAGACTTTAAAAATGAAATTAAAGGGGATTGATTATGTTTTTAGTGGAGATGGTTGGGAAGCAGATGAACTAAAAGAAATACAAAAATATGGCTGTAAAGCTGTAAATATAGATTATTGTAAAGAACAATCAACATCAAAAATTAAGAATTTATTAAAATAATATGTCATCAATTCAAGATTATATCAATATAGAAGCAGAAACAACAGGACTTACAGTTCAAGATGCTCTTAATGTTATTATTGATAGTTCTGGTTTTACTATTTATGATATTTGTAAAGGAATACTTACGGGTGAGTCTATAACATATACAAGCAATGTAAGTGTGCAAGATATGTTAAATGATTTTTTATTCAATGCTGAAATAATAACTACAAAAGGACTTAGTGTCCAAGAATGCTTCCGTTTAATTTCACAAATACCAGACGAAGAATAATATGCAATACAACGATACAACTAACAATTTAGGTATTATCCAAGCTTGCGAAGATTATTGCGGTTTAGGTAATACCGGAATTTCCGGTGATACCAATAAACTGAAAGAATTTACAAGATATGCCAATAAGGTAAGTCGCAGAATTTGGCATTGGATTTTCTTGGCTCAAGGTCTATGGAAATATGATGACTCAAATGAAACAGATTTGCCACAAGCAGTAACAGATTTAACTTCTGGAACTGCAAAATACGCATTGCCAACAGAAGCACTTACCATTGAAAGAATAGAAATAAAATCAAATGAAGATGATTGGTTTAGAATTGAACAATTACCCACACAGTATATAAATGGCGCAGTAGATGAATTTTTTGAAGATGATGGGGAAGTAGTATATTATCGTTTGATTGGAAATACAATAGAGTTATTCCCCGCTCCTGATTATAGTAAAACAGGTGGAATTAAAGTCTACTTTGATAGAACAAGTGTAGATTTTGCTACTACTGATACTACTAAGACTCCCGGATTTGCTTCTCCTTACCACGATGCTGTTCCTATTGGTGCTTCTCTTGAATGGTTGAAATCAAAAAGACCAGACTCTAATGTTATTGTTCACCTTACGCAAGAATGGTTAAGATATGAACAAGATATTAAAAAGTTTTATCAGCTTAGAAATAAAGACCATACACCATTTTTAAGCAGGTCTTATGAAAATTATAGTTAAATATGGCTTATACCAATGATATAAAACCAGCTGGAGCTGACAGTTTTCTCTTAAAAGAAGATACATTTTATTTATTATTGGAAACAGGGAACAAAATTGTTATAGCAACAGCAAATGGTTTTACTTATGATACAAAACCATCAACATCTTTTACTAATGATATTAAACCTTAAATATGGCTGACCAAAAAATTTCTGAATTAACACAAGGCTCACCGGCAGATACCGATATAATCCCTTATGTAGATTTAGTTTCTGGAGAAACGAAAAAAGCTTTAAAATCCGATTTAGTCGGTCCTACTGGTCCGACTGGCCCACAAGGCCCTACTGGTCCTGCTGGTTCTAATGGCGCGACTGGTTCAAGAGGTGCAACTGGCCCTACTGGCCCACAGGGTGCAACTGGCGCTCCCGGTGCTGCTTCGGCTACTGGTGCGACAGGCCCTACTGGCCCTCGTGGTGCTACTGGACCAACAGGCCAACAAGGAACTACTGGAGCAAAAGGAGCAACTGGTCCAACTGGTCCTGAAGGTCCAACTGGCCCGGCTGGTGATAAATATTTTATTGTCAGATTGACTGCTTCAACTACTACACACGCCACAGGCACTTCTATTGGCGGTGTTTATCAAATTCCCTATGGCGGGACTATTGCAGATGTCGGGGCTTGGATTGATACTGCCGGTTCAGGTGCGACCTTAACTATTGATATTAACAAGGGCGGAACAACCATAATGACAACCAATAAGATAACGGTTCAATCTAATGAAACATCATCAAAAACTTCTGCGGTTCAGCCAAGCATTACTACTTCGGCTTTAACTGCTGATGACAAAATAACTTTTGATGTAGACGCAACCAATACCACAAAAGGTAAAGGTTTAGCGGCTTGGTTAAAAATAACTTCTTAATTATGGCAATAAATTTTGATGCTACTGGTGGCGGAAGCTATAATGCAGGAACATCTTATACTTTTTCTCATACTTGTTCAGGTGATAATAGAATTTTATTTGTTTCTGTAATGGGAGGGACTTCTGATACAATTACTGGGGTTTCTTATAATAGCAATTCTTTAACTTTGATTGACAAGCAACAAGTAGGAACTTATTGGTCATATTTATTTTATTTAATTGCACCATCTACGGGAGCAAACAATGTAGTTATATCTTCATCTTCAAGTATAAATATTTTTGGTTCTTCCGCTTCATATACAGGAGTAAAACAGACAAGCACTATTGAAGATTTTGATAAATCTGGCGCAACTTCTGCTACATCTATTTCAATCACTTCTGCTTCCACGACAAATGGCGCTTGGATGATTTCTCAAATTTCTCCCAGCTCTAATCCGGGAAATTTAAGTGCAGGAAGCGGAACAACAGCAAGAGTTTTAGGTGGTGCTTTAAATTATGCTGGTATTGTAGACTCAAATAGTGGATTTTTAGGTAATTACACTTTAAACATAAGTAGTGGTTCATCTCAAAATTTGCAAATGATTTCTGCCGTTTTTTCACCTGCTACAGCTCCCGTTTCTTTTATTCCTAAAATTATAAATTGTTAAAATATGAAATTGGCAACAATCACAAACTTTACAAATATAGAGGAAAAAAGCAACACTTATTTCCTAGAAAATATGTCCGCAAGACGAGTTGCCGGACAGTCTGTTTTGTCTACTATTTTTGCCAATTCCAATCTGATAAGTGAAGATACTTCTGGCTATTCAGATTTAGGTTTGACTTTGGCTGGGTCTTCTCTTGTTTTAAATCAAGGTTCTATTGTTCTTTTGAATACTGCTGGTAATATTCACGAATACAATGTTAACAATTCTACCAATTCTATTGGTAAAATACATTCAAGTTATGGAACATATCCTTCTATTTGGGGAGATTTAAAAGTCACTAAAAATGAAAATATACTTTTTTCTGGTGATGACTATTTAGGTATTGGTTATCTTGGAACTGCAACTGGCGGAAGCACTACTCGTTTAACAGATACGACTACTGATTTTACTGCTCTTGGAGTTTCTTCAAGTGACGGATTAAATAAAGCTTACAACTTTACAAAAAAAGTTGAATATACAATTACAAGTGTTTCTTCTCAATATAATTTGAATTTTGCCACTTCTACCGCTACGGCTGCCAATGATAAATACGCTGTATTTTTAGATAAAGGAAAATATAATAGTGGAAATTATTGGAACTTTTTTGCCACTACCGCTTATCCGCATTTTGAAGGTCAAGAAGTAAAAACTAATTTTAAAAGACAAATTGTTATTTTTGACACTGATTATCTTATCGGAAATGGTAATTTTTTAGCGGCTCTTAATGTAGATGAAAGCACTTGGAACGATAATTTTAAACAACTTCCAGACTCAACTCAATTTGAGTGTATGGCAGTTAATCAAGATAAGATTTTGATAGGCGCTTCAAGGCGAGGTAAAGGCGTATTGCTTTTATGGGATGGTTTTACTAATGGATTTTTAGCCATAGAAGAATTGGAACAAATACCTAAATGTATTTGTGCTTATTCTGGAGGTTGGTTGATTGTAGTTGGTAATTCTGTTTATTATTCAAATGGTTATCAATCAAAAAAAATAACAACTTTACCAGATATACCTGAAGTTTTAAGTTCAACTAAAGCTTTCTTTAATAGTGGTTTGGTTATAAACGATAAATTTATATTAAATTTACAGCTTGATGGTTATAACAGAAATCGGTCTGGGATTTGGATTTATGAATTTGGTAGTGGTTGGACTTTTACACCACAAACGAATGGAAGTGATGTTATTAGGGGTCAAAGTTATGGTGGCATTATATCTGTTTCAGAATACCCGACAAACCTTGATAACAGATACATTTTAACCGGAGTTTCTGGTGGTGATGGAACTAAAACCAATCTATTGAATAATTTAGTAGATACTGGTGCTTTAAAAGGTTCTGCAATGTTTTTTGTAAATTTTGGAAGAAAAGTTAATATTAGTGAAATCAGATTAAACATTTCTCCAAGATTTATGTCTTCAGCTTTGGGAACGACAGCAACAATTTCAGTTGCTATTGGTGATGGCAGAAAACCGAATTTTAGAACAATTACTGCAGGTTCAAGTTCTACAACATCAAATATAGTTAATGCAGCTGGTGCTTCTGCTCCTGCTGAAATTGGCGGTCAAGTTTATCTTGCAAATTTAAATGCAGGTGGAGAAAGGTCTTATGTTCAAACTGTAAGTAATGCTGGAACTTCAAGTGAGCAATTTACAATTTCACCTGCCTTCTCCGCAACTTCGGCTAATGGTTTTATTATAATGAACCATTTAAAATTGACTGATACGAAAACATTAAATACAACTTTATACCAAGATGATATGCCGTTTATCGTAGAAGGATTTTTTTCCGATAAATGTTATTTGGAAGTATATTGGACTTCGGCTGGTGGTAAATTTGATATTAACTCTATTGATATTTATGGAAGCTAACAAAGAAAAAATAAAAACAATAGTTTTTGATAGCGGTGGTGTAAAAGATGATAAAGATATTTTTACATCTACGGAAAAAGTAGACGAACTTGATAAAAATTATTTATCTAATAGTAAATTAAAAACGGAATTAACATCAACTCCGTCTTATACACCAAAAAATTTCTTTGAGCAGTTTGCCTTTTATGACGGTTATATGTGGGTCTATATCATAGATACAAGCGGCACAGGAACTTGGACTAAAATTGAAAAACTTTAAAAAAATATGGCTACTAATTTATTCGGAACAAACAATTTATTTTCTAATCCGATACCGACAACTCCAAAGCTGTCTGTTTCTTCGAACACATCAAATTATATTCCAAAAGTTTCGACAGGGCAGTCGGCAACTCCTTTGAGTGTGGCGCAAAGCAATACCAATAAAGCTTTTTCTGCGCCTACCGGTTATTCTTATATTCCAAATGTCGCTTCAATGGGTCAATATACTGACATTATAAAAGACCCCAATAGTGCAAAATTGTATGGAAAATTAAAAACGCCTACTGCTTTGCCTTCTACTTTAACGAATGTTCCGACTTCAACTGGGATTAGCGTAGGTTCAAGTTCGCTTTCTTTACAGGATGAAATGGCAAAACAAAATCAATTAGCCGATTTTCAATCAAATCAACAATCTGACCCTTATGCCGCTTTCAAAGCAAACATTGATGCGCAATTAAAATCTTATCAAGATATGCAAACTAAAGCTTTTGAAGAAAGCAAAGCTTTGCAGACAAAAGGTTCGGAACTTGAAACAAATATTTTATCAGAAATTGAAAAGCTTACTGGCAAGGGAACGCGTCAGCAAGAATTATTAAAACAAGCTGGTGTTCCTGAAGCGGAAACAAGACTAAAAGAATTAAACACTCAAATGGCTTCTATTTCTGCTCAATTTGATAAAGCTTATGAAGGATTA
>CAZABW010000049.1:7049-8508 GCA_964483655.1 uncultured Candidatus Izemoplasmatales bacterium
GCTCAAAATGGCGCTGATACAGCAACTTTAAACAAAATAATGAAATCAACCGATATTGCTGAAGCTATACAAAATGCTACTTCATTTTTATCTGCACCGGGTGACAATAAACCGCTTGTAGTTTCTGCCGGTTCGTCTTTATACGACCAACAAGGAAATTATTTAGGGACTGCACCAAAAGAGTCAAGCACTGGTTCGACAGTTAATATTGGAGGTGTTCCTCATATAGATATGGGAAATGGAACTTTCCAACCAGTCACAAAAATTGTTCCACTTGACCCCAATAAAGTTGCTGAAATGGACAACAAAATTTCTCTTGTCAATTCTTTATTAGAAAATAATAACTATGAAAAAATAACTGGTATTCAAAGTCCATTAACTGCAGCCGGATTAACCAACAGAACTTTAATTAAGCAATATGAACAATTAGTAGCTTCTTTAAAAGTTGATGCAAGGGAAAAATTAAAAGGTCAAGGTCAAGTTTCTAATTATGAAACTAAGATGTTGGCTGATGCTGCAACAATGTTAGATAGACTTTTACCGAATGAGTCATTTAAAACAGAATTGGAAAAAATAAAATCAGCTTTTATTGGTGCAAAAAACTTTCAAAACTTTTCTGCTGGATTACCAGTTGAATTATCTGATTTTTATCAAGGCGCTAATCAAGATACAAGAAATAAAATTCTACAAATAAAATCACAAAATCCTAATTTATCAGATGATGAAGTTTTTGCTCAAGTTGTTCCGCCAGATTGGCTTAGTGCAATAGGAATAACAGGAACTTTTAATCAGGGTGGTGCCGGAACACCTAAAGGCACAGTAGAAAAAGCAAATAAAGTTTTATCTATTCCTACTGGAACAAAAGCCGGGCAATGTGGAAGATTTGTCAATCAAATTACAGGTTTAGGTCTTGGTGATAGTTATCAATCTAAATTGGCAAAAATGGACAAATCAATAACGACTCCTCAGCCGGGAATGGTATTTACTATGCCTTTGTCGGGAGAACTTTCAAAATACGGACACACAGGTTTCATAATTGGTATAAATGGAGATAAAGCAATAGTCAAAGACTCTAATTGGGGTAAAGATGAAAAAGTAAAAGTTCACGAGATACCAATAAATAAAATGACTGGTTTTAGATGGGCTTAATAATTTAATTATAAAATATGGGATTAACATTTGGACAAGTAGCAGCTTATAGGGCTCAAAATCCTCAAACTACTACAGGTAAAATAACACCTTTGGAAGAATTACAAGCTATAAATTCAAAACAACCTCCAAAATCTACTTTTGAGAAAGTTGCTGATGTGAGTGGAAAAGCGCTTGAAACAGGCACAAAAATTACAGGAATAAAATCTTTAGTTGAGGCTCTGGCTCCGGCGGCTCAAGCTTTTTCCTATCTTGGAAGTTTTTTACAGGGTGAAACTGGTAAAAAATACAGAGAAGATGTTTTGCTTGG
>CAZABW010000049.1:8608-11148 GCA_964483655.1 uncultured Candidatus Izemoplasmatales bacterium
TTATCTTCTGCTGAAAGTTTGAAAAAAGACGAAAAAGCGACAAAGCTTTTATCATCTGCCGTTAAAGGCGGTATAAGCGGTGCAACAACTGGCGCTGTTTTTGGTGCTGCGACTGGTGCAATTACTGGAAAATTAAAAACCGAGTCTTTGAAAAAAGCTTCTGGTCAAAAAGCAATAGATGCAATCACGCCAGATGTAAAATCAATGTCAAAAAATCAATATATTGAAGCAGTAAATAGAGGAAAAATATCAGAAAAAACAAAATTGAGTCCTGCTAAATATATTATGGATGAAAGGGAAATTGCTTTAGGGACAAAATATAAAAACCTCCTTCAAAAAAATGACCCCGTTGCCAATATAAATAAAATATCTTCTGAAATAAAAAACCGAGATGAAATCGTTGGTAAGTATTTGGCTTCTAAAAAAATAATTTATAATAAGGGTGAGTTAAGAAACTCTCTTTTAAAAGCTTTAGAAAAAGTAGATGATGTGACCATTGATGAAGCAAGGCTTAATAAAGAAAAAGCTAAATTAGCCGAAGCTTTTATAAAATCCCTTGAGAAAAATGATTTGGAAAATCTTTGGATGACCAGAAAAAACCTTGATCGGATTATTGGTGATAAAATAAATGCTTTTTCCGGTAAGCCTGCTTTGAAAAAAGAATTGTATACTGCTGTAAGACGAGCCGCCAATGATTTTATCACAAATAAACTTGGCAATTCCACTTATGCAAATCAAATGAAAGAGATGTCAGAAATGTTTAGGCTAATTGAAGTTTTAGACAATAAAGCATATTTAGAAAAAGGTAAATCTGCTTTAAAAATTTGGATGAACGAAAATCCAAAAAAAGCTTTTTTACTTAAGTGGGCTTTGCCTACTACCTTAGGGACAGGACTTGTTTCAAAGGTTTTGGGTAATGTTTCTGGTGGTGGTGACAGTATGTCCTCAATGTATAATTTAGAATAGAATGAAACTATCAGCCGTTTTAATAGTAAAAAATGAAGAAGCTTGTCTTGCTGATTGTCTTGAAACCATAAAAGAAGCAGACGAAATAATTATTTGTGATACAGGCTCAAAAGATAAAACTATTGATATTGCTAAAAAATATACTGATAAGATTTTTCATTTTGAATGGTGTGATGATTTTGCCAAAGCAAGAAACTACGCTAAACAATTTGCCACAGGTGATTGGATTTTATCAATAGACGCTGATGAGAAACTTGAAGAAAACGGCATACAAAAAATAAAAGATACAATAGCTAAAACAAACAATCGCGGTCTAAATGTAAAAATGTGGTGTAAAGATAATTATTTTTATGTCATTAGAGTATTTAAAAATATTCCTGAAATAGAATGGACTGGCATAGTTCATAATGTAATTGCTTTACCTGATTATGACCAAACTGATATTGCCATTGAATACGGACATAGCCCGGCTCACGAATTAGACCCGAATAGAGCATTAAGAATGCTATTGAAAGCACACGAAAAAGATCCGAATAATACGCGCACTATGTATTATTTAGGCCGAGAATATACTTATAAGCACGATTGGGACAAAGCCATTGAGATATTTGAAAAATATTTACCGAAAGCAACATTTTTGGCGGAAAAAGCAGATGCTTATTTTCTTTTGGCTTGTTCTTATTGGGTAGACGGAAAAGGAAATGGGGAAAAAGCCAGACAAGCTTGTTTGAATGCCATAAACATAAATGCAAACTTCAAAGCTGCTATTGAGTTAATGGCTAAAATGTCTTGGGAACATAATGCTAAACAATGGTTAAAAATGGCACAAACTGCCGACAATTCTAATACTTTATTTGCTCGTCAATAATGGGGATGTTTAGAATAATTTAAGCTATTTAATAAATAAAAAATAAATGAGAGGGTATGTCTAATTCAATTAAATCTTATGAAGATTTTAAAAAACTAACTCACGATGAGCAGAATTATCATATTTATGACTCATTGTCCTGTATTCCCAAACAAGATGATATGGATAAAAGATATGCAAAAAAATGGGTAGAAAAAATAATCGTCTGGGGTGGAACAGTTTCAGGAGGGGTCGTAATTGTTTATTTAGTAAACTCAATTTTGAAATAATGTTCGTTAACCAATCACTTTTTTAAGGTTAACAAGCCGATAGACTTATTCAATGTTTATTTTATGAAATAAACGACGAGTAAGAATAGTCTTTTGCACAACATCAACCCGCAAGAAACTAAGCCTACTTCCGATTGTTATCGGGAATAGGTCTATCGGCTCAAAACCTGAAAGGAGGTGAACGAGATGACACCGATGTCTGTCTTAGTCGCTGCCTATTGGCGATACCACGAACATCTCAAAGAGGAAGACAAAGACTGGCTGGAAACAGTCAAATTTGAAGCCACTTTGGCTTTCGGAGAAGACGCTGTTCGGCGTGAACTCAATCGCCTTGATGATGAAAGGCGGAGAAAAAATGCCGAGCTTACTGCTCATTAAACCATACGAGAGGGAACTCTCCCTCTCAATTTTAAAAAAAACTTTATGAATATACCAAC
>CAZABW010000049.1:11248-12605 GCA_964483655.1 uncultured Candidatus Izemoplasmatales bacterium
TAATGGCATTGATTACGCTTGTCCGACAGGTTCTACGATTATATGCCCTATGGATATGACTATTACCTTTCTTACAAAAAATGATGCAGGTTATGGGACTTCCGTCTGGGGCAGGTCTGAACCCTTTGACTACAATGGCCAAATTTACGCATTAGAGGCCGTTTTAGGGCATTTAGATAGCTATCAGGTAGAATTAGGCCAAGAGGTAAAAAAAGGTGCTAAAATCGCAAAATCTGATAATACGGGAAAATATACAACAGGACCTCATTTGCATTTCGGAGTGAGATATTTAAAACAGCAAAATGGCGGTTGGTATGCCCAATTTAAAGATAATGGTTATTTGGGTTATATTGACCCTATGCCTTTAATAGATTTAAAAGAAAATCTTATGGCTTATGACGGAAAAATAGTTTATGGTCAAGGACAAAATCAAATTGGCGCAAGACATTATTATGTAAAAGACGGAGAGTTTTACTGGATTGAAGATGAAGTTGCTTTTTCTTGCGGAGATTTTCTGTTTGAAGAAGCAGTCCCAATAGGAATTGGCTTGTTTCCTGAAAGTATTAAAACTTATAAAATAGATTACGATAAAAGACAAACAAAGGTCGTAAAACAATTATTGGGGCTTTTAAAAGACAACCCCAAAAGAGCAAAGCAATTATTCACTAAATATTTTTAGTATGCTGGATAAAATTTTAAGTTTAGTAAACGGAAAAAAATCTACTATTATTGCCATTTGTGCGTTAGCAGTCACCTTGGCTTTGAAAGAAAGTTTTATCAATGATAATTGGGCGGTATTTCTTAATGGTGTTTTGGTGGTTTTGGCTGGTGGCGCAAATTACATCAATTACAAAAAAGAACAATAGTATGAAGAAAATCAAAAAGCTTTTTAAAAAGGTGATTAAGAAGCTAAAAAAGATATTTAAAAAAATCGGGGTTTGACCCCGGTTTTTTTATTCTCTATTCACGCTTTCTATAATCCACAAGGAAAACCAAACGCAGAGAAGGATAAAAATTAAAGTTGTCATCTTCTAAAAAATATTTTATTATAGTTAATTACCCCTTTTCTTGGGTGGACCATAAAGATTATTTGAACCTCTTCCGAGCTTAGTCCAAGTTCTCGTTGAGGATAATCGTCATCTGAAACCATAGTTCCGTTTCCAATTACTTCAAAATTGTTCCAAACAAAGTTAAGCGGTGTATGAAAATGTCCAACTGACATATAATCCCATTTGCCTTTGATAGAACCTTGCCACCTCATACCTTTCTGGATCATTCCGTAAAAAGGAATATTCAACCAAGTTCTGATTTGATGTCCGTGCATTATTAAAAAGTTCCATTTGTAAATAGGCACAAT
>CAZABW010000049.1:12705-13917 GCA_964483655.1 uncultured Candidatus Izemoplasmatales bacterium
ATAATCTTATTGATATTTCTGCTTGTAGACCAAAGCTGTTTTAATCTCAATATTCTTTCCGCTAATATGTCCATTCTTTGATTAAAAACGCTGATATTGTAAGTTTCGGTCACTCTACCTATATGAACATCTGACATTTTAAGCACCATTACTTCGGTGTCTTTTTTATTTTCCTTGATTTCTATTGGCTTATTTACAAGCGTTATCTTTGGCACAAGTTCTTCCACTTTATCTATTATCATTCTTGTGTAAGCCGTTTTTTTTAAAAGTTCTTTGTAAAGATTGTCTTTGGCGTTTGACTGCAATCTTCTTTTTTCATTCTCAATAATTTCGTGTTCTGTTATCGGTGTCGGTGTAAGTTTGACACCTTGCCTTGCCATTTGCTTTTCAACAGACCTATGACTTCTTTTGAGTTTTTTGGCAATATCTATTATTTGCCATCCTTCCTTTCTTTTTTTGACCGCAAAGTCTATCTCTTTTTGTTTCCAAACCTCCATAGTTTTTTAAAGTTAATAAATAAACAATTAAATCTATGCTTTCATTTATGGCTTCTTCAAGCATATTTGTTTTTTGCCATAAACGACCGCCGTGTTCTTTTGCTCCTTTGCGGTATTTTTCAGACATCAGTTTATAGAACTCCTGACCTATTTGTTTTATGTGTTTTTCATTTGTCATATAAATTTATAGTATAGCTTTTTATTATAGCAGTTTTTACAAATAAGGATTTTATTTTTTGAGTGGGATTGTTGGTATTCAACTTCATATAAATCTTTCGTTTCTTTAGAACATTTCTGGCAATATTTTGAGTCTTTATAGTTCCGGTCTATTTTTTTATTTCTCATATTGTGACGCAAATTGTTAATGTGGCTGCGGCCAACCAATAAATAAAATGTTTCAGATCACCAAAATAGAGATAAACTAAGGCCGCACATACATCCAAGCAAATTAAAGTTATGGGGAATAGGTATTTCATTTTATTCAATATTTAATAAGACAAATATAATCGCTACGGCAAGGAGTAAATAAGCAAACCAATCTGGGAATATAATCTTTTTTGGCTGTTCTAATTTATCACTCAAAGGTGCCGGCGACCAAGGTTCTTCTTCAAGAATACGATTTTTTTTATTTATTTTATCAATCATATCTTTTCTGCTTTGGTATTCTTGATAGGTTATTTCGTAGGTTTTCTTTTTCATAGGTTTATTTAATAAT
>CAZABW010000050.1:0-13707 GCA_964483655.1 uncultured Candidatus Izemoplasmatales bacterium
TAACAAACACGTTCGATAGGTCGTCTAGGTTGTAATGGATTCGTGGTTGAACTAGCAACGTGCCATCAACAACATTGTTTTCTACAACCCCAATATAAACCTTCGTGTTTGTGCCTTTAGTCAAACTAGTTTCCTTAACCAAACCACCACTAGCACCCAAGAACAACTTGTCGCCCACTACGAACGTACTAAGATTGATTCCCCTAGCCCGACCGATAATGCAAACAAACCCTTCTTGATTTTGTGCGATGTCTTCCGTTGCGACCCCGATGATTGCCGTTGCTTCGGAATAAACCGTGTTTGACGCACGTTTGATTAGCGACTTGCCACTATTTCCCAACTCGCCATAGATATATACTACCGTTCCGTTCGTGATGGTCGTTGTTTCGGCATTACGAGTTCGCATTAGCACCTCTTGCCCGTTTTGCAAGTATACGTCAGTTGATACCCGAGTAACAACACACTTGTCGGTGTCATCCCAAGCCGATTCGCCAATTTCTAGCGCTTCTTCGGGATTCACGGTATCAAGCGCTATCTTGCGTGCTTTCTCATCGCCATCGACATAACCGAATGCGCCTTCTACAAACGTTTCTAATGTTTCAATACGTGTCGAGTTTTCTCCAATAGCGCTATAAATCTCATCGATGATTGCCGTTTCTTCGGGGTCAATATCGACCGTCGTATCCGGTTGTGATTCCTCGATGTATTGTTGCCATGTTTCCGATTGCCAACGTTTTTGATAAATTGTTACGCCATCCACCTCAGTAACTGTGTAGATTTGAAACGCCATCGATAAATTACCTACGAATGCAGTATTTGTCGAGTTTAATCTAATTCGATAATAATGTAAGCCGTTTACCAATCCCACGTAATACGGGAATCGTGAAAGATTTGATACACCCGATGCGTCAGTAAACGATACTTTATAAACCTCGCCAGCAACATTTCTATCGATTAGAATTTCAATCAAATCGATGTTGTGGGAGTACTGAAAAACGGGTTGTGTTTCTAAGATAGTAATTTTACGCGTAGTATAATCAATCCTGAGTTTCATTCCTATTCCTCCTTTATATAGACCGCGATATATGACGCGGTATTGCCCGTGATACTAATTGATACCGTTTTATCTAATACACTAACATAAGGTGTCGTGCCGTTTGTGTCCATTTGCATAACAACACGCGTCAACGTTCCCGTTCCTATTTCAGCCGGATATGTAAAATTAAATCGTACATACCCATCATATAATATTGTTGCCGTTGGTGTAATTGTGTAATCACTGCCCGATATCGTTAAAATGAATCTAACGTTCGAATAATTGAAGCGTTTTAATTTTGAGATGTTTACAAGGTGTGATGCCCCACCAGTTGTTATCAAACCGCCGAATTTGATTCGATTTTCAAATAACAACTGTTCGCGTCTATCCTTTGCCGTATAAATAACCGGCGAGATATTATAGACCTTTTTTTGTAATGTCGAATAACCCGGCAAACTACCCGATGACCATATTTGCCCATCAACGAATGGGTATGTGTCGATGAATTCAAACTCAGTCGGCACACTATCGATATATGTTATCTTATCCGATGACAACGTAACAAACCGCATCTCTACGCGTTCATTCTCGCCGTTCTCATCGGTTACGACCGCACTTACAGCCGTCGCGTTCGCTAGCGTGTCGCGGAATGATTGATAACCTACCGATGTATTTGATATCATGCGAAATGCTAATATTGCAACCACACCATCAACGGTAGTGTTTAATGGAATAGCCGTGTAAACAAACGTTCCATCACTACGATATCTCCATCGCACGACGGGCATGACGTTTTCTTCCTCTAGGACAAAATATGAATCCGTGCTATCACGACCACGCACATTTAGAAATAACCCATAATTAAACCCAACCCATGCGCCCGATACCGTCGGTGTTGATGCAATATCCATATACATAACGGCGTTTTGTTGCCAAACGATTTTACGCAATACGGTCTGTGCCGATGGAATCTCGAATATTCTATTTTCGGATATGACGCGCGTTAACGGATTTCGAGGTGTGTAATTGGTTGTTAATTTCGCGTTTATTTCATATTTATCACCCGTGCGAATTGCGGTCAATAATAATATCAATGCATATTCGCCATTAACTAAAACGCGTGATGTAATAACGGGGATTGTGTCCGATACCCACGAAACGTTATACTCAGTCGTTTGTATATTAGTAAGTTCATTTTCCATAGCCCGAGCCGTCGCCTTATAATCAACGGTCGATGCATTTTGGTCGATACGCTTAACATACGTTATGCCACCGTCTAACGTTGTATCGCTGGTGCGTTGGATTTGTAAATCTTCCAATAACTCATATTCTACACGGATGATAACATCACGCGCCGTATAAATAAGGTCGTTGACATTTTTTTGTAATGCTTTAAGATTCAATATTTCCGTTCCGCCGTATTCAAAATATACACTATTTTCACGTAATTCAGCGTTAAATGGCGACGGTATGAATGACCAAAACGATGATTGCGGTAGTGTTTCCCACTCTTGCTGTTCGAATATGCGCGTTCCATAAACCATATCGAATAATTGCGGCGATGTAATCTTATTGATACGTTTAATTTTATTTGGTAAAACCAATTTGATTTTGTCCCAACCAGCATCAACCAACCCACCGATATTTTGTGTTAGGTCTAGTGGTAATAAATACGTCTCGACACGTACGGATGGAAAAACCTCAGTTTCTCCCAACTCGGCATTAGTAACATCCATAATCAAATCGGTTGCATAATCATCGGTGCGTTTCGTTTTTTCAACCGTAACAAGAACCGGAGATATTGTAGTCGTGTATGTGTGCAATGGTTCGAATTTTATTTTATCGTTCGTGTCTAGCGTAACCCTAGCATCCAATATCTCGGCATAATGTTTCAATGCGCGATATAACGACATTGGTTCGAATTTGTCATCGGGCGCAATATCGGATAACGATATTCCTTGTGTCGCATGCAATGTGTATTTAGGCGTGTTATAAATCGCCGTTGGTTGTTTTAATAACAACTCGGTTATTGCGTCTAGGAACGTGCGCGTTTTATTTAGATTTTGCGTGAAAGTCATCGCCGGCATCTGTACGCCGTCTAATATAGCCGTAATCTCAACTAATTCAACGGTATATAACCAATCGGGCGATACGCCATAATTTACACGGGTTGTCGGTAGTGTTGCAACACGCCATGTAACCCCGTCAATAACGACCCTATCCCACCACGATAATAAATTACTATCGGTGTTATAAAATGATACGACGGCCGTATTAAATCCACCATCACGCCGATATTCAAACTTATAATCGTTAATTAGCGATACCGTCGTGCTGGATTTTACGATTGTCATTTGCATATATTGCACCTACCTTTTATAAGCCGTTGATACGTTTCCGGGAATCCGCTCGCCGAATATTGTAAATCGGTCTCCGATAGTGTTTGCGCTAAATCCAGCACCGCCATATTGTCGCAACGTTTCCGTTCGTTTTTGGTTATCACGTTCGATATCACGGATACGGTTGAACGCAGCACGCGATAAATCATACGCCGTCTTAGCTAATGCGGCCGTTGTTGCAATTTTCCCAATAACCGACATTCCGGGAAAGTTCGGTAACGCTACCGCCGTATCTAACGACGGCGAGTCGGTGTTAGGCACAGCGATATCGGGTAATACCGCGCCCTCTACACCGTCGCCATCCTTAATCAATTTAATTGTAATTGCATCGGCCATAATTCATCACCCATTTTCAACAAATATCGTTTTTACACTGAAACCATTACCTGTCGCGCTATCCGTTGCCTGAACGATAAAACCGTCGAATGTAAATGTGTTTATCGTATCGGTAACCGTGAATTCGCGCGTTAGTGTTGACGCATACACAAAATCGGATAATAACGCATCGCCATTATCGATAACGACGAATTGTAAACTATATTTCGTATATCGATACACCTTACCAAGCACACCCGAAGCCGTCGGATATTCCGCATAAATAGGCGTGCGATTAAACGTGTATGTTACCAGCCCATTATAAACATTATAAACGATATTAGCCGTTCCTGTTTGTGTAATAACAAAATATGTGTAAGTTGGAACTACAACGCCATCACTAACCCGCAACGCGAATCCTACCGCATATAATTCAGGGTCTACATCGGGCAAACCCTCGATGTTAGTTATCGTTGTGCGATTCGTTAATGGTTGCGCAGTCCAATATGTTTCATTCGACGCCGACCATGATTTAGTTAATGGATTCAATGACGTAATCGTTATTGACTTATCCCATAACGTAGTTAGGTCATCGGTAACCACACCAACGAAACCGAACGACCACTCTTGCATAATTTTAGCGCCGATATTTTCGGGTCTGCCGTTAGGTATTAGCGTCGTGAATCGCATAATAATATCGGATTGTGTCGTTGCGTTATAAGTTGCGATAAAGTCATCAATAATGGTTTTTACAACTACCTTTTCCGATTCCAACGCTATAACATAAAACGCGCCATTGATAGTCCTATCACGAACCGGCATATCAGGTAATATCGACGACAACTCCCGATATATAACATGTAGTGTCTGTGCGTCGTTATACGCCTCACGCGGCCGTTCTAGTTCGTTTGTGTCTATTACAGCGACAACACGTAAAAACGTCGTGCCGGCGGTAATATACGCGTCTAAACGCGTTTGTAATTGTGTACGTATAAATTCAAATATATTATTCATTCTACCACCACCCTATATCCTAACCGCAACGCCGCAATAGTCATTGCCTGTATTGTTAACCGTTCAACCCAACCCTCGTTCGGGTTCTTAGCACCTTTCCATCGCGGGCTAATCCATGCGTATGTTGTATATGGTGCATAATCCACAATACCCCCACCGATAACAACCGTGTCGGCTATAACCGATATTGAATTGCGCAATGCGTTCGTAGACTGACGCTTGATATTTGGCGCGCCACTGACTAGCATATCGCGTAATAATAACAACACGGTCGACGCCTCGACGTCAAACATCTCAGGTTGATAATCCTTGCCAACGGGTGTGATATTACTCATCGCCCTCAACCCCTAGAAACCAACGACGCGATATAAATGCCGAACGTAAATATCTTGATTGTTTCTCGTCGTCGATATAGGCGATGGATGTTATGATGTGTTCTTTCCCCATATCATCGATGATGATTTGGTCTTTCCCAAACGGCAACTGATTAACCGTCTCGATAATATATGATATATTATCGCGGTCGAATGCCGTACCAATGACCTTAGGCAATACGGATGAACGGTCGATACGAATACCGCGAAAATCTACTAACGACCCGCGCGGATAGATAACCGACCCTGATTCCGAATAGTCATCCTTGAATTTCAATTTATATTTTCGATTATGCGCCTGCTTGGCGTTATTTAGTACCAACATACCCGTGCGCTCCATAACCCGCCACGAATCGCCATACGTTCAATACGTGTCGACATGTTTTGCTCGTCATCCATAAGCGATTTATCGCCAACGGATAATAAATATTCGGCCTGTTCCATAATCATTTTTTTCCATGTCGTAATTTCGTCATCTGTCAAGTCGTCAACCTTAATACCAATAAGGTTTTCCAAAATAATATCTTCACACCGACGAAATAAAATATCTAATAAACGTTCTTGTTCTTTGATGTCTCCCGATAATTTACCGGCGATATTTTCCCCGCTATATTCGCGAAAATCCTCTTTTGTTGGTAGTACTAACATTTTCTAATCACCCCATCATAAAACTCCGATATAGCCAACGCAATAAACAAACCGCCGATTGCGATATTATGCCATGCGTCAGCGAACACATACTCGAAATAGTTGTACATATCCTGCACACTGTTTATCGTCGCAATAACTCCGTGATAATTTATCGTGCGTGATATTGTGTAAATCGGCGTCATAAAAAATATGACCCCTAACGCTAAATATAAAACAGGTTTAACAAACCGCAATGGCGATTTACTAACCACATTATTTCCACTTACTTGTCGCATATATTTCACTCCTCTATAAACGCATTTTTATAAAATCAGGCGGCATACTATGCCGTATACCGCCCTTATTATTTATTATGCCGGCGTTGTAACCGTCAATTCGAACGTATCGGCAATTTCACCGACTGGCGAATCAAACTCATCCACCGTTTGATACAACGTTGCCGTGATTATAACAGCCGTACCCGCTACCGCACCGGTAATAGTTACACCGGTATCGGTTTCGTTGCTAAGCGTTACCTCGCTCACGCCCACACCAACAGATGCGGACCATGCGATGTAATAATTAGCAGGCATGACATAATCAACGGGGTCATACGTCAGAATTAAATCTAGCGTAGACCCGACATCAACAGTTATGGCGTCGCCATCGCTGCTAATTGTGATAGACGTCGGGTTAATTACCCCCCCGCTGCTTCAGCAAATTCACCTTCGTGAACTAAATCAGCCGCTAGGATTTTAACGCCCGTATTGAAGAACAACGATAACTCAATCGCGTTCGATAATGGAATCCGGTCGCCTAATACATAACCTTCGCTATATACAGGTTGTGCGATATTTCCAACGGTCGTTACGATAAAATCGGTATTGTCCGGTAAATAATGTTCGCTAATAACTTGTACGCCATGATATCCGGGTACTTCGATAAGACCGGTACTGCCATCGTATGCGTATACGGTGTCGAGTTTTTGTTGAACTTTGGAATAAATTGATGGTTTTAAGAACACGACGATTTGGTCGCGGGTTACACCGTCAACATAATCATTCTTAGTCGTTTCAACCTTCAAAATGGCTTGCTCGATTAAATCTAAATAATCGGGCGAAGTGCCGTTTGGCCATGTAATATTTGTGTCATTTCCAGCCGCTGCCGCTGCTGTTTTAGCCGCCGCTAATGCCGCACGGTCAAGATATGCCATCATACGCAACGCATGATTTGGAACACGCCGTTGTACGATATTTTTGACACCATGTTGTTTCAGGTCGCGTTTGTCGATTTCCTCAACAATTTCGCGATAATCGGATAGATTAACCGTTACTTGGTCGTCTAATACCGGATCGCCAGCCGCTGCCGTACGCGCGGTTTTATACGCTTTTACGGTTGAATTTTGAAAACGGGAATAAACCATTGAACCACTAGATGCATCGCCCAATCCTTGCGCTTTAACACGTGCGACACCGGATTGTTTTTGATAGTTTTCAATCAATTTCCCATATTCTTCCGCTAGTAATGCTTCATTACCCGCGTCGTCAAGCATTGATGTCGCATCGGTACGTGCGAACGCTTGACCGAATGTACCATTTAATAAATCTTCTAAAAATTCGTTAAGCATGATATTTCACCATAATTTATCGCCTAACCCCCGCTAGTGCGATTAAAATACTTTTGGAATCGGCTTTTTATTCGTCTTATCAGTTTGCGTAGTCGGCAGTGTGCCGATTTGTTGCGAGCCCGCTTTGCGAAATCGCGCCACCGCATTTTTGATATTTTCCTCAGTCAATTCCTGTCCTTTTCCACGCAATAACGCAATCGCATCCTCAGCCTCATCGACCGTCGCGCCATTCCTGATGGCTAGTCGTTCCGCCTCTAATTGTGTTATACGCGTTTTAGTTGTTTCCAACTCGTTCATGCTGGCCAACTTCTCTTTCAACTCATCATAAGTTTTAACGCCTAGTTCTTCCAACATGCGTTTCGATTCCTTCTTAGCCCCCTCGCCGAATTTACCCGTTAAGCGTTGCTCGAATTCCTTTTTCGATAACGTTATCGTTTCCTCGACAACTGCGGCCGGTGTAGTAGTTTCATCAACTACCGTTGTTAATTCTTTTTCGTTTTCCATGTGATACACACTCCTTTAAGGGCGAGTCAAGCCCAATTTATATTATGCGCCTTTGCGCTTAATACTCAACCTTGCACCTAAATCCTCGACAATTACGCCCGGTTTCTCACGAATATATTGTCGTTTTAATCCCGACCGTTTTATCGTGTCGCGTTGTTTTGCCTGCCACTCGCTAACTTTAGCCCTATCAGCGCGTAATCGCGCCATAGCCGCCGTTTTCATATCAGGGTCGGTTATTTTATCAAACATTATCTCATCGTTCATAACGCGCGATTTATAACGTCTAATTTGCCGCTCATTATATCGTTGCTGTTCCAACGCTTTATATTTCCCCCGCTCAGCCGTATCGCTAGGCATTCCCAACCGTTTATGCATCGTGTCGCCCTTCGGGTCGCCTAACGCTTGCGCCGTCGTAACGGGTTGTACGTAGTGTCGACAGTTAGGTCGTGTCAAGAATCCAGCAGCCTTAGCATCCGATAGATATTTAGCCGTCTTATGCATATTAAGCCGCTCAAATTCAGGTCGCCACTGCACGTCATCGGCTAGGTAATATTTACCCTGATATTCCGCATGGTCGTCGGCACTATCCGCGTGTGATGATGCTAGAAATAACTCGATGCCGTTAGCGGTTGCCGATTGTTCCATGTTAGTTAATGCGTTATTTTGCATCTCGGTGCGTACGGCCATTTCCATATATGACTTATAAGCAACCTTACGACCGCCACTATAAACCACATACCCGTCATCGGTTTTATCCCGTATTGCCGTTGAAATCGCTTCAAATAATCCGCGACTGTCTAACGCGACACGTTGTACCGTAGCCCTGAAATCATTTACCGCCCGCGACCATAATGCCGTCAACTCACCATCAACCCAAGTCTTAACCCGAACGATTGGAACATTATCGATGGTCTTGCTATCGGTCGCAACACGCGCCGCGTATTTTAACCCATCCTCCGTTATCGATAAAATCTCATCCCGCGCACGTCGTATCTCAGCCTGATATGAACGGGCTAATATATTCGTGCGTTCTAACCGTTTACGCGCCCAAATCTCGGATGATAACGTCATATCCGACGCCAACTCGTTCGCGGTCTTAGCAATCATCGTTTCCTCTAATGCCTTAATCCGTTCGCCGACTAATAGTTGATATCGTTTCCATGAATCATTATTGAACGTCGCCATCGTCTACGACCGTACCCGTACCTATGCCATCTTCATCATCGGCGAATAAATCGGTAGGCGTCATTGATTTCGATTTCAAATATGCAATCTCAGCCATTTTATCTTCATCGGTCAACGTGTCTCCGTGTAATAATTCGACAAACTGTTCAGGGCTAATGGCTTGTGCAGTCCATAACGGTAATAATGTAGCCACAACACTATCGAACGATGGGGATGCAAAGTCGGGATAGTCAATGTGTACGTCATAATCCCCCGCGTTGTTTTCATGCATCCGTAATGATAGTTCTAATAATCGCGATAACGCAACCATCTCGTTATCGATGATATCATCGCGTGTAACTAACGTAACCTTTTCTTTCTCACGCATCGCTTCAGCGTTATTATTACGTTGTACCTCAATACCTAACGATGACGGGGATAATAACCCCGTTAGCGTGTTAATCAGTTGCGATGTGAATACATTAAGCAACCCTTCGTAATTAAATTGCGGCTGCTCCGTCTCAATTTTACGCTCGACCTGTGCCGATGACCGTTTTAACCGAATAAAACTTTGGTCATAATCATCTAACGCCATCGGACGACCCTGTTTATCCGTCTCGATTAACTCGCCCGGCATATATGTCTTAGGTGTACCCTTACGCACTACCTGTGCAATTTGCGATGCCGTTTGGTCTAAATCGTCGAATAAATCAATCTTGCCCGTAAATACCGATAAGCCGTAATTCTTATACCCATTCTTATACCGCATAGCAACGGCCGGAATCATATCGATATTTAACATGATTACCGGTTGCAATCCCATTGTCTCCGGTATCGCATCTAATTGCGCCGGGCGGTCTTTCGTTACGTTCCATAACTCGTACTCGATTTTATTATACGTTCGCGTCTCGCGCAATTCGTACTCATCGTTTCCGTGCATATATGTCGTGCGTTTACGAATACCCGTAACTATATTACCAACCGTGATGATATCGCAATTTCGCTCGTCTACGAACTCGATAATAGGTAATTGGAAATCGGGATGAATAGTAACGAACCATGCACCACCGCCAATAACCAACGTCTTAGGTCGTGCGTCTTGCTTGATTAAATTAGATAAATCATTGAACTCAATAATCGCGTCTAATAAATCCTCTTTCCCATCGATAGTCATAGACGGTACACCCGTAACGTTGCATATCGTGTCGATAATCGATTTAGGAATCCCTGTGTGCGTTTTCTTATTATCCGAATACGCCGTACGACACCAGAAATAATCGCGCTTGCCCGGAACGGATGCCATATTTTCATAATATCGCGTCAGTTTTCGCGCATCGGCCGTGTACCATAACCAGCGCTCATGCATATCGTTGCTCGTTTCCTTAGTCGATAATACCGTCGTCGTGTCCTTGATAGCATTCAAATCCGGTACGGCTAACCATGAACGGATTGTATTTCTCAAACTAAATGGTTCACGTTTCTTTTTCATCGAATATCCTCCGTTCGGTGCGTCCATGAATAACACCACGCATCATAATAATCGTTCCATATATCGTTTTTATCCTCTACGGGCGTATCCTTGCCCCGTACGATACGTTTTAACATATCATATAACTTATTACCGCGTCTGAAATGAATTCGTTGTTGGTTGATTAGCGCGTACATTACGAACAACCGCGCTTTAATCCCACCATCATTCCCAAACTTCCAAGCGGGCGCAACGGGTATTAAAATAGACCGTTGACGCAGCCTGTCATCTAATGCACGTATCAGTGTTACCGAAACCCCCGCGCCATCGACATATACCCCGCGAATTCGTGTACCGTGTAAATGCCACCATATATCAATACGGTCAACCCACTCATCCAACATACGGTCGGCTTGCGACTCAACGCACTCGTACTCATCATCGTTATATACATGACGGTCAATATATCCCGTCAACATCATAATCGATTTAGCACCAGTTAAATCCCCCGACCCGACATCGATACCGATATCGAACGTGTCGCACTTAATCGTATCGTATAAGAACGAGTCGTTAATATACCTTGCGAATATCGTACCCGTACCCGACGAGCGGATGCCCTCGATTAAGGACATATATTCAGGTGTTCCGGGCAATAGCATATTTTTCAACGACGTAACGGCTTCGGGAGTTAATACCGGATTATCGGCATGGTTGAAATGCCAATACGTATAACCCGACGCCATATCGCATCGCTTTAATTCATCAATAATCGACGGTGGGATATCGGCTATATAATCCCGTGTCGGTCGTGCGCGGTTAATCAGTTTGCCGTATATCTCATTCGATGGTTCGGTAGGATTCAACGATAGCCCTAACCAAAACTCATCCGTTGGACGCGATAACGCACGCAATACTTGAACCACAAATAGCCATGATGCTAAATTGGCCTCATCGATAATACCGCAACCCATCGTAGACCCTAGCACCTTCTCCCATTTCGACTGGTCGCCGAAACCGAAAACATAAATAATTTTATTACGCCCGTATGAATCAACGAACGTTAAATAGTTGCCTTTTTTCTTATCCGTACCCTCGCGGATATTACGAAACAATTTCAATAACCCGTTCTCATCATCGACGATATTACGATAGATAACCGGTCCTGATTCCCCCGATATAAAATGCTGTGTACGCGGGGACTCGTTCACGCGCATGACGAATTTCATTTTAAGCGCCTGCGACTTTCCCGTACCGGACGCACCCTCTGCAACATCGATTTTCGATGGATAATTCAGGAAGCGTAATTGCTTATCGGATAAAATCATTTTAGGTCTACCACGTCAGCATTAACGGGTACGGCCTTTTTAACGGATTCGATAAGTTCTTGCAATTCGCTAACGCCCTCTTGACTAATCGTAACCTCTTGTCGTTTACGCCATTTATCGGGTCGACGGTTATTAAGCCACGCAAATATAGACATGGGATTTGGCGGATAATACTTGCGATAAACCTTGCGCGAAATCATCTGCCCGTTTCCGTCATACTCAGTAACGGACTCTTCCTCATGGAATCCAACGGCGGTTTTATATAGGGTATTTTCAACAACGCTATCGGTTTCCTCCTTGTTTTTTAAAGCGTTAAAGAGGTCGGGTTCAATTTGCTTATATTTAATCAAAGTAGTTCGACTGATACCCAATTTTTCGGCAATATCGTCTTGATTAACGCCATTACGCGACCAATCGGCAATGAGGTGCAATTTAGGTTTAATGATATTATCATACGTATTAAAATGATTTTGAGCCATAACCACACCCCCTATCGATAATATTATACTATGCAATACGTAGTAAAGTCAACAGTGGGATTGCGTACTGTGGTAAAACGGTTTGGGGGGGGATAAAAAACGAGGGTGAAAACGAGGGTGAATATTTATTCAGGTCGCAAAGGGGGTTTGAGGGGGTTTTGCCGTTTTTCTATATCTTATATATAAAATTTTTTTATAAAATAGTTTATAGAAATCGAGGAAAACCCCCTAAAACCCTCTTTTTTGTCAAGTAGCAATTTGCCGCTATATTTGGCGCTAAAACGAGCAAAAAAGCGGTTGCAATAACGGAATATTAAAACGCGATAATTCACCCAAAATGCACTTTTTTCATAAACAAAACATTAAAAGACACGTCTAAAACATAAACAAAACATTAAAACGCATAAAAAAAACATTAAAACGTATAAACAAAATATTAAAGAGTTGTGGCAAAGTTGTAAAAAAGTGTTAATGCACTAAAAATGGGGGAAAAATAGAACGACAAAAAAACCCCTAAAATTCGGGGGTATTTTTCGGGGTAAAAATGAGGTTAATAAAGTCCTCTAAATCATAGACGACACCGGCTATAAACCCACGCGATTTCATCTCGTTAATAAAGCGTAATTGTTCTAATGTTGGTTTACGCGGTTTAATCTTGCACTCGACGAACACGGCGCGACCATCACGGGTATAAACGATTAAGTCGGTATGACCTACTGGCGGACCGAAATCGATATAACTATCGGTACGAGGGTCATAAACACGACCGACATTATACCGAATGGCTATCATATCGTTCGCGCCACACCATGCCCGGATAGCGTTTGATAACGCGTGCTCTGGTGTCATAGGTCGCCACCGCCGCTGAGCCCCATATAAAACCGTGAGATGAGGTTGATGAGGTGTGGGGGTAATTCATGGAAATCAAAGTCTAAGTTACCATCGAATGTTTTTTTGACTAAATACACTTCATAATCATATATATCATAATAGAAAAACGCATTTTCAAGAGTTCCGAATCTAACTTTTGATAGTCTTGCAACGTTTTTTTCATCCAACCATTTATCAATAGCCTCACACACTTCATCGGCTGTGGGGGTGGCTCTTAATTCCCGAAGTTCGGTAGTTAATTCTAAAACATCTTTCACGAGGATATCCTCGTTTACCTTTCGTGTTTTAACCTCTTCACGCAGTTGTTCAAGTTCGGTTAATGCGGTGCGGATGATGTTATCATCTGCCTCTAAGATTTTTTCCAATGCTTCTAGTTCTTTACTCATTATTTATCACTTCCCTAACTGTCAATGCGACAACATTACTTTGTTTTGGTGGGTACATCATTTGCGTTGCTATTTCGATTGCGACTACTTGG
>CAZABW010000051.1:0-13468 GCA_964483655.1 uncultured Candidatus Izemoplasmatales bacterium
CGATGGGTGCTTTCGACCGTTTGAGGATCTCTGTCATATATTGTGAGTTCGCAAACGTCACATTTTGAACAATGATTAAATCGGGATTGGCTTGTTCAAGATACTCGATTAACAGAGGAATCGAAAGTAACATTTCGTTAGGTACGATTGCTTGGGGCTCGATGTCACAAAGTATTTGTTTTGAAGCTTCAAATGCTTGTTTCGCGGATTCCATGTGAAAGGTGGGGACACCAATCGGAACGTATTGCACTAGATAAGGTTTCATATTCTTCTCCTTGTTCTCCATCAAAATAGATTGGTTCATTTATTTAACGACAAGCAAATAAACAAAGCAATGTATTTCGATTCTTAATTAAGGTGCTGCCCAAGGCTGGACAGCACCTTAATTAATTATGAATCGTTAGTCCATTATGTCTTTCAATTGAGCTTCTAATTCTTGGAGTAATTGTAAAGCGGTTTTGGTTTGATCGGGATTCGCAGCGTTTTCAACTAATAAGTTGATAATCGGATACATTTGCGGAATCATGACTTGATTTAACCAGTCGGTGATGTGTTCATTGCTAGTATTGGCAATTTCGTCTAAGAAGACATTGTATTGTTCAGCGAATGGACCATAGTTCACTTGAGCTCCAAGTCTTGGAGTTAAGTAAGGAACACCATTGGTGAATTGGTCATGGTTAACCCCTTTTGCCAACCAAGTAATAAAGTCTTTCGCTTCTTTTTCTGCGCCGCTATTTACAAACGCAGCCATGGATTTTCCACCTAGGATTGTCGCACGAGTTTCGCCTTTTGGCATTGGCACAACGGTCCAGCTAAAGGGAAGATTTTGATATGCAGATACGTTCCAGTTTCCAGACATATGGAAGCCATAAGTCCCTTTCCGGAATTCAGAAGCAGAGTTCTTCACAACGTAAGTTTGGTTGCTTAAGAAGCCATTATCGTACCAGTCCATTAATTTTTGGAGTGTTGCGACAGCTTTCGTAGAAGTCAAATTCGATGTTGTGTAAGGAGTATCCCATAAGGTAACACCGTTTTGATAGAACAAAGGCATAAAGCGGTGTGCTTGATGGTCGAAAATTCCAGGAGCCGTAACATCTTCTTTGTCACGAAGCTTGTTCATTTCGGTTTCGAATTCTGCCCACGTCCAGACAGGATCGCCTAATTCTGGATAGTTGACTTCATACTTGTCAAGTAAGTCTTTGTTGATGAATAATCCATTAGCGGTAATATCCATTGGCAGAGCAATGACTTTTCCTGCTTCGTTAAAGAACAGGTTTTTGAATTGCGTCGAGTCAAACACTTTATCCAAATCTAAAATTTGATCTTGGAAGTTATTTAAGTGTCCTTCTGTAACCCGTGCCAAGTGAGGAGCTTTTCCACCACTAATCATGGTAGCTAAACGTTGTTCGTACTCGTTGTATGGGGTCGAGACCAAAGTGATTTTTACTCCGGTTTCTTCTTCATAACGGTTTAACAAGGTTTGCATTACAAATCCTTCTGTACCGTCAGACCACCACATCATGGTGAGTTCTTTTTCGCCACCGTTGTCACAGCCGATTAACGACAAAGCGAATAATGCTGTAACCAAAAACAACAATACTTTTTTCATGTTTCCCTCCTATTTTTTATCTATAAATAATATCTGTTCTACAGATAATTATCCTTTCATACCAGAATCAACCGTCCCTTGAATAAAGGATCGTTGAAACGTCACGAAAATCAATAACATTGGAATCATCGAGAAGACCGAAATCGCTAACGCAGAAGTATAGTCGGTTCCATATTCCCCAGTAAGATTTGCAATCGCTAGTTGTAAGGTTTGTTTCTTGGGGGAGAAGATGGAAATCAAGGGCCAAACATAATCGTTCCAACGCCACATAAACGAGAAAATCGCAAGTGTCGCAATCGCAGGTTTCGCGTTGGGAATGATAATCCGTAAGAAGATTTGCCATTCCGAAGCCCCATCAATCCGGGCAGAGTCAATAATATCATCTGGAATAGTGAGTAAATACTGTCTCATTAAGAAAATTCCAGTGGGGGTCGCTGCTGGAGGAATGATAATCGCCCATAACGAGTCATACATTCCGAAAAAGGTAATGACTTTAAAAATCGGTGCCATGAAGATTTCCAGTGGTAACATGATGGTCGATAAGATGACAATCATGATTATCGTTGCGCCTTTAAATTTATATTTCGCTAAGGCATAACCACTCATGGTATTAATAACAATCGCGATGATGGTGGATGTTGTCGCAACGAACAACGAGTTTAAAATATAAAGCGTGTAATCCCCAATCGATAACACGTGGATAAAGTTAGCGAGTGTCCATTGTTTGGGAAAAAAGGTGGGGGTTGTGGAGAATAACTCAGTCATGTCTTTAAAAGCTGAGGCTATCGTGTAGAGAACAGGAACTAAGAAAATCAAGAAAACAAACGTTGCGATGATTTGAACTTTCCAGACAAAGCGTTTGGTAATCATTGTCCTTCACCCCGCTTTGAGAGGAAGAAAATAATCCCTGAAAACGTCGTCACAATCAATAACATGATTACTGACATCGCACTTGCCTGTCCAATCTGGTAGTGTTGGAAGGCAACTTTATAGATGTATTGAACGGTGAATTCTGTCGCCCGGAAAGGTCCCCCTCCGGTAAATGTAACAACCAATGGATAAATCTTAAAAACTTCCATGGTAACTAAGATTAAAACCATGGTGCGTGCTGCTTTTAAGGATGGATAGGTAATAAAGCGGAATTTTTGTACCTTGTTTGCGCCATCCATCTCCGCTGCTTCATATAACGAAACCGGAATACTGAGTAAGGCAGCTAGGAAAATAATCATGTAATATCCGGATCGTGACCAAAGAATCGCAAATACAACCGCAATCCAAGCAAAGCGTCCATCGCTTAATGTGGGGGATGGAGTAAAGGTAGTAGATACCAGTCCTAAACCCTTAAAGAAGTGATGTAGACCTTGTAATGTGGTATTAAACAACCCATAATTTCCTGCTAAGATCCACTGCCAGATAATTCCAACGACAATCGCAGAAATCATAACAGGCCAATAATAGGTAGCTCGGTATAACCCTAATGCTTTGATCGGCTGTTTTAACAAAACTGCCAACAATAACGACACAACAAACATCAAAGGAACGGTAACTAGCGCTAATCCCACTGTATTCCATAATGCTTTGGTAAAGAATGGATCATTAAAAATCGTGATGTAGTTCTGAAATCCGACAAAATTGGCATTCCCAAAGGTGAATAATGTCCGGTCCGTAAACGAATAGACAATCCCAATCAACGCTGGAAAAATAATAAAGATTGTGAAAATGAGGAGATTGGGTGCTAAGAAAATATAGGGGATGATTTTTTGTTTGAATTTATACTTCTTATACGATAATACTTTTGAAGTCATACGTCCTCCTTACTACTTTGTTCTCAACTCCGAAAACAATTCCTTAAAGGAGGAGTGCTTTCGATAAAAGACAGGGGGATAGCCCATGGGGCAGTCTACCGTCACCGTGGTATTTCCGACATAACTCTGACCCGTCCAGAGATGAATCCATTCATCCTTTGGGAGATACACCGAGGAAATGGTTTGATTCGGTTCAATCACAGGCTTGACTAATACATCACGACCGAACAAATATTGATATTGAAGTTGGTACCCCATTGGATCTTCTTCATAGTGCATAAATAATGGTCGTTGAACGGGATATCCTAGGGTGGATGCTTCTTCAAATAAATGTTTGATATAAGGTTTTAAATGGACTCTTATTTGGGTCATTCTTCCCATATGTTTCATGGTATCTTCGTCATGATAAAACTGGAAATTGTCTTTCGGTCGATTGCCTTCATGACTTCTCATGTAGGAGGTAAACACGTTCATTTCGCACCAACGATCAAACAACTCCTTGGTTCGAATATTTCCGTGTAGGGAAGTATACCCGCCAATATCACTGTGGGTAAAGGGATTCCCTATGATTCCTGAGGATAACGCCGCGGGGATAACGGAAGGGATTCCATCATGAATCTCCCAGTTAACACTTTGGTCTCCCGCCCATAAGGAAGTCGCATATTTTTGGGATAAATATCCACCCGCACGCATAAAGTAAAAGATTTTGCCGAGTTTATCTGTTTCTAATACGGCTTCATAATTACATTTCGCCCAAAGAACAGGCCATTCGTTATGCATAAGCAACGCATCAACACCGTTGTGAAGTTTACAATCCGTAGGTAAGTATTCGCCAAAGTCTGCCATCCAACCTTTGATTCCTAAGGCAATGATATTTTGTTTGATGATCCCTTTATACCATTCAAACGCTTGAGGATTGGTTAAGTCGACTAATCCGCAATAAAACTCACCAAAGTCTTCTCGGTACGTTTCGTCTTGTTGGTTTAAGACTAAGAATCCTTGCCGTTCTGCTTCGTTAAATAATGTTTCGTTTTCTAATAAGAACGGGCAAATGTAGGTTAAGAATTGTACATTTTCGCTTTCGAGTTCTTTGATTTTTTGTTTTAAACTAGGATATAGTTTTTCATTTAAGACCCAGTTCCAATACAATCGTTTTCCAAAGGTAGTAAACCGATATCCCGCCCAGTCTTGACACCACATCCCACTAATCTTACAGCCATGAGATTGGGCCTTACGGAGATACTCCATGACTTGATCGAGTCCACCTTGGACTCCGATAATCATGCCATCTAATAAATATTCTGGTAACATCGGGACTCGACCGGTATAATCGGTTAGATCTGTTAGTAAGTCGGTGAAATGATCTTTTTTACTAAGGATGAATCCTTTGGGTATTTCCCATACCATCAACTCATGGAACGTTTCGTGTTTGAAGTTAAAATCGGCATAAGCATAGGTATCTAAATGAAACCAATACTTCCGACTTGAAACAAAAGTTGTTTCAGGATAATACGTCGAGTAATAGTCGCCTCCTGCTTTATCCTTTAAGTTCGCATAAAAGGTAGTAAGACTGTTTTTATCTCTCCCAACTCCGGATTCTCCAGTAAATAAAGGAAAATTGCGTCCTCGAAGATTAAAATAAGAAGCTTGCTCGCCGCAGCCATACACCGATTCGTCTTTTAAGGCATATAAGCGCATCCAGAAGCGGTTATATGGTCGATTGAAATTCATCGATGCGATACATCGTCCGTTCTCAATCGAAAATCGAACGGTTAAATGAAGGTCTTGATGGGAAAAGACTACTTCCTGATTGTGAACAGTAATGGTTCGAAGCGGAATTCGTTCTGTTATGTAATCTTCAATATCAAAATTACCACGGTATCCTTCAATCTTCTCCTGTCCCAAACCAACGAAAAAGGCTGGTTGGGAAGGTGTGTGTTTCAGAATGATATCTCCTTGGTAGAATACTTCAAGTTCGTTTTCGTTTCCTTTTTTAAATGTCAGCATAGTCGTTCCCTAATATTTGATTTCGAGGTTTGGCCCGATAATTCCAATGTGTGCACCTAAATCGACGAGTGGGGTATTTTCCGGATGGGTTAACAACCACTTATTGGTTTTAAAATAACGATAATCTTCTTCGGTCTGTTTGTTTTCTACAGTTTCAAATTGCATATTCGTTCCATAGGGAAGAATCACTCCACACTTAAATCCGCCTTCTTCGACCTTACAAGGAGAAAAATGAAGTGTCGTATCAAAGATTTCAATCACTGTTTTTGCAGGGACGAAGAACACATCTAAATCCGTTGTATGAAAGGTATTATGATTTATCTTCGATGTGTGTCCTAAAAACAAGACGAGTGGTGTTAAAACCACATTGATCTCACTTGATTTATGATATTCTAAGGCATTCAATTTCGTGTTATGTCCGTTCACATAACCATATTGATAGCTTTGATTCGAGGGAAGTTTAGGTAAATGGATTGATCCACCTAAAAAAGCTTCTAACTCATTGTCATGAGCAATGTATTGATTTTTCGTAGTTGGAATGGTCGTATGCTTTTCCAAATACTCAAAATACGGTTCATAGGGAATGGGATTCATCACAATCCCATATTTTAGGAACGAAGGGTCAAAAATAGATTTGATATGAATTTCGGGATTTCGTTGGTTTAAGGTGGGAATCATTCCTCGGCTCCTGAAAGCGCTTACCTTACTGGGTAGAAAAAAGCGGTTGCTTTTGATTCCGATACTGTTTGGCTAATAGAATGGCTCAGCAACCGTCTTAATAAACTCGCTTTATTGTTATCTTAACATCATTTGAAAGGGATTTCAATGGATTTTAGATATTTTTTTACGCATATATATACTTTTTTAACGTTTTTATAGCGAATAGAACTCTCTCACATCCAGAAACGGGTTTCCGAAAATAAAAACAAGAACCGTTTAGATTCTGAATCATCGAATCGGTTCTTGTTTAGAGAGTGGTTTATTTCTTTATTTTAAGTTTCCACCAAATGAGATTTGTTGTTACGCCAACCAAGAACAAGATAGCAGTAGTGAGATAAGCCCAATTATCTTGTAGAAAGACCCCTAAGGAGAAAGGCGGATTTCCCGGTGGTAAAATCACAACGTCCCCTTGATAATCTTTGACTAAGAGACGTAAAACATGGGTAAAGGAACGGGCATATTCATCTTCAAAAGTCAAAACCATATGATAACTACCTGGTTTCGTATAATTCGGTGTATAGTGATCTTCAACGACTCGGACGCGATAGGTCAGTTCTTCCAGAACGCGACTTTTGATAAATAATTGAGTGATCTGTTCGAGGGTAATGTATTGGTTTTGATAGACTGCTATCACTTGGGAGTCGAAATACAAAATCGGTCCAACATTATCGTAGACTTCAATCGACATCGTGTGTTCCGTATGGTTATTCGAGGAATCTGTCACTTGGAAAACAACGGTATACATCCCCACATGATACGCTTGGTCGGAATAAGTATTCGACTTCAAGGTAATCTGATTGGTTAGATTGCCGTCATGATTATCCATCGCTGTGGCTAATGCAAGGATATCCGCAATTTGCATCGGTGTGGAATACCCCACTGCAAGTTGACTCGGAGCGGTAATGATGGGGGCTTGATGATCAATCACTTCGATTAATGTCTCAAAGGTTGTGGTATTCCCGGAGCTATCGGTAATCGAAAGAACAATCGGGTATTCCCCTAACGTTTGAACCCCTTCATATCCATTCGAAACAACGACAATTTCGTCAGAGACATCCCCATCGACATTATCACTAGCAAAGAATTCAGATAATATCGATTCCATGGTCCGAGTTTGAGGATAACTAATCGTAATCCGTTCTGGCCCAGTTAAAATCGGTTTGGCAATATCGACAACGCGGATGATGATTTGTTGGAAGGTTCCATTTCCGCTTTCGTCTTCGACCATCATTTCAATGATATGATCACCTAAGACTTTTTCATGTCCTTGATAGAGATTCAGTTGAAAGCCAATGCTAGTGGTAATGTTTCCATAGACCGCATCATGGGCTAGAAACATCTGCATGATTTCTGCTTCCGTAATGGGTCGATCGTAATTACTAATGAGGATTTGATAAGGGATAAATGCATCATCTCGAATATCCATAATCGTTCCGGATTGAAAGCTTTCTAATCCCGTGAATAAAGACCCTTCTTCTAACTGAAACGATGCAATGGTATGAGTGGAGAAATAACTACTCGGATTTGACCATTGGAAGGTGATGTAATTGACAATCGGATGGGTAGTAAAGGTTTTTTGATAATAATCGGGATTCGTTGAGACGACAAATTCACTTGCTTGCCAAGTGATATCCGAAACCGAGTTGGTTTGGTCATAGCCAATGACACGAACACTTCCTAAGGCGTCATAATATGTTTTAGGAATGGTTAGAGTATAAGGTTGATTGGGTTTGACCATAACTGGAACAATCGATTCTAACGTAGATCCATTAATCTCAAAATGACTCGGGTTTAAATAGTTCTTCCCTCCCGGTAAATATCCGCTCGCATGGATGTCTGTAGGGGGTATGAATAATACTGCTAAACAAAAAAATAAAACGAAAATCCATTTGATGTGTTTCATTCTGTATCACTCCTTTGTGTTACCATGATACGCATCAAGGATGGCAATTCTTCAAAAAAGAAAAAGCCCTTGCAGGCTTTATTCTCAATTTGAATTAACGAATGAATTGTTTTTTAAGTTTACCACGTTCGATGAAGGTAAGAATACTCGGAATCATCATCAATAACGTAACCCCAATCGAAACAAACACGATAGGGAGATAGGTTGTGGAAATAGTACCTTGTTCAAAGAGAAATACAAGAGCAATCCGGATTTCCACTCCAAGAACGAGTAATAAAACAATAAAATAGATTACATAAATAACATAGGGTTGCTGATTGGACTTGAAACTTTGAAAGAGGGCAATCACTTGAAACAAGATTAAAACTCCCACTAAAGCAGAAAGGACATAAACACTTGCTCGAATGAGATACGCCCCTAAAAGCATAAACACAGCAACCATAGGATGAGCATCTAAGAATGCTTCATAATCAAAGGATTGAACCCATAAGAGGGCTTGAATGATGAGATAGGATGTCAATAAGATATTGACAATCGTAGATATTTGAATGGCTCGCTTCATGATCACAACTCCTTTTATGTCCATTATATCATCGGAATTTCTTGAGAACAAGAAGAAAAACTAAATCACGAGCAGTAGACATTCACGAGAAACTGTTGTTTAACGATTTATCAGAATTTGTTCTTGAACAATTTCTTTTAATAAAACCGCAAGCCCATCTTGGTGTTGATCATAATACTCTTTAAATCGTTCATCTTGGACATACATCTCAACCATGTCAAAATGAGCTTCTTTTTGATAGTTTCCTCCCCAAGCCATGGTAAGCCATTCTTTATGAAGTTGGTAGACTTGACGACGAAGAAGAGCGTTGTTTGGATCGGTGTGAACTTTCTTTAGCGAATCAATCAAATTCGTTGCGAGTTGATTGAAATGATCAAATTGGTCTTTGGTGAAGGATTGAAAGGTTTGTTTCGATTGTTGGTAAGCTGATTCTCCCCATCGTTCCACGACTTCTTTTTGATATAATCGATCGTTTTCTTGAATTAGTTGTTCTTTTAGTCCTTTAAATTTGTCTTGGTCTTTCATGGATATTTCTCCTTTTAGTTCTTGAATTGTCGATTGAACTGTCTTCATAATCGATTCGATTCGATTTCTTTTGTGTTCGAGTGTTTGGAGATGATATTCCATCATCTGCAAACGTTTCTCTTGGTTGATTTCTTGAAGTAATGCTTTGATTTGAGATAACTCCAACCCCATTTCTTTTAAAATTAAGATGTGTTGGAGTTGATTGACATGAGAAGAATCATAATAGCGATATTGATTATCTTTTCTACGATGGGGTTGTAGGAGTCCAATCCGATCATAATATCGCAAGGTTCGATTGCTTATTCCTGCTATTTTTGCTAATTCATTGATTTTATATTCCACAAATTCACCCCCGTATATAGTATAAACCTTTACGTAACGTCAATGTCAAGTAGATATTAAAACAAGAAAGTGAGAAAGTACCAAATTCCGTCATGATTCTGAATTGTTTCCATCTTCTCCAATCAAAAAAGATGACTATGGCTATGATAATCATCTTATTTGTTCTTGATTCGAAAATGCCCGATTGGCAATTGTTAAAGAATATCTCGTTTTAAGTCCTCGATTGTTTCTAATCTTCTTTTAATCCGATTTCCATTCCATAATTCATGAGCAAGCAAATTGTCAATTTCTTGTAACAATCCAAAGAGACGTTTTTCATACTTCATGGGTATTTGCTTATTATTATTGACAGAAAACCGAAACTCATCTTGGAGTTTTTGAAGGTATTCGATGAACTTATCTCGTGTTGCTTTCGCTTGGAGTTTTTTCATCTTTTCTACGATATCATAAATAGTGGTGTATGTTTGGAGTCTAGTTTCTTCTAGACTAGGTTTACTGAAGAGTCCCATAACTTAAAATGCCTCTCCACAAATTTCGCACTTCGTTGCGCTTTTGGGGCTATGCCCGCCACATTTTGTACAAAAACGCCGTGTTTGGGTATCGATGGCTTCTTTCGCAAGTTTTTCCACGTTTGGGGTGGAATCCGGTTTCACGGGATTGCTCTTGTTTAGTTTCACTGCTGCTTTCGTGTTTAAAAGAAGGTCTTTTCGGGATTCTTTTCGTTCCTCTTTCTCGGCTTCAAATTTCATCCGATTCAAGACAATTTCTTTTTTCAGTTCTCTGATTTGATCCAAGAAATCTTCATCATACATGAAACGAGCGATGTAAAACTTATCCAAGCTTACACCATAATCACTAAATACTGGGATTAAGATTTCCTTCATGCCTTCAGAGATTTCCTTTTCCTTCATGGTAATCGTAGCGATGTCCCTTAATCCGTATTTGTTCTTATGGAATACGGATGCAATTGCATTTCGAATTTCGACATTTAATTCGGAATGGAAAAACTCTTTAATCATTTCCTGTGAAATAGAGCCTGCAGATCCTTGTACCTTGGAAAACAGTTTCATGGAATTCATAATCGAAAATTTATAAGATCCATGAGCTCCTACGGTTGTGTGCATGTCATAATCCGGATCGTAAATATCAATTCTATCTTGAGTTCCCCACTTGTTTTCTAGTTGTGCGAGTCGATTAATATAAAAGATTTCGCAGTCATCGCTGTGTTTTTTCCCATGGAACAACTTGTCTAAGAAATCTTGATGTTGGTTGTTGGTTAAGTAATACTCATCTCTGTCGTTGAACGCTCCAAGAAAAGCACCCTTCCGTAAGAAAATAATGTCGCAATCTTTTCTTGAATAGATCTTTGCATTTTCTGCCAAAACGGTGACTTCACTACGCCAAATCACATCGTTTGGTGTTCCTCTGAAGACCACTTCATTGGATACAACTGGGTTTTGCATCAAAATACCTCCTATTTTCATTTATGCAACTCCATCGCAAACAATCTACCGAAAAATCACAAACAGTTCCTTAGTAATTTCCGAATCGTACTTTTGAGTCTTGAAAACCTATCTTTATCTATTTCTTATTATAGAACATTGATTTTTGTTTACAATAGTATTCACAAAAAAGTTGACTTGAAGGATTAGATTGTTATTCATTTGAACGAGTTTTACATGTTTATCCTTTCAGCGTGTATATTTCGTGTTTTGAATGTGATAGAATGACAGTAAAGAATACTCTCACAACTTACTGCTTCTTCGCAAAGACAACCGAATATTACCCATGTTATATTTGAATTTCATTGTTAATCTAATTTCTATGAGAGAGAGATGAAGGGAATGGAATTAAAAAGGGCGGTATGTACGAATTGCGGAAATGAATTGGAAGTAGATCATCATAAATCGATTGGTATTTGTGATGCTTGTGGCTCTAAATTTGTGATTGAGAATGCGATTAAATTAAACAAAGTGGAAGTGGACAGAACCAAAGAACTATCAAACCTTCGTAAACTACTGACAGAAGCAGTTAAAACTTATGACTATCGAACCATCGAACGCATGTCTGATCAAATTCGTTCGATGATCCCTGATGACTTTCGCGCGAACTATTATCATGCGTTTGCTTGTCAACACTTAAATCGACCGAAATACATCAAATCCTTTTATACTGATTTTGATGTTTTGTACACGGACGATGAACGTGATGAAGTCATTGAACATTTGATTCACAATTGTGATTTACGAGATCGGAAAGAAGTGTTTTCTTTTATTGAACAGATTGATAAAGACAAAATCAATCTATTTAATGAGGTTTTTAAGAAACGGGTGGCCGTCGAAGACAACTACGCCGTCATCAGTCGAGATGTGTTTATTTGTCACCGCTCTACAGATGTCCATATCGCCATGAAGTTAGTCAACTATCTCGAAAAAGATGGGAATCAATGTTGGATTTCTTCTCGTAATTTACGGCCAAATGATTCAGAAAACTACTGGAATAACATTGAAGATGCGATTCGAACTTGTCATGTCTTTTTGGTCATATCAAGCCAAGATTCGATGCTCAGTAGCGATGTAAGACAAGAGATGGAGTTAGCACTCAAGTTCAATAAACCCCGAATTGAAGTGAAAATCGATGATTCTGATCATACGAGTTACTTCAAGCACTATTTTGATGGACTGAAGTGGGTGGATGCGTTCACGAACCCTGAAAAAGCCTTTATAACCACCCAACAACGAGTGTTTGAAGCCTTAAAAGCCGCAAAAACCAGAAGATCCTTAACTCCCTCAAATAATCCTTCGAGTCCATCCACTTGGATCGATCATAAGGGTGGATGGGGATATCGTCTTTTGTATACTTTATACATTCTCTCCTCTTGCTTTGCTCTATTAATCACTAGCGTTTTATTCTTACAAAGCGGACTTTATTCTAATTCATCCCTCGAAATTGTTCTACTTCCTTTGTTTGCCATTGTGGTTGTGTTGATTCCAGTGGAGTATATATTTGATAAGGGTTACTTTCGAAAGTTTAAACTTAAACGAAGAAAATCACTACGCTACTTACCGCCATGGTTGTTTATTATCCTCATTGGTGGCATCGTAGGGTATTACCATTTTTCAACCTACGATCCTGATGAGGGTAGTAATTTTCTATTGTTCACAATTCCTGTATTACAGTTCATATTTCCTATGTACGTCCTTAATCGATTACGAAATTCCGAACAAATCGCTCCCATTCGGTATACTGGTGGCTATTGGCTTCTAATCCTTCCAAGTGTACTTACAGTTGTTGGTTTTATCGTAGAACTATTTAGTGTATTTTAATCTGGGTTCATACAATCATTGATATCACCGGCTCTGGATTTTACCTTATTTGCCAGTATCAATCTAATGAATCTTTACATAGTTTCGAAGATTTCAGCAATAACATACGAATGATTTCAGCAATTTAGCACTCGATTTCGAGTGCTTTTTTTACTCGATATTGAAATATATAATACAATCGGTAAAAAGGTTTGAACGTAACCGCCAAGTATCCAAGTATTTACAATATGTTCTCAATTACTTGAATCATCAAGAGGTTTCAAGTTTACTACTTTTAAGCAAAAGCATTCCATAATCACCACAAAACGAATAGTGAGACTCCAATCGCCGCCATGACGGAATTGTCCGCCATATAAAAACACCCAACAGAGCCCGCTGTTGGGTGTTCCTATTTCCGTTCAGATGAAAATATTTGATGTTTTCGAATAGTTATCTAAATTCTTGAAAAAACACAAAATTACGCCTAAGTTCGCCATGGTGGATATCAACCCCGTACCAAAACACTCCTAAAAAGCGTCCTTTTTGGTTGAAATCTATTTAGATGTTTAGATTTGATTTTCACTTTGATTTCGTTATAATATGCTACTTCATTCAAAATAATCACAAAATAATACAAACAAAAAAGCCCCTTACAGGGCTTGTTTTCGTACCGGATGGTGGCTCAGGCCG
>CAZABW010000052.1:0-2958 GCA_964483655.1 uncultured Candidatus Izemoplasmatales bacterium
CTTTCTTTTCGACGAACTCTTTTAGATGATGTTGATACAGTTTAGTAGAATGAAACCATTTCGTTAAGCGGTCACTGCTTCTGGTAAAAAACACACTCGATAACAACAAAAACGGGGTCGTTGGTAAAATCGGTAACAACACCCCAATCGCCCCAATCACTAAAAACAAGATTCCTAATAAGATATAAACTAATTTCATCTTCTTCACCGCGTTTATGGTATCAAATAATCCCCGATTTTACAAGCAAAACCCCTTTTCTTATCTCTTTGAGTATAAAACAAAAAAGAGAATCCTCATTCTAGGGAGAATTCTCTTAGTTTTGTTTGAAAAAACGTTTTTGGCTTTAAGTCGATGACATAGAAGAGCGCCATACTCAGAACTTGTAATTGATTCAAATCAACATTCTTTGCCTGAAGCTCGATCAGAGTCGGATAATATCGTTGAATCAATTCTTGATAGATCGCTTCTGATGGCATGGTAGCTTCCCCACGAATGAGATAGTTTAGCTTGACAAGGTGATGAGCAATCATCTCCGAAACGATTGGATAAGTGTATTTTTGAAGATCCGTGTAAGCAGACTTTGAACCAACCAAACGTTTGTAATCCCGAATCTCCTCTTGACTCACACTACGATGAAGAAACGTTGAATCCGGCATAAAAGATAAATGTCGGTACGCTTCAATCATCGGAAAATTCATCAATAGCTTTCCTCCGTTAGATGAATCATGGAAGAATTGAGCCATCTGTGAGCAAGCATCCGGAGAATATTTATGATGTTGGGCTTCAAAATCGAAGATTAAGTAGATTGCGGAATACCTTTTTGATAACACATCGCGTTCTTCTTTGCTGGATGTTCCTTCTTTTAAAACCAGCAAAATATCCAAATAGGGATCTTTCACTAATTCTTAATACAACTCATATATCGCCGTTTTATAAGCGAAAATAGCATATTCATCAAAGCCAATACATCGATTGATTCGCCGCAAAAGGGTGGGTTCCGTATGTTCTCCTTCGACAATAAAGAGGATATTCTTAGTCAGTTTTGAACTCGCGATTTCGATACATCTTTTCTAAATTATGACCTTCACGTAACTCTTTTTCGGTACACTTCGTTAGCGGATTCAATTTTCCGTTGGTTAAGATGAAATAACAATCTGGTCTTAAGATATTATTGGTCATTAAGGACGTATTATGGGTCGTAAATACCGATTGGAAGCGACTTTTGGTTGTTTGAAGTAAGATTTTCTCTGCCAAATCGGAGTGATAAAAAGCATCAAACTCATCCACAAACAAAAAACTGACTTCAGAAAATTTTTGACTCCAGTAGTAATGCAATGTTAATGCCTGGGTTCCACTCGAGGCAATCTCCCAGAAGGGGAGCAAGCGTTGTTTAAACCGAGTAGCGATAATTTCTTGTCCGAATCCATCTTTCGCAATCTCCAGTTTCATATGAATTCCAACACTAGTTAGAAATTCTTGAAAATCATCAATCTTGCCATTGCGGATAATATTAGCTGTGATGATTTCACCGCCCTTAATATACCCGATATAATGATTCATTCCTAGCGAACGAAACCATAGCATATTGCCAATGAATTGCATCAACTTTGCGACGAGGGTCGTTTTGGACAAGTTTGCGTTGTTCGCAATATAACGTAAAACCGAAATGTTCATGACTTTCGATTGAACATTTAATGTTGTGGCTTCAATCAAATCCATTCGGACAAAATCCCCTTTGTTTCGAACAAAGTTATAACTATAGATTTTCTCATCATTTAAGTAGAACTCTTCATAGGTTAATTTTGTAGAGGAAGATTTCCGATAAGAATAACGAATGTTCTGATTGTCGATGAGAAAATGATAATGAAACTGTGCTTCTTCTTCATCGCTATCAGCATTCAAGTAATGAAAATGCTGAGGGTCAAACTGCTCTTTATCGATTAAGTGTAAAGTCAAATCAAATAAGGCAAGTCCTAGATTACTTTTTCCACTAGCGTTTTGTCCGTAAATAACAGCGGTATGAATGAGATTATTTTGAATCGCAAACTCATTGTATTTATAATCTTTGAAGTCAGAGAAGTCCAGAATGAGTTCTTCTTTAAAGTTCTTATAGTTTTTGACAGAAAAACGCTTTAACATGCTACCACCTCACCATCACTATATCATGTCCGATGTTTTTTGTCAATTATGTCGTAATTTTTTTACGTTATTGGTGTAAAGAAAACGACGGGTCAACCCCGTCGTTCATTTTGTTTCATTTGGAAATACAAAATCAGTCCATCAATGAAGTAAAGTAAGAACCCTAACACCAAATAAAGCAGTAAGATTAAGACACTCCATTGTAAGACTCCCAAAAATCCAAAGCGATTGATATCTAAGAAGAAATAGGGATACGTTGAGGTCGAAGACCCAAAGGTAAAGCGTCCTCCCAATACATTATAGATGAGTAAGTATACGACATAATCCACGGGTTGAATGAGGTTAAACAACGGACTATACCATTTCATTTTGCCTTTGGGGTCAAAGATGATGTAATCGAGCAAAGTCATGATTGGCACGATGTAGTGAACAAATAAATCATTTAACCCTCCTACTTCAAACGAACCGGTATCGGTCCCTAAAGAAGGACGGAGTAAGAAGTGATAAACAAGAAACGTAACAAAAATACCAATCGTAAACATCGTCTTAAATAAGCGAATCCAGGGATAATCCCAAGGACGCTTCTTGATTTCAAACCACAAGAGCACCCCAAAGAAGATCAACACCCACAGATTACTTTGAACGGTGTAATACGAAAACGTTTGGAAAAAGCGAGGACTCGTGGAAAATTGTAAGACAAGTCCAAATAAAGCAGCTAACACAAGGATGCTTTTATAGATTAAAGAATACCGTTTCATATCATCCCTCTATTTCTTCCATACCGCAATGGTATGATAACTGGTGTCTTTATTAAATGC
>CAZABW010000052.1:3058-13430 GCA_964483655.1 uncultured Candidatus Izemoplasmatales bacterium
CCCTCTATTTCTTCCATACCGCAATGGTATGATAACTGGTGTCTTTATTAAATGCGGTCCTCTTGAAATCCCCATAAACATCCACCAAGTGAAAGCCACACTCTTGTGCGATTCCTAAGAGGTGTTGCTTTCTTAGCGGATACAAGCGGTGCACTTCGGCTTTGGTTTCAGACTCTGTTTGAATCTCGGTATGAAACAACAACCCATCTTCTAAGTATTGATATCTTCTTAAGAAGGTCATCCCTTCTGTATGAATTGGGGGTAAGGTGGTGAGACGTTCATTTAAGATCCGGTCATAATTCAAGATTTGCACAATGCATGTCCCACTTGGTTTCAAACTTTGATAGAGACGTTCAAAAAACAAACTAGCGTGACTTAAATTCTTGGTATACGATAACGAATTCCCAATGATATAAATGCCATCATAAAGCTGAGTCGCTTCAAAGGCGAACATATCTTCGACTTTGAACGTAACCATCTCCGAACCGGGTAATGTTTTCGCGAAGTGAATCATATCCTCTGATAGATCACTCGCTATGACTTGATAGCCTGCTTTGGCTAACGCAATGGCATATTCTCCAGTTCCACAAGCCAAATCAAGAACATCACCTTTTGGGAGATGTTCTTTCAGAAATTGGAGGGTTGGTTCTTGAAGCGGAAAGATTTGATGATACGCCCATGCGATATGTTGATACATCTTGATCACCAGTTGTATTGTATCACACTTTTAATCTTTCTTGGTGAAGCCTTGCTTTTCTAGCCACAAGATTCGTTGTTGATGACAATACTGCGTGGTTTTAGCTTTGGGAATGCCATCATAGCCATGAGGCGTTCCCTTGGTTTGAATAAGGGTGGAATCCACCTTGAACGTTTCAAGCTTTTGATGATACAACAACCCATCTTCGGTTAACGGATCAAATTCTGCGGTTTCTATATACGTGGGGGGTAAGAGTGAAAAATCCTTGTCATCTAGAGGAGCCGCTATGGCATCGGAAGTCTCTGTGTTATTAAAATAAAGTTTATATACTTTATCTAAATTTCGAGACGAAAACATCGGAGCGTGGGTAAACTCATGTCTGGCATTCGTTCCATACAAAGTCGCTACACCAGGATAAAACAACATTTGACCATCGACTTGTATTCCTGTTCTTTTCCTCAAGACATGACAAACAGACGCAACGATATTGCCTCCAGCCGAATCCCCCATTAAGATGATTTTTGCATCGGGATATTGCTTCTTAAAATAAAGCGTCGCATCCAACGCATCATGATGAGCCGTAGGATAGACATGTTTTGGTGCTAACCGATAATCGATTAAAATCACTTGGCACTGAAGTTTGAATGCCAATCGTTGAGTATAGCGATGATGAATCGATGTTCCTGGCATAATGAAACCTCCACCAGGAAAATAGAGAATGATATTGGGATTGGTTATTCCTTCTTTGGGTTGATAAACGGTGGTTTGAATTCTTTGATTGTCTCTTACAAAAATCTTCTGCTTTTGTTTTTTGATCCCTTTGATGGTTCTCACAAAGACAACCGATAACCGCATCATGAGGTTAATCAAGGTTAAAGCCACCCAGTTATTGGGCATTCGCAGAAGTTGTAAGATCCGGTAGTCTTTGTCGAGTTTAATGTTCACGCACTGTCCTCATTTCTTGGTGATGTTTGATACTCTTGATTATTCCTTGAATGACGTTTTTCATAAATACCATGACCACCGTGAGGAGTAAGGCCATCATTCCAAGTTTTCCCCCAAACCCCACATAATACCCTTGAAACAGCGAAACAATCCACGGAAATAGTAGAATCGCTCCCAGTTGATATTCCATCGGAAGTAAATCATCATGAACCATTAAGAAGAAGCTAAACGCGTAGGCTAATAACGCGATATGAGTGATGTCCGTTCCAGACTCCCAAAACAACACCAATCCAAAGAAAATCCCGACCAGGGACGAAGATAACACTTTGGACGCATTAAAATGATTCACGACTCGCATAAAGAAAAAGACAAGCAACAAAATCCCAAAATCCAAGAGGGATACTTGAAAACGGGGTAATACGGTTGTAACTAATACATTTCCGTGTAAACTGAGATAAGCAAGAAACACCCCACTAAAGGCAATGAATCCGGCTTTTCCCCCCGCATTCTTTAATAAAGGATGAATCAAGAGATAAACAATAATGACGAAGGCAATCGCTAATAGAAACGGGAATATCGGAAATAAAGCACTCGATGCCATCCCCACAAACGATCCTAAGAAAATGACACTTTCATATTTCTTGACAAAGATGAATCCCAAAAAGCCAATGATGGAAGACGCTAACACCACATTCGCAAACGGTTGAAGCGAATACGTGATTAATGCTCCTAACGCTAAATAGATGACTTCACTCAGTAAGGTCTTTCCTTCTCCATACGGTTCTTGTTCATTTTCTCGGTATAGAAAGAATAACCCGATGATTAAGACAATCCATAACAAGACAATTCCAACTAAGGTTACCCCACTACTTCTTAAGAGAAACCGAACCATTAAAAATCCAATCAAACCATGCAAAAAAGCAAAGCCGATGAGCTTCGCTAGTTTCTTCATTCGATGACTCCTAAGGCTTTTCCTACCAAAGCAAACTTCGATAACGCGAAGTCTAAATCCTCTTTCGTATGAGAAGCCGATAACATCACCCGAAGTCTTCCTTTGCCTAATGCCACCGTGGGGTAGACAATCCCTGAGACAAAGACGCCTTCTTCTAAGAGTTGCTTGGAGAATTGCATGGTTTTGACTTCAGACCCAATCATCACGGGCGTGATGGGGGTTTGGGAGACGCCAATATCAAAGCCTAAAGCTTTCATTTGGGCTTTGAAATAACGGGCATTATCCCAAAGTTTTTCCGTATAGGATTCGGTTTCTAACAAGATTTTGAAGGATTCGGTAATCGCCGCGATCGAAGAGGGTGGAATCGCTGTGGAGAACAGTAAAGGTCTTGCCCGATGTAATAACCAGTCTTTGACGATTTGTTTCGAACAAACATATCCCCCAACGACACCAATCGCTTTGGATAGAGTACCAATAATAAAGTCAATTTGACCATGTAAGTGGAAGTGATCCACCGTTCCTCTACCGTTTTTCCCTAACACCCCTGAACCATGGGCATCATCGACATAGGTCAAGCAGTTGTATTGATTCGCTAACTTCACGATTTCAGGTAGCGGTGCTAAGTCCCCATCCATGGAGAAGACACCATCGGTGATGATTAAAACGTTGCGATAAAGACTCCGCTTTTCTTCTAAGACCCGCTTTAAGTCTGTCATATCACAATGTTTGTATACTGCCTTATCCGCTTTCGATAAGCGGACCCCATCGATGATGGAAGCGTGATTTAATTCGTCACTGACAATTAAATCACCCTTCTCGGTAATCGCTTGAATCACGCCAATATTACAATTTAAACCACTTTGGAAAACAGTAACGGCTTCTTCGCCTTTAAACGTAGCGATTAAGGTTTCTAGTTCTTCTAATAAATCTTGGTTGCCAACGATGGTTCTCACAGAACCAGCGCCAACTCCGTATTTTTCAATCGCTTGGATTGCGGCTTGTTTGACACGTTCATGGGTTGCGAAACCAAGATAGTTGTTGGCGGATAAGTTGACAATCTCACGACCTTTGATCATAATCCGGTTACCACAAGGACCTTCATTGATAGGGAGTTTGCGGTATACGCCATCGGTTTTTAATTTTTCAACGTTTTGAATAAAAGTGGTATACTTACTCATTCTTATTCCTCCGGTATTAGGATAATTTTACCGCTTGATTTGGATCCCATGAGTTCAGCTGCTTCATTGATTTTCGACATCGGGAATTTATGAGTTACAATTTTATCTAAATGCAACTTGTTATTAGTTATGAGGTCTTTGACTTGGTACCAGGTATCATAAATGCGTCTACCAACGACCCCATAGATTTGAATCCCTTTGAAGACGATGTCGTTTGCAACATCAATCGTAATAGGTTCAGAAGGAATCCCAAGCATCGATAAGCCTCCCCCGGCTTTTAGATACTTAAAGGCGTCTTGAATGGCTGATTTATTACCGGAAAATTCGCCGATGACATCGACGCCTTTGCCGTTGGTGATTTTTAAGATTTCTTCAATCGTATCTTGCGTTCTTGGATTAATGACATAATCGGCACCCAGTTCTTTGGCAAGGTTTTGACGATATTCATTGACTTCAACGGCGATAACTGTTCTCGCTCCTAAGGCTCTGGCGACGTCAACGCCCATCAAACCGATAGGGCCGCAACCCAGAACAACGACATCTTTATTTTCAATCGGGAAATGGGCCATCGTATGAACGGCGTTTCCTAACGGTTCTTGCACAGATAAAAAGGTATAGTCTATAGTAGGATCATTGACAAAGCAATTCGCTTCGGGCATTTTAATATAGTTCGCAAAGCAGCCATCGGTGTCCACCCCAATGATTTTGGTGTTTTCACAAATATGACCTTCACCGCGTAAACAAAACTCACAGGTTCCACAAATGATATGAGTTTCGGCACTAATGATATCCCCAATTTGGACACGTGTTACTTTGGGGCCTACTTTTTCAATTCTTCCAGCAAATTCATGACCTACCGTTAAGGGCAGTTTTAGTCGGTTTTTGGCCCAATCATCATATGTGTAAATATGATAGTCCGTCCCACAAAAAGAGGCACTAATCACCTTGACTAACACTTCATGGTCATCTAAATCCGTAGATATGGTTTTCTTAGCTAGGGTAAATCCTACTTCAGGTTTGTCCTTTAAAACGACATTCATGGTAATCGTGTTGGTTGTTTCTACTTCTTCCTTCATGGGGAAATCTCCTTTATGTTGTCATTTTATTGAAGCGCTTTCATTCGCTTCTATTATATCACGGGGGAGTCGGTTTTGAGACAAAAAAAACACGTTCAAATCAACTTGTTTTTTCGAGGTATTGATTCATTTTTTGAAATTCTTAACAGACTGAACTGATTCATGAAATCTTTGATTAACCATTCATCCCAAATAGAAATTCACTCTTAATTCAAGCAGGTATAGGTTCAAGGACCATTCATATTCTCAATGATTCAAATGAATAATATTTTGTTTTTCATTTAAAGAGAGTTCAAATACTTTTTCATATTTTGAAATCTATATTGTTAAAAAAGAAGAGGTTTACTATAATGATGGATAGATTATTACGACTATTTAACGATTAAAATAAGTTATATTGCATCTTCAATTGTGACTGGGTTCTTCAGATTGAGAGGGAGATTATGAATAGAGAGCAAAGAAGGAAATTGGCAAAGCAAAATCGAAGTAACAAACCAAAAAACGAGACAAAATCCATAGACCCTGCTCTATTCTTTAAGGCTTTTCAAGAGGGGTTACGATTGGATTCTTCGTTAGGAGATTCTAATCAATCGGCTCAATCCCTTCATGATATGGCTTTTCTTGTAGCTCAAAGTTTCTTTAATGCTCACATCAAAGAATACACGGATAGTGATAAAACAATGAAATGGACTTCGAAAGTGGGTGAAAATGGGTTTCTTTCTCAGTATCCCGAATATGTTTATTTAAAGAACAACCCTTATTACTATCAACTAGAGTCCCTGTTTGAACAATTGGTTCAGGATACAAAAGATCAGTCCGTCCAGGCTCACTTTTACTGCTTGCACGATTTTTTCATGGCTCTACATATTTTTGGAAATCAAATTGTACCTCTCCATTTTCAATTCAGAAGATTTCTTAATACATTTGCCATTTGTTTTCCATTGAAGCAAGGTATGGAAAATAACAAAGTATCGAATGATGCTGACATCGATTTTGATGTTTATAGACACTTAATCATCAAATATCAACCCTTCAAAAAAATGATATTTGATTGGAAAAACGTAATGGATATTTGTATCAAAATGTATGTTCGCGTGTTTTTCCAAGCCCTTCAAAGCGTTGCTTCGTTTGAAAAAATCAATACCGTATTCGAAAACCCAGATGAACTCAAGTCTTTTGACTATTCAAAACTATCCGTTGAAGAGATTGAACAGATAGAACTGGCTGGATTTATCCATAAGATGTACAAACTACTTGTAGGCTATTGTTATGAGAAAAATTATGATATCAAAAAAGTTACCCATTCAGTCATTTCTGAAATGCAAGCGATTGACCAATTTTTTCACCAAAGCGTTTCTACAATTGATGATGAAGTATCATATGACTCGATTTGTGAGCGACTAAGTTTGGCACTTATGTCTAATCAGAAGGAAGCTTATCGAGATTTGATTGGATCTTTACGTCTTGTCAAGGATAATCGAAAAGATTCTATGGATGTCTATTATTACGAACTTCTTTACTATCAATTTTTTGAGTTCTCTGATGCTCGATCGTTTAAGCTAAATGAACTGTATGTGAAAATTCCAAAATCATCAAAGTACTTTGCCAATGTTTCAACGATTATGATTGAAAACAAAGCATTAGAACAGGATTATCACGCGTTAACACAGGCAATCAACACCCATAATCAACATTATACCCCATTGAATTATTTCTTTGTTTGTGAACAAATTTATAAGTTTTTATATCACAATGGTCAAGAAGACATGGATCAGATTATACATGATTCAATTTCATATTTAAGTGCATATAAATCCGAATGGTGGAAGAATAACGACGAAACCAATCTTTTTTGCAAAGAAAACTTTCTAGTGCATCAAATACAGCTTTTTAGTCACTTCATTGAGTTATTGTTAAACAACATTGAATACAATTATATGAATCAAATCTTGGATTATGATGAGGTCATTTCATTTATAAAATCTAAGAAAATAATGAACAAAATCTATCAAATATTGAATATCTCGAATGATTGGTTTGAACCAGTTTTAAAATCAATGTTCCATAATAACTCATTCTGTGTGAATGATCACACTATAGAAATACTAATCAAATCTTTCAAAATAAATGTTTCCTACATCGAAGCTGATAAAATTCGATTGGTAGATCATCTTTTAAGCTGCATTTACATGATTTCGCCTTTGGTTGATTATTTGAATTTATTAGAACGTCTTTCTAAATATGTAGCCTCAATGAATCAACGATGGGCATATAAACATATCATTGTTTATCAGCAATATATTGATTCAGAAGAAAGAGAATCAAACAAGCACTCGATTCTTTCTTCAATGAAACTACCCGAATATGTAAAGCCTAGGTTTGAGAATCGAGTTCTTGATCTATTTGGAAAAATATCCAAAAAGTCAGTCATATTGTTAAAGTCCGCAGAGCAAAACTACCAACTACTAAAAAATAGTTATGGTTGGCAAGATGCAGGCATGTTAGCTCTTTCTTTTTATCGTATTATCGAAATTGAATTGAAAGAACGATTGATATCGCCTTTGAGTCATTCACTGAAGAAAACTAATCTCTTAGAAGCAGTTAAACTTTTAGGAAATATGAAGAAAACCAACTTCCCCATCGATCGAGTCTATCTCAAATCAAAAGATTCTTCTACTCCGAGTAATGAGTTTGTGTATGCTTATGAGACACTTCAACTATTATGGAATCGTTCTGAAACCAAAGATTTGTCTTTGGAGCAAATTTATTACACCATTCAATTGTATCGAGCGAATGCTCCCACATCACCAGCATTACTTGTGAACCTGCTAGATAACTTTAAGAAGATTTTTGAAGAACAATTAACTGACCTTGGTAAAACCTCGATTCTTGCAGGGGTACTATCCAATATTATCGGCTTTGAAAATCGTAACAAATATCGTAATCCACCTGCTCATGCCATTTACATGTCCTATGATTTAGTCCCACAGTGTCGTGAATTTGTCATCGAAGCTCTTCAAAATTTTAACAAGTGGTTTCTAGTCAAAGCGTAAATTCATCACCTTGCCTACCTTAACTTGTTTCTTTGTTTTATTCTCATGATGAAAAAAAGTAGATGTGTTAGAAAAAAACACAGTCTACTTTTTTATATTTATGATTTAAAACTACTTACTCTTTTGAATCATATAAATCATGATACTGGACTTGATCTAGTTTGTAAAACTCATCTTTTGGACTCGCCATATAATTGATATCCGCCAATAATGATTCTCCCATACCATAAAGTTCAATCTTTTTTAGTATTTCAATCAGTATTTGAGCATCATAAATAGCCCGATGGAACTGTTGTTGATTGTGTTTGATGTTGAGTGCTTTAACAACGGTTTCCAATTTCCGATTCTCAAGTTTTCTATATGTTTCACCTAACTCATAAAGACCATCAATGTGCCCAAAAAAAGCATACAAATCTAAGATATCAATCTTAGTAAAGAGATTTTTATTTTGGGTACATTCGATCAAAAAGCTCAAGTCGAAAGGTGCATTATACGCCACAAACAACGTTTTTTGGTTTTGGCTAAATAACTGACCGATTTTGGAAACAGCATCTTTGATGTCGAGACCTTGTTTCGTTAGTTCTTGTTTTGTAATCCCAGTCAAACTCGTGATTCTTTCTGTTATCTCTTGTCCTCTATCCATCTGGATCAAGAAATTTACTTCTTGTGTACAGGTTATGGTGGTATCATGCAACTCGTATATGGCATAACCAAATTCAATGATGCGGTCGTGTTTGGGGTCTAACCCTGTGGTTTCAGTGTCAAAGACAACAATCCGTCGATACTTCGAAAACAGATGAAAGATGGTTTGATTTCCTCGAATATTAATCCTGGAAAGACTTCGATTAAACCTTCCTTTATCAAAATAGTCGGAAACTAGTAATTTGCTATAGGGTCCTAGCAATTTGATAAAACGATCATAGTCAGCAAAAAAAGTATAGTTGATATCTTTTTGGATAAAACTTTGAAACTTGTTACGATAAGCTAAATAAGACTCTAAGGAAGGCTTCTCAAAAAGAGCTCTCGCTTCTAACTCGAAGACATTAAGTTTTGCTCTCAATCGATCCTTTTCTTGCTTAGTTGGTATATAGGAATCAGAAACTAACTTTCCTTTGTCATACAAAAAATGCTTAAAGTATGATTGTGAATCAAATGCATAACTCGTCTTTTCATTGTAAGTATTTCTTTGAATTCCACTCATATAAGCATTATATTTCATTAGTTCTAATTGGTGTTTGTTATAGAAGAGAATCAGTTCAGATAATTCATAATCTTCTAATCGTTCCTGCAATTCAGTCAGATTTGATTCAAATCTGTTTGAAAATACATATAAGTGATCAAAATAGTTATCACTTGAGTAAGCTTCTCTCCACATCTGTTCCGTAATTTCAGTTAATAGTTGTAGAATCTCATTTTCTTCCAATTTAAACAATGATTTATCTCCAGTTGGATTTAAGAACCGTTGAAAGAAATGTGGTCTTGAGCCATAGATTCCATCATCATCTCTGCTTGTGCTATTGTTGTTAAATCTGTCTATTGCTTTTTCAACCTTACTGAAGAGTGTTTCAAATATTGGTTTCGTATTCATGAATTGCTGAAAATCAAGCATTTCAAAATTCAAACTTGACGTAACTTCTTTTTTGAGTTTGCTGTTGATGAGGTCAATGATTTCATTGGCTTGATGGAGATGCTGTTGCATCTCATGATATCGTGACTTCACAACCTGTTTACAATCATCAATCATTGCGTCAATCAATTCTTTAGTATCTTCATTGAGTTCTGCAGATCCAAAAAGATACATGGAATACAAACGAAAAGAGGACATGCTCTGATATTTTTCACGATACTTCCGATAGTTGATTATTGAAACTTCATATAGACCAGCCATGACATTCCTCCAGGCAATGTTTATAGTTAACCTACTGATGACAATGAAATTTTCTACCATTGATTTCATCATTTGCATTCTTATGCTAAAACCTGTATTCAAACTTCCAATTTTTTCATCTATTCAATCTTTGACGACAAATAGAGAGGTAAATATTGGTAAAGCTCCTTTTATGATCGAACGGATTTCGTTGTAAAATCGATCCCAATCTTCTGACCCTTCCAAAACAGGATGCCATCAGTCAGTTTGATTTGTAAGAAGTTAGTATGGGGATCTTGTTCATCGACATGCTCGCTATAAAAGGAGGAAAAGACTTCTTTCAATTCTTCTCGCAAGATTAGATTGTGTTCTGCTAGTGGATGACCTAAGTCCATGGCAATACCATGGGCTTGGAACCACTGATCCGAAGCAATTGAAACGAGATTATTTTGATAGATATCTTGCATCTTCCCACTTTTTTGATGAGTTACAACATAAAAGGATCCTTCTTTGTAATAGCCATCGATAAAACGACATTCAGGAAGATTCTTTCGGAGTGTTGCTAACGCAATCGCCGTGTCTTTATGAAAACGACGATTCATTT
>CAZABW010000053.1:0-12511 GCA_964483655.1 uncultured Candidatus Izemoplasmatales bacterium
ATGAGCATTTATGATGAAGCGATTGAAACATTAGAAAACAGTAAAGCATGTACAGGATATCCTTGTGATTACCCAAATGTAATTCAAGCCCTTGAACGTGCTAAAAAGGAACATGAGTTGCTTGAGTTGTATAGAAAACATATGACTACGTTGTGTAAAAACACCCGTGAGGGAGTTAAAGACTCTATGTTTAGTGCAGAGTATGTAGCGTATGAAGTGTATCAACAAATCAAAGCGCTTGAGGAGGAATTGAAATGAGAGTAATTGTTCATAAAGAATTAAAAATGTATGAATTTACAGACGTTATTCAAGTTAGTGTAAATGTGAGTGAAGAAGTTAAATCACTTAAAATGCCTCAAGAAACAATAATACACATTATACAAAGCGATGATGACGATGATGAGAGAAAAACTAAAACCGCAATATTGTGCGATACAACAACTATTATGACTGTTTTAGAGGAGGGGTTGAAATGATTATAATAGAAAAAGTAATACAAATTATTCCTAAAGGAGGAACCAAAAAATGATTAAATTATTACACCCAGAACCTGAACCAACAGGTGGAGTTATCAATGAACAACTCTTAGCTCTTACCCAAGAAAATGCTACTCTTAAAGCAGAAATTGAACGCTTAAAAAAAGAAGCAGAATTATTACAAGTTGATTATGCAAACAAATTAGCTACCCAAAAAGTAGATTTTGAAACAAAAGAACTCGATCTTAAAAAACAAATCCGCGATCTTCGAGCTTCCCTTGAACTCCGCAATTCCAATGAACGCCAAATCCAAACTAAAAAGAAAATCATCTCCCCAAACCAATTGTGGGATGAAGCAGTCAATTCGAGCAAATGAAAACCTATGAAATCTATGTTTCCCCAACTCACAATACTAAAGTTGTTATTCTCGTCTTTAACGAAGACCGATCCTTTTCTCATACGGAAGTATTCCGGTATTATCCCTTATTAAACGAAATACTTACGGACCAATTTAAGAAAAAAACTCGCCAACAACAGCAAAGCAAAAGGTTATACGTCAAAAATAATTATGAATTCATCAGAAGTATAGAGGCCGAGGGTTTGTTTTTGGAATCGGAGGAATGTTTTAACGTTGTAAAAGCTGTATTAAGGGAGCGTCATTTATATGGTAGTTACATTAAATAGATTTATGGAATTTAAATGTTCGTCTACTGAATGGTTAGATTTAAAGTTGAAATTAGATCCTTACATTATTGTGGAGAACAAAGACTACGTTAATAGACTTAATATGGGAATATCAGTTCGTGATGTTATGGAGAGGTTCTCTTTGGCGGAAATTGAGCATGTTAAAGATGCGGTATACGTTAAGATGCCTATAGGATTGTGGGATTTTGTTAAGGGATTATTTAGTGAAGCAACTGTTTTTGACAGAAGAAGACGTTGGCAAGGTGATATAAATGCTGCGTTAATGGGATATGGTATGTTATATGACTATCAAAAAACAGCTGTTAGAGCCATGGTTAAAGAGACTAATGGTATATTAAAAGCTGCTCCAGGTTCTGGTAAAACTATTATGGGATTAACTTTAGGTTTTATCAAAGGTGGAGGTATATTATGGATCAATGATAGAATTGAACTTTGTAAACAGGCTATGAAGACCGCTATTGAAATGCTAGGTTTTCCTGAAGATGAATGTGGTCTATTGCAGGGTGATAACGAATCTGTTAAAAAATATACTTTTACGACTATTCAAAAGTTACATAAAGTCATGAATAATGGTTTTAATGATGCTACACAGAAACTTGTGAGATTTGGTAGTTTGATTATTGATGAAGTTCATCATGCTGTCGGTTCTTATAATGATTATAAAGAATACTTTCAGGCGTTAAATGAGATTGAATATGATAATGTTTACGGATTAACCGCTACGGAAAAAAGAGTGGATGGGAATGAACATTTAGTATTTGCATTGATTGGTAAAGTTAGACATGAAGTTAAGGGTGATGTTAAAGTCATGAAAGCAGACGTGTTTAATAAACATTGTCATATAGACACTACTGAGGAGATTTATGAAAGCTTCGTTAACAAATATACTCAAAAAGCTATGCCTGCTGCTGTAGATTCTTATTTATTATTCCATGAGAAATATTTGGAGTTTGTTAAGGTTTATATCGGGGAAGTGTTGAGATCGTATAACAAAGTTTTAATTGTTAGTCCGAGAATTGCGGGTGCTCAATGGATAAGTGATTATCTTGAGGGTATCGGAGTAAAACACTTTTTGGTATATGGTGCTATCAAGAAACGTGAAAGAATGTATACCGATAAAGTCTTAGTTACAACTATTGATTTGGTTAAAGAAGGTTTTGATGTTCCAGATTTGGAGGCGATTTTGGTTTTAAGTAGATTACCTCACAAACAAATTCAAACACAAATTATCGGCAGATGTGAACGTTATTTAGAAGGTAAAAAACAACCTATTGTTTACTTCTTAGTTCCTCATATGAAGCGGGCTAAACGAGTTGAATGGAAGGAGCTGAGTTTAGATGAAATCTGAATGGAAAGATAAATTAAAAGACGGTGCTAACTGGTTTACTGTGGTATTCTGTGCTATATTATATATTGCTATGGGTATCATGAGTATTGAAAAGGGCGCCATTGTCCTTAATGACTTTAGTTCATTTACTTGGTTAGATTGGTTAATGTGGGCGGTATTTACTTTTGTTCCCGCGGTGTTAGCAGTTGTAGTCGGAACTACCTTTAAACGTGAAGGTATTAAAGATGCTGAAAAAGATATCGCTGCTGTAGTTACTGCTTATGAAAAGTTATTGTATGTTGACACTAAGAAAAAGGTCAGAGGTAAAAAAGAGTATTTAGCTAAAGGGGCTTTAAAAGATAGTGCCTCAAAGTTCGTTATTGCTTTAGTGCTTTCATTTGTAACCGGACAATTGTTAGTTAACTTAAGCGCTGATGGAGTTATCAAAATTGTTATTAACTTGTCCATGTGGGCATACTTTGGATTTAGTGCTTATGGTAAAAGTAATGAATATGGTAGAACCGAATTAAAAGAATGGTATATCATTGAAACTGCTAAATTACAGGCTGAGAAGGATCGATTAGAAGATGTTAGAAAGAAAGAGATTGAAGAGGCTAAATTAGAAGTTAAAAAGCAAGCTAGTTTAATTATGGAACAAAAAGATGCAGCTTATAATAAGCTAGAGACTAAATATAAAACTTCTATTATTGTAGAACCCAAGACTTTATTAAACTTCCATTCCGTATTAAACGAGCTTTATGAAACCGCTAAAAAAGATAAAGACGGTTTAGCTCAACTTGGTATAGTTCCAATAACTAAATTATTAACGGATATAGAAGTATTGATACCTAAACCTGTAACTGGTATAAAAGTTGACTCTAAAGATCCTAAAGGAGAAGAAGATGTTAGTTCCAAAATACCTAAATTATGATGAAGTATTAAGTTATGGTATGCGACACAATTTTATTGTCGGAGATAGAGGTGTTGGAAAAACCTATGGTTTAACTAAATGGTTAATTCACAAATGTATTGAAGACAAAAAAAAGTTTATTTGGGTTCGTAATACCAAGGTTACTTTAGATGAAATGACTAAGTTTGACGGTATGGGTTTTTTAGCCGACCATCCTGATAAATTAGGTTATGATCGAACTTTGTTTACAGTTAGTAAAGGTATCTTATTTTATGGTGAACAAATGATAGGAGCCTTCGTTTCATTAGGGAACTTCTTTACTATTAAAGGGGTAAACTATGATGATGTAGATTACTTTGTATTTGATGAGTTCATGCCAGAAAGAAGAGAAGCTTTGAGAGTAGACTATGATTATGCATTAAAAAGTATTCTTCAATCGATCTTCAGGGAACGTGTTAATTTTAGAGCTTTTTATATGGCAAACGTATTGACTACTTCTAACAGTATTTTAGATTTTTTCAAGTTTAGCATTACTCCGGTATTCGAAGGTCAGGTTATTCAAAGAAACAAAAAATTATCAGCCATTATATTTTATTTACAAAATATCAAAAGAGATACAAGTAGAGATGATTTAAAAGGTGACGCCTTCGCATTAGCAAATAAATATACAGAAACCTCATTGATTATAAATTACGAAAAAAACGTTGATGCTAAATGTGCTCAAGAGATTAAACGTAGTGAAAGAATATCTTATATTGCCGGAGACCAAACTTATTTTCTTTTGAGACAATACGGGGATAAAGTGGCAGTTATTGCTGTTAAGAAGCCTGCTGAACAAGCACAACTCCCTTGTTATGCTCTAAACAAAAAGTTTGTGTTCGGAGACGTTTTATATGATGCAAAAGTAAAAGCCCAATTACTGAAGTTCTGGAACGCTCAAGGTTTAGTGTTTAAATCCCATTACGCCTTGTATCAGTTCACTAAAGGGCTCTTTATGCAATAGGAGGAATTATGGCTAAAGTTAAGGGTAACAAACGTTATGAAAGTTTTGTTAAGAGAATAGAAAAGGTTTCCGATATTAAACAATTGAAAAAAATAATCTATTCTCGTAACTATTATTTAAAGAAAAAAGTTAAGGAAACTAATCCGGAGTATGAAAAGAAAAAGGCAGTTATGAAGTTTCCTCCAATTAGTGATTTAAGAATTGTAACACAATCTACATTCCATAGGTTAGCCAAAATTAAAGATAAGACTAAATTGGTTACTGAATTAAGAGAGTTGATCATTAACACCACTCGTAGAAAATATAGACCAAAAGTTGCTGCAGATTATTCTAACAAAGAAATTGATTACCTAAACAATGGTGTTGAATCTTTAAACGCTGCTGTAGAACATTGGGGAAATGATGTTTTGAGAATGAAAATTCAAGGAGCGTTAAAACAGGTTACTGTAAATGATATAAATAACATTTTTCAAAGCATCCCTGATTATTGGGCTATAAGTGAAGGGTATTATTACGCTATTACTGAATTCGATAATTTTATAGAAGAGATTTATGGGTTATTAACAAAGACTGGTGTTATGTTGACTGATGCTGAAAAAGAAGAAATGGCTGACAGATTATTTAAAAACGATCCTCGCGATCATCTGTCGGAAGTATAGCACGTATTGACTTTTCAAGAGACTTATAATATAATTATAATATAAAATATAGGAGGTATGGACATGAAGTCTGAAGATGTAAAATTACTCAAATTGCCGAATCGTGAAGCAGCTCAAAGATTGATTGAAATTGATGATGCTAATGAACAATTAACCGGCGAATCTATTTTAGGGGAAACTAAACAGTTTCTATTAGAGGTGTTGCATGATACTGAAGACAGTATTATTCCCAACGCATTTAGCAATCTTTTAAACTCGAGACTTACAGGTAAGCTTAGAGCAATGCCTGATAGTGTAAGAAAAAATTAGGAGGAAATAACCCATGGCAGCATTAACCCTTAATGTAAACCAATTTCTGGGCTCTATTACAAACTTAATTGTTAACACCCGAGTATTGTATACTCTAAGTGACAATGTAAGACCGATTGTAAAGAGTTTCCTAAAGGAAGCCAGCCCATTTGGTGATCAAGACCGTTTTATGAGTGCGGACATTCTTGCAGATGGTGATTACGCGGAAGCGTCAACATTACTAACTGTAAAGAAACCGACAACTCACGAGGAAACCATTTCCCTCACCGATCAAAAGAAATGGAAAGTTTCATTGACTCGCTACTTACTTCAAGGTGCGTTTGTGGACGAATACGCGTTAAGTTCGTTCTATAATCTTTTAGTAAGTATGTTAACAAAGACTAAAAACGTCTTCTTGTATAACAAATCAATTAACGCGCTTATGAACTGGACTCCAACTTTAGCTACACAAACTATTTCAGTTAACGTAGCAAATGGTGCGACAGATGAAGCAAAAGCGAAAGCTATTTATTTAGCTCTCAAAGATGTGTATTTGAATATGTTAGCTCCAAATAAGAAGTATAACGATATCGCATTCACTGAAGATGCTACTCTTGATGATTTAAATTTCTACGTCAATGCAGAATTCGAAAACATCTTAGAAGTGGGATTAAATGCATTCGCATTCAACATCAGTGAACTTAAGAAATGGTTAGGAGAAAGAAAATATCTTATCCCCTCTGATTATATGGCGGCTGGTCAAGAAACAACTATTGGTTGGATCTGGCACGTGGACAAATATCAAATCAGACCATTCTTCGATGTAGCCACATCATTCTTCGATGCGGACAACTTAGTTCAACACCAATACATTCATTCTTGGTTCAAGAGTGGATATGTTAAAGCTTTAACTGGGGTCAAAATTGTTTTAGTTGAAGCCGCACCGTAATAAAATATGAAAATCAGCTTCTATCAAATACCTCATATATTGATAAGTAATTCATCTTACTTTGGAAGCTTGATTGAACAAAAGTCAGAGGAGGTTAACGTAAACTTAGAAAACATAAGTCAGTTTAGCCTCCTTTTGTCTAGTTCTTATATGGATTACAATTATGTAATGGTCGACGGAAAGTATTATTTCTTAGATGGTTACAAATATTACAACAATGAAAAATCACATTTTACTTACAAAATTGATATCCTAAGAACTGTTCATGAGATGGATATGACCAATCATGAGGTAAGACTTAACAGATTTAGTAACTTACTATATATGACTCCTGAACAAAGAAATTACTTTTGGAAAAATCAAGAGATTAAATTAAATCCTAATATTATCGAAAAGTATGATGGCATCAACTTAAAGTATAGTAACGACCCCTATACACAACAAGTTTGGGAAGATGTCAGATGGGTCTATATTTGGTTACAACCACGAAGTTTACAAAAGTATACTGTCGGTTCATTAGAGTTTCCTTACAAGTATATGTTTGAGAGATTACAAACCGAAAGTGTCATTGAAGTATTATCTACTGATTTACCAATAGGTATGAGATCTCCTTATTGGAAAGAAACATTTGTAACTCCGAGAGCTCCTGATTTAATTTTCCATTATGCTAATGGTCAAAGCGGTGTCAAAAACTTTTGGTATGATTATCCAATCAATCAATTGTATTATTTAACCGACGCCCAAATGTATGTTAGATATGTTGAAAAACGTTTACCTACTTATGACAGCGGAGATTATTTATTTGGTAAAAAGGACAAGTTTAGATTATTCCTACCCGAAGCAGATATTTCTTTTGGTAAAACAAAGTATTATATGAATGATTGCCCTGTTGTAGAAATGAATGGTATTCCTAACAGTTTATATTGTTTAGTTTTACCTACTACAAAAGTTAAAATTATTCGTGAATATTCAACCTATTTGGGAACCGGTGTTTATGAAGCCCCTTGGTCAGCCGATGATGTATTACCTTTCTTATTTGATGCACAAAGCACTAATGCTTGGGGTGAATATATTGTGGATATGAAAGTATCTATGATTCCTCCATTTGAATTAAGTGATACGGGAGTTAACTTATTAGTAGATGATAATTTACCCGCATTAAAAATTAAACAAACAGTTAAAGGAGATCATTTAAACGGTATTACCAATTTATTTGTTGATACTAAAGTAACAGAAAACGATGACGCTTCTTTTACAAGTGATTCAAAATTAAGATTATTCTTACCATTTTTAAGAAAGCAACCCGCGGGATTATTTGATACTTATGGAGCATTTAGTTTACCTAATGTGGATAAAGAATCCGTTATAAAAAGAAAGTATATGTTATCTATAGCCGAACAACGTATTGAGTTAGATATTCCTTTATTGGTTTCAGATAACGCTACTAAGTTAGTCTATTATGAAGATTTGAATCCAGGACGAACTAATATGATTGTAGGATTTGTTCCTGAATATGAAAGTATGCAAGATAGACTTTATTATTTATTACACTCACCCAGCACAATGTTTATTTCCAGAGATACCTCAATGCCAGTATTTACAACCGCATATCAAAATTATTTAGCTAACAACAAAAACTTTATCCAACAGGCTGAATTGCAAAGAAATACTCAATTAGCCAACTCATTGATAAATGCAGGTTCTCAGGCAGCAGGTGCAACAGGTGTAGCCGCAGCGGTCCCTTCTTACAGCCCTATGGCAGCTTATTCAGGAGCTTTATCCCAAGGTGTTAGTGCATTATTAACTCACAATATGCAAAAACAAGTGTTCAATTGGAACATAGATAATATGAAAAATGCTCCAGGAAATTACAAAGCCGCTTCAGCCACTGTAACATTTATGTTAACATTAGATCTGTATAACGTATGGATTGAAACTTTTAGAAGTAACGATTTTGATGTTGATATTTATGAGGATATGATCTCGGAAGTAGGATATGCTTATTACAATTTCCAATTCAACTTAAAGTATTTATTAGAACGATTATATGAAGGTCAAGACGAAAAGAAATATTTAAGTGCAGTATTAACAGGTTTAACTTTTGATTATCCAATTCAAAGACCATTGTTACTTATATTACAAAGACAATTACAGGAAGGAGTGAACATTTATCTATGACAAATAGAACAAAACCATTAACTGAAGGTGGATCTTTAGGATTCAATAGAACTCCAAAAAGTATAAAACATTCTGTAATGGAATACCAAAAAAGTTTAGATAACTTCTTCGTTCAAAAAGAATTAAATGAATATGTCGGTAGATTTAAATGGGAGGGTTTACCTCCTGGTTTAGATGAAAACATTTTAGAAACTATGTTATATTATAAAGGACAATTGGCGTTCTTTAAATTGGCTGATATGTATTATGTATTACCTTTTGTATATACAGGTCCCATTAACCAATACGGTGTTCAACAACGCTTAATTCCAATATCATTTAACGGTGTTATCGGAGATGATAAATCGGAAGATAAAAACAAACCTTTTGCTACCGAAAGAGAAGCTATCTTTTATGAAAGAGATATTACAGGTATTGATAAAGAAGACTTAGCCATCGTTATTAAATCTAATTCTAGTTTATATCTTAATAATGTTATCCCGAATATTGTAGTTACAAATGAAATCAGAGATAAATTAGCCGAAAATCTTATTTTGGTTAGAAACAACTTGATTTTATCTCAACCTATGAAATATATTATGGCCCAAAATGAAAAACAAGCCGACTCATTGAGAATGCAAGTGGATAATATGATGGCAGAATTATTGAATGGGAATGTAGTTCAAGCTATAGTGGGTCCATTAAGTTTAGAAGATTTTAACTCAGAAAAACCAGGGTTACAAGCCCAACATTTATGGCAAAGTTTTTCAAGTTTAGACAATTTACGAATGGAATACTTAGGTATTATGAATAACGGTGTTTTCGAAAAGAAAGAAAGATTCTTGACAGACGAGGTTGCCGGTAAACAAACTGTTAGTAAATTATTGTTACAAGATGGTTTAGATCATCGTAAAAGATTTTGTAAGTTAGCTAACAAGTATTTTGGGTTAGATATCAAAGTCGATATTAGTGAAATTATGAAACCGGTGCTTCAGGAAGAACCTGATAACCGAGAAGTAGGAGGTCCTAAAGATGAAGTTTAAAGACCTCTTCCCCACGTGGGAGTCGTTTAAACAATTCATTATGGATTATCGAATGTATTATGATAATACCGTATTTACCGACGCTCGAATATTAGTTTATTGGAGCATGTTATATAAGTTTTATGGAAACAGCCATATCGCTTATGACCACGAAGTGTTCCTTGATATGATCAGTTTAGAATTAGAGGAACATTTTAGAGAATTCTTTATGATTAGAGAATTACTTGATTTTGTAGCATCTAAAGATATTGGTGAATTATTGATAGGTATGGAATCTGTGAGTAATATAGCAGAAAACCCAAATATCGAAACGGACAAAAATACAATTTTAAATTATATCGGTACACAAACAAGAAGCAGGACCCAAGAAAATATCGTCGATAGAGTTTATTCAATGTTAAATAAGATCCGTGTAAAAGAAATTCACAATGAACTACTCTATTATAGAGATTACTTTTTAAGAATTATACCAAGAACAACTCATTGGTATCCTATAGAGGAGGAAGAAGATGAACTGGATTAAAAGTTTATTTAAGACAAATTATTTTGTCAAACCTTTATCAGTAATAACTGCATCAACGCCTCCTTTAATTTATTTAGGAGTTACAAATGATATTTTTATGGGAGAAGAAATTGTTATTGAAGGCCAAGATTTAGTAGCAATAAGTGCAGAATTAGCGGCAAGTTTTCAAGGAGCCTTAATTTTAATGGTATTGTTAATCAGTATTATTTATATTTATAAACCTCCAAAATTGATTACTTGGATGTTAATCTTAGGTGGTATGGCATTATTCGCTTCCGCTATGTTAGAAACTATTGGGATGGTTCTAATTACTTATGGTGTAGGGTTGGGATTCAATGCTCTTACAGTAGATCGATTTATTCGAAGAAATGACTTGTTTAGTAAAAAACATTTAGATAAAGAAGTCGATAAATTATTAGGAGGTTAATGACATGTTCGAGGGTTTACAATCAATTAACTGGGAAACTTTAGGAGCACAATTATTAAGCTTACTAACTGTGGTTATTGGAATTATTGTTTGGCTTAAGAAAAATATGGCAAATATTAAACAATTAAAAGCTGACGGTGCTGAAGTTTCTGAACAAGTTAAATATTTTAGGGCTATGTTAAAAGACAATAAAGGTCTTAAAAACGAAATAGCAGAAAGTAAAATAGCAATGAGAGATCTTAAGGCTGAATTCAAAGCTATGAGAGATCATAAAGATTCTGAAATTGATAGTTTAAAACAGGATTTAAGATTAGCTATTCAGGCGATTAAAGATATGAAGGAGGAAACATAAGATGCCATACGGATACGTAGAAAGAAAAAACAATCGAACATTAGATGAACAAGTCGAACAAAACCGGTTAGATATTAAAGACATCAAAGAAAACGGCGTTATAGGATTACAGGGACCTCAAGGTATACAAGGCCCTCAAGGTGTTCAGGGGGTTCAGGGTATACAAGGTCCTCAAGGTATACAAGGGGTTAAAGGAGATACTGGTGCTCAAGGAAACGATGGGACACCAGCAAGTGGCTTGGTGATACCGAGAACATCAGGTCATCCTGCTCCTTATACTTACAGAACAAGTCTAGCATCACTTCCTGCTGCAGGAACATGGAGATTTTTGCCTATTCTTGACTCGATATATCTCTACGCTTTGGACTATTTTGGACGTCTTATAGCGCCAGGCTTTGATGTTGTTAATATATCCCTAATCGACTCGATCATGATCACAAAAGATTCAACAACGATGGTTATATGGTATTATGATACGACAGGAAATGCTGTTGCTGGTAAATATGCAACAATACCAACGGACATCTACATTGAGTCAAAAAACGCTTTCAAACTTGTTGAGATCAAAGATCATGGTGTTGTAGGTCCACAAGGTGTGCAAGGTATCCAAGGAATTCAAGGTATTCAAGGTGAACCTGGACCTAAAGGGGATACTGGGGAACAAGGTGTTCAAGGAGAACAAGGTGTTCAAGGAGAAATGGGACCTATAGGTTTAACGGGACCTAAGGGTGATAAAGGGGACCCTGGAGATACACCAACTATTGGGTCAACGGGTAACTGGGTTATTCAAGGAAGGGACACAGGAATTAGAGCAGAGGGTTTACAAGGACCTACGGGACCTATGGGACCTCAAGGACCCACCGGACCCATTGGACCAAGAGGACCTCAAGGTTTAACAGGTGCTCAAGGACCTACCGGTGCAACCGGGCCTCAGGGTGTTAAAGGGGATAAGGGGGATGCCGGAGCCGACGGAAGATCTTTTATAATCGAAGGTCATTTAGCCAGTTCAGCTTCATTACCAACCCCTGGTGCATCTTTTTTAGGGAAAGCATATTCTATTGGGACAGTTACTCCTTTCGATATTTACGTTTGTGAATATGATTATGATGACACTCAATATGAATGGGTAAATCATGGACCTATCCAAGGACCTCAAGGTATTCAAGGACCTCAAGGTATTCAAGGACCTATGGGACCTGCGGGCCCTAAAGGTGATCAAGGTGAAAAAGGTGATACAGGTGCTACTGGGCCTACTGGACCTAAAGGAGATAAAGGGGATAAAGGGGATAAAGGTGATCAAGGTATCCAAGGGCCTGCTGGAATTGGCATTTTAACAGAGGCAGGAGCCTCTATGACTAATGCGGGGTCTACAACGAGAAACGGATTTGGAATAATCATTAGTATAACTGGGCAAGATTATATTACTGGCAATAGAATAAATGTTATGTTATATAAAACAACCACCATAAGTTTCCAATATTCTAACGCAGGAAACGTAAGAGCTTTTAACGGGAACGTTGTATTCAATGAAGACGGAACTATATCAGTTTCAGTGTCCCAAAACTATTTGGCAGGGACACCTCCAAACGTAACCTGGTTAGTCACATCGGTAAAAGCTTCAATTTAATAATTAACCAACTTGCTTATTGGACTCTTCCGGGATAATTCCTAGTAGAGTTCCAATAAGTAAAC
>CAZABW010000054.1:0-12241 GCA_964483655.1 uncultured Candidatus Izemoplasmatales bacterium
TTATATAAAAAAGGCAACCTCTAAGAAGTTGCCTTTATCAGCAATGGCGTACCCGACATGAATCGAACATGCGACCTCAACCTTCGGAGGGTTGCGCTCTCATCCAACTGAGCTACGGGTACATCGCAAGTGATATGATATCATATCAGTCCTGCTTTGTCGAGCGAAATTATTACTTAAATCCCCGCTCATACGGTTTGATAATCCATTCAGGTAGTTGGTTTTTCTTGGCTATATGCATCGGGAAATAGGGGTTGCGTAATAATTCACGCCCTAAGAAGATAAGGGAAGCTTGTTGGTGTTGCAAGATGGATTCAATTTGTTCACATGTCGTGATTAATCCACCAGCAATGGTAGGAATTCCTAATTGATGAATTTTAGAAGAAAAGGGGACTTGATAGCCTGGAAATACATCCATCGCTACCGAAACGACCCCGCCGGAACTCACATCAATCGCATCCACATAGGGTTGAATTGCTTGAACGACTTCAAGGGTTTGTTCGATATGATGTCCTTCTTTGGCGTACTCTTCAGCGGATAAACGAACAAATAAAACGCCATCAAATACTTCTCGAACGGCCTGAAGTATCATTAGTAAGAAACGAATCCGATGTTCGATAGGGCCACCGAAATCATCGCCTCTTTGATTGGCAAGGGGAGATAGAAACTGATTCACTAAATATCCATGAGCGCCATGGATTTCAATCACATCAAATCCTGCTTGTTTAGCACGAATCGCTCCTTTTTGAAATGCCTTGACGATGTCGTGAATATCCCGTATGGAGAGTTCTTGAGGAGTGGCGTATTGAGACGAAAAAGCAATCGCTGATGGAGCGACAATCGGTTCATTTTGAACCGTTGCTTTCCTTCCCGCATGTGCGAGTTGAATCCCGACTTTCGCTCCAGCTTGATGAACAGCTTGAACAAGGTCTTGTAAAGGTTTCACGTGTTCATCCGACCAAATTCCTAAGTCATTGACGGAAATCCGTCCTCTTGGTTCAACGGCGGTTGCTTCGAGGATGACAAGACCAACTCCACCATAAGCTCTTGTTGGATAATGGACCATATGGAACGGTTTTACGATTCCCGAGTCATCAGACTGATACATACACATCGGTGCCATAACGAGACGATTTTTCAAGGTTACATTTTTGATTTCTAACGGTTGAAAAGCAAACATAAAATCACCCTTTCCATCATTTCTAGTTCTATTATACCAAACATCGGTAAAAAGAAAAGCATCGCAATCATTTGCGATGCGTTTCGATTAGAGTAGTATAGGTGTCGATTGTCTTCTTTACTTGTTCATCCCATGTTTTGTAAAGATCACGAAACGCATTCTGTGAGACGGTTGTTAATAGCTCATGATCTTGACAAATAGAGACTATTTTCCGGCCATAAAGAATGGGGTCATTTTCTGCTAAAAACCCGTTCACTCCATCGGTGACGGTGTCCGCAGTCGCAGCACCTTTTAAGAATAAAGCCGGTGTTTTTTGGCTAGCTGCTTCGATTTGGACAAGACTGCTTGCGTCATATAAAGAAGGAAAAACGAATAGATCGGCCATCTGATAAAACTGAGCGAGACGATTTCGTTCTTTAATCCGGCCAACTAGGGTAACTTGGCTTGTTAGGTTCGCTGAATGAATGGCCTCTTTCAAACGGTCTTCATCAGGGCCAGATCCAACAAAAAACATCTTGAATGGGAGTTTGGCTTTCTTAACCGATTTAAGTGCTTCTATAATAAAAAAGATATTTTTAATCGCATCAATCCGACCGACAAAGAGAAAAACGAACTCTCCAGCTCTGACACCCCACTCCTGTTTGAAATCCTCGAGGCGGTGATCAAGTGGTAGAGGTAATAAATCCGTCCCATTAAAGCGAACTTTAGGTAATTGATTCGCTCCATATGTTTGGAAAATATTAGCGACTTGGTGATTGACCGCATACATCTCATCACATCGATTAAAGACTTTCATGATTTCTTTGGTCATCATATCGGCGATCTTGGTACTTTTCATGCGTTGTTCAAAGTCCATGTGATATTGACTATGAAGCGTCGCAATGACCGGTATTTTCTTCCGTTTCGCATAGTCCACACCGATTTTTCCAATACTAAACGGGGAGTGAATATGAACGATATCAAGGTTAGATCGTCGGAGAGTTTTTCGAAAATGATAATCAAAGAGTGGAGTTGATAAGTCATAGTCTGTGAAGGGTATCATCATTTTTCTACTGCGAACAACCCGATACGGGGCGTTGTCTTGATAGCCTTTTTCTCTTGGTTGGGGACAAAAAACAGTAACCTCCCCATATTCCAACAATCTTCTTGCATAATTATCGACAACCACTGTGACGCCATCAATCATTGGTAAAAAAGCATCCACAAATAAGCCAATCTTTAATTTCTTTGTTTCCATATGCTCACTTCTTTCATCCCACTATGCCTGTATTAGTATATAACGAATTCATTTTTTTTACAAGTTCGATTGATGTGAGGTTTTTTTGAACCTTTTTTCATCTGAACACAGGGGGGATTATGTTATACTACAAGGGGGTGTTCCACATGAAAAAATCAAGACTTCTCTTTTTATCTCTTCTATCTTGGGTCTTGATGATTGTCTTTATGGGCCTTGTTTTGCCTTATGAGAGCAATCGTCTTTTTGAATCGACCCGGGTCAATGGTTCCCCAGATACATCTTTTATTTTTTCCGTTTCCGAGTTGGAAGATTTAATTCGGGCCTATGGAGAAGAAGGGCGAATGGCATACGTTGAATCAAGGATACGCTTTGATATCATTTGGCCAGTGGTTTATACAGCGGCGTTAGTGTTCCCACTCTTATTTTTTACTCGTAATCACACCCAAAAAAAGTGGTGGATACTTCCCTTGATTGCCATGGGCTTTGATTTGTTAGAGAATACTTTTGCATCGATTTTAATGTTACAATTCCCCCTATTCTCTCGAGGATTAGCGATTGTTTTGATTATGACTAGTTTCTTAAAATGGGTCTTCCTCGGATTCTCGTTTATCGTTTTAATCGGTTTCATAACAATTCGATTATTTTATCGAAATCAGCATCAGAAAGGACAATCATCATGAATCCAGTTTTTGAATTACGGAATGGGGTACTCATTCCACAAATCGGGTTTGGCACATGGCAAATTCGTAATCCTCATGATATTAAAGAATCACTTCGTGTCGCTTTAGAAGCGGGGTATCGACATATCGATACCGCTCAAATCTATGGCAATGAAGCCTTAATCGGTGAAGCATTACAAGAATTGAATGTTCCTCGTGAAGAATTATTCATCACATCGAAAGTGTGGAATACTTCACAAGGCTATGATCAAACAATGCTTGCCTTCGAAGAAACCTTGCGAAAACTTAAAACCAACTATCTTGATCTATACTTAATCCATTGGCCGGCAGTCAATCTTCACCAAGATTATAAAGCCATGAACCGCGAGACATACCGGGCCATGGAGACGCTTTACAAGCAAGGTAAGATTAGAGCCATTGGCGTTTCTAATTTTTATGTCCACCATTTGGAAGCGTTACTTCCTCATGTGGAGATTTTCCCGATGGTCAATCAAATCGAGTTTCATCCGGGAAATCCGATGCCAGATGTTGTATCGTTTTGTCAAGCAAGGGGGATTTTGGTAGAAGCCTACTCCCCGATGATGAAGGGAAAAGTCTTTTCAGTTCCCTTATTACAAGAGATTGCTCAAAAATACCATAGAACGATTCCTCAAATTGTCTTACGTTGGATTTTAGATCAAGGGGTACTCCCCTTATCGAAATCGATTACCAAAGAACGAATTATTCAAAACTTCGAAGTCTTCGATTTTACCCTATCCAAAGAAGATCAAGAAGTAATCGCTACTCTCCAATCGATGGGGCGAGTCGGAACCCACCCAGATCTAGCAAATTACTAGACCAATCCAGTTTTTGAAGGGAAGTGTTTGACCTGTGTGTGATACGTTAGTCAAAAAAACATCACAAGGGCTGTTGTTCGCAAAAAACAGCGATCGTGCCATGAATGAACCGAATTTGTATTTGTTTGTCCCTAGAAGACAAAACAAGGAAAGCACGGTTTCATTAACCTATATGGATGTCCCTCAAGTGGCTGAAACATTCGCCTTTTTTATGGTGAAGCCCAGTTGGATCTGGGGTGCGGAAATGGGGATTAATGAGTTTGGGGTCATGATTGGCAATGAAGCCATTTTCACAAAAAATAAAGCGAATCGCAATCCTTCTTTGTTAGGAATGGATTATTTGCGCCTAAGTCTAGAACGTTCAAAAACAGCGAAAGATGCTGTCGAGCTAATCACATCCCTATTAGAACGTTTTAACCAAGGAGGAAATGCTGGTTTTGAAGCACCGCGTTATTATGATAACTCCTATCTTATTAGTGATGGGAAGGAGTCTTATATCTTAGAGACGATTGGAAAACAGTGGCTTGTAAAGGAAGTACATCACAGTGGAAATATTTCCAATCGATTGAGTGATGGTACCACAACGACGATTCAAGATTTGCTGTTTAAGCGTCAAGCCGATCCATTGTTTACCTTTTTTTCAGGATCGAAAGAACGATGCCACCGAGTTTCTTCTTTTCTTCAAGAGGGAGATATCCATTCCGGACTCGAGATTCGTCGTGTTTTACAATCTCATCGAGAACAAGATCTAAAAACTCTTTATCAAAAAGGTACAATGAAAAGTGTTTGTATGCATCAATCTTTGTTAGGGGATCACACCACGGCTTCTTTTATCGTTGATCAAAGTCCCTCAATGACGATTATTTGGCTATCAAATGGGTCTACTCCTTGCTTATCTGTGTATTTGCCAACTTTCTTTGGTGTCGTGGAAGGTCCAGTTTTTTCAAAAGAAAACGACGCTTTGCACTATTGGTTAGAAAGAGAATACCTCAAACGAGCTTACATGGCTGGTTGGGTCGATCGGTTCCAATTTATCAAGGAACGAGACGAACTGCAACATTATATTGATCAACGTACAATCGCATTCATTCAATCCCATCCATCGCTTCAGGACCAATCCTTATTCCAAAAAGAAATGGCTGCTCTCGAAGAGCAATGGATCAATCAATACAACGATATCATCCAAAAAGTAAAGACTCAAACAGACCAGTTACCTCGTTTTCTACGGAAACGAACTCAATCTTTACTAGGGAAAGACTTTTTCCCTATATTACAACGTGGATAAATCATGCGTATCCTTGTCATCCCAGATAGTTTTAAAGGAACGTTTCGTTCCATCGAAATCGCTCATTTCATCGAACAAGCCCTATTGAAACATCAACCAAAGGCCATCATTCAATCAATCCCGATTGCGGATGGTGGAGAAGGAAGTGTCGATTGCTTTTTACACGCATTTGGTGGTCAAAAAGAAAGGGTTCCTTCCTTTGACCCTTACCGAAATGAAATTGATTCTGTTTATGGTTGGTTAGATGAAAAAAGAGTCATTATTGAACTCGCTGCTTGTGCTGGATTACATTGGGTAAAAGACCATCCCAACCCGTCTCTAACCTCTACATTAGGCGTGGGCATTCAAATCAAAGATGCGATTTCAAAAGGCGCAAAACAAGTGATTCTAGCGATTGGTGGGTCCTCGACCAATGACATGGGAGTGGGATTACTTTATGGGCTCGGCTGTCATTTTTATGACTCGCAAAACAATGCGTTTTTACCAACTGGAGGTACACTTTCAAGAATTGATCGAATCGATACTAGCGACTTGGAAAGAACCATTCAGGGGGTGGAGTTTATCACCCTGTGTGATGTTTCCAATCCTCTCTATGGCCAAAATGGAGCGGCTCATGTATATGGCCCTCAAAAAGGCGCAAACAAAGAGATGGTTGAGTTCCTTGATCATGAACTAAAAACATTTGCCCATTGGCTAGAAATGAATCATTATGGCTCTTCGAATTTTGAAGGAGCGGGAGCGGCTGGTGGAACATCTGTTGCGATGAAACTATTCTGTCATTCTCGAATTGTTCGTGGGATTGACTATCTTCTAGAAACGATTCGCTTTGATGACTTACTGCTTCAAACCGATGTGGTCATCACTGGCGAAGGTCAACTCGACACCCAAAGTTTTCAAGGTAAAGTGATCGCTGGAATCTACGCTCATACATTGCCTAAGCACATTCCATTACTTGCCATCGTCGGTCGAAACAAGTTGACGGATTCCCAAATTCCAAGCGATTACTTCCAGGTCTATCCCTTAAGCGATATGTCGGAACCACTTGAAACGGCGATTCAGCACACCCCAAAGCGAATTCAAGAAGTCATTCATTCAATCTTTTCAATACAGTAAAAAAATCGCCTCTTTGGGCGATTTTTTATACTTCAACATTGTATATCTTCTTAAACTCTTTATGCATTCGCAAAGGAAACAAGAGAATCGCTGACAAACTCACACTCGCAGCGAGAAGAATAATCATCCGATACTCTAAGCCACTATACTCCGCAATCAATCCAATCGTTAAGGCTCCAACAATCGTTCCCATATTCCATAGTAACTGCTGGGTAGCATTTACCCTTCCTCGGATTTCATTTGGTAAATAAACCTGTGTTGCGCTCATTCGGATATTGAATGATGTAACAGACAATAATCCAACGATAAAACTGGAAATCACCATTATCACATACGGCATAAATAACAAGGTTGCACCTAATATCTCGACAGCGAAATAGACACTCACTGCAATGGCAAATTTCTTATGAGTCGGATATCGAAAAAGATAATGGATGACTCCACCGACCAACCGACCTACAGCAGAAGCACTTACGATAAACGAGAAACTTTGTAAGGTGTATTGGGGATGGCTAACGAAAAACGGCATCCGCAATAAGTCACTAGCGGCGTAGACAAAGGAAAAACACGCGAATAAAACACCAATGCCCAAAATCCCTTTTTCCTTCTTATAATAATGGATCCCTTCTTTGAAATCGTCAATGAATTGAAACTGCTTGACTGTTTTTTGGTTGAGTTGTTCACTAAGATGGATCTTGGTCTCAACGATTGCTGTACAGACAAACACCAAAGCATTGGCAAGCATCAAAAGGGCAATTCCATTGGGAAATGTATCAATCACATAAGCTGCGACGGGTGCCATAACCGCCGCGGAAATCGGCCAAATCATCGAAGAAATCGAATAAGCTTTTGAATGCATCCCCTTGGAAATAACTTCCGGAAACAAACTCATAAAAGCGACTTGATAAATGGTATCAATAATCCCAAATAACATCGCTAGTCCGGTGAATAAGAAGACATTGAAATACCCCGAATAGAGTATCGTTCCAATCAGGCCAAAAAAGAATGCAATTACAAAATCAAGCGTTACAATGATGTTTTTACGTGAATGTCGGTCGACAAATGGTCCAATCAATAAATTGGTAATTAATCGTGGAATAATGTTCGCAACCGTAAACAAGGCTAGTGTCAGAGGAGATCCGGTTTGTTTATAAATCAAAAATCCGAAGGCAATCGACGCTCCAGCATTCCCAAACGCAGAAATAATCGACCCAATCGTCAAAATTGAGAAGTTTCGATTCCATAATTTATTCAAAGTATCACCGTCCAGTCCAAAATAATGATATCATAGAGTCATATAAAAAAATAGGCTTTTTTTACTTCCTTGGAAAGACTCGAATTGAGGTGATTTATTTTGAATCTAGACAAATTTCATCAAGTTCTCGAAGATCTGACTCAACCCAAAGAATCGTTAGGTAGTATTGGGGAACAAAAAGAAAAAACGCTCCACCGGGCCATCAAGGCGTACTTAGGAGAGCGTCTTAGTCATGAAATTAATATTGGAAATTATATCGCAGATATTGCTAGACCAGAAGAAATCATCGAGATTCAAACCCATCACTTGGGAAAACTCAAGCCAAAACTTGAAAAGTTCTTACCGATTAGTCATGTTTGGGTTGTCTATCCCATTATCCATCAGAAACGGATTATCACGATTAGCCGAGAAAAAGGAAGTATTTCAAAACCGCGAAAAAGTTCTAAAAAACAAACTCTAATATCCGCCTTTCTTGAACTGTCTCAAATCCGGTCGCTTCTTCAACATCGACATCTTCACGTGAAACTTTTACTTCTGAATGTTGATGAATATCGCTTCGATTCCAGTCCAGGCCGTAGAAAACAAACACCGTCCGATTTGATTCCCACGGCATTACTTGAGGAGGTTGATTTCTACTCCATCGAAGACTATCGTCAGTTTCTCCCACACGAAATCAAATCCCCATTTACTTCGGAAGACATTCGCTCCTATTTCAAAACCACAACATCAATCAGTCAAGCTTTGCTTCGGACGTTAGTGGCTTGTGATATCTTCAAGCGGGTAGGAAAAAAAGATCAGTATTACCAATACATCATCCTTTCATAACAAAAGGGAACGAAATCGTTCCCTTATTTTATTGTCTTTTCAGCCATGAAACGGCTAAATCAAGCCATTTTGAGACATGTTGATGCTTTTTTTCAAACTCCACTGGATCGAGATGTTCAAAAGCAACATCTCTTGTTGCTAAAGATAATCCATGAGGTCCTGATTCAAAAATATGCAATTCCACGGGAACTTGGTAGGAGCGCAAAGAATCGACCAATACAAAGGCATTTTCCACGTTAACAACTGAATCATCCATCGTATGCCATAAAAACACGGGCGGATGATGTTCGAAATTTGCATCTTCCAAAGAACATTCTTCGATATATTCATCCATTTGGTCTCCCAAGAGCATGTGAAAACTATGGTCATGACGAATTGCTTCTTTGGAAGAAACAACAGGATATGCCAAAATCAACCCTTGATGCTTGATTTTTGTATGAATCGACAGGAGAAGAGCATAATGCCCTCCTGCTGAGAATCCAAGCAAGAACACTCGTTGAATTCGCTGGTCATTGACAAAGGTTTCTAATAATCCTAAGCCCTCTTGAAGAAGAGATGGATAGGTTAGTAATTCATTTCGATATTCAAACACAGCACCGTGAAATCCTTGTTTATGAAATGCTTCACAAACGACTTTCGCTTCTCTTGGGGAAGTATACGAATACCCTCCCCCAGGGAAGACAATGACGACATCCCGTATGGAATCATCCAAAAAATAAGGTATAATTCGATTTTGGAGACTCATGATTTAGAGGGCTTGATCGTCAATCGAATCGAGGAACGCGCGAATCGGCTTCACGATTTCTTTAACCGTTCCCTTTAGGAATGGATTTTGTAGATTTGCGGCTTGTAAAAGCCCTAAGAAACTCTTGGACCCGCCCAAACGGCAAAGGGCAAGATAGCTCTCCAATGCTTGTTTCCGGTTGGCTTGATGCATAATCCAATACTGGAACGCAACGACTTGAGCTAACGTGTAATCGATGTAATAGAATGGCGCACCAAAGATATGCCCCTGACGGAACCAGAAAGCTCCCTTTTCCATGAAGGCATCATCCCCATAATCTTTAAATGGGAGGTATTTTTTTTCTAAACGACGCCAACATGCTTTTCGTTCTTCTGGACTCCATGTTGGATTTTGATAAACTTCGTGTTGGAACTCATCAACCAAAACACCGTAAGGTAAGAAAGACACGGCTCCCGCAAGATGACTGAAACGGTATTTATCGGTATCTTCTAAGAAAAATTCGTGAATCCAGGGCCATGCTAAGAACTCCATCGACATCGAGTGAATTTCAGCTGCTTCCATCGTTGGCCAACGATAATCTGGAATTTGATCACGGGAGGAATACACTTGGAAAGCATGTCCTGCTTCATGGGTTAAGACATCCACGTCATGTGACGTTCCATTGAAGTTTGCGAAAATAAACGGCGATTCAAACTTCGGTAAATAGGTGCAATACCCCCCACCCGTTTTTCCTGGTTTGGAATCTAAATCAAGTAATTCACGATCGAGCATGAAGTTGATAAATTCACTGGTTTGCGGTGACATTTCTTCATACATCTTCTTCGCTTTGGCGACTTGCCAGGCTCGATCTCCTTTTGGAGTGGGGTTACCGGATAAGAAGGATAAGGCTAAATCCCAAGACTTGGGTTCTTGGATTCCTAAACGAATCGCTTTACGATTTGTTAACTCGACAACCAATGGAACAATGTCTTCAAAAATTTGATCGCGGTAGTTTTTCACGTCTTCCGCATTATAATCTGTCCGGCCGAACCGATCGTAGCCCAATTGAACAAAGTTCTCATACCCTAGCTTGTGAGCAATGGTTGTCCGAAGGCGAACCAATTCGTCATAAATCCGATCAAAATCAGCTTCTTTCGATGCAAAGAATCCACTAACTGCTAATTGGGCTTGATGACGAGTCTCCCGATTCTTATCTTGTAAGAAGGGGGCCATTTGACTTAGGTTGTAAACATTGCCTTGAAATTCGATTTTCGCAGAGGCAATCAATTTGGAATATTCGGTTGACAGTTTGTTTTCTTGTTGTAGTTCTTCAATGATTTCTGGTTTAAATGTTTTCTTCGCAAGTTCACCCCGAATGAATAATAAGGAACCCAGTTCTTGTTCTAACTGAGCACGGTTAGGAGAAGTTAACAATTTCTCTAAGAACATGTGTTCATATTGTTGGAGTCGAGGCATGTTTTCATCAAAAAAGTTTTGCTCTGCCTCGTAAAATGGATCTGTCGTATCAATCGAATTACGAATGGAAACTAATTGACCCTGGGTTGATAATTCATCATTGATTTGGAACACTTGATGAATCGCTTCTAATTCTTCTTGTACACTTTTTCCCGTCCCGATATGTTCCAGTAAAGCTTCGATTTGTTGACGAGCTACTTCGATATCTGGGCGTTGATAAGGAAACTCATGAAATTTCATACATCCACCTCTTTCTTTTTCCTCATTATATCAAAGATTCGATAAAACAGACATCTTTTTGACCAAAAAAAGCACCCGAATGGTTGCTAGGGCTTTTGGGTTAAATAGAGGTATGTGGATGCACTGGCAAACCCATGTTTTTTTACATAGCGCTCCCAAGCAAGTTGTTGCTTTTGATAAGGCTTCGGATTGATGGATTCCGGGATTCGCTTCAGCAATTGCTTGGATGTTTCAATCAAACCTTGAATCGTTTTCTCGTCATAAAGTGCCTTAGGTTTTTTCCCTTCCAGAATCGAAAGAATCGACGGATAATGTAGCTGTGTATTCACAATCGAAGATAACGCCTCTTTGGTAAAAGTAAGGCCGTGATATTCCCCTCTTAACAAGTCGATTTGTGCGGCGAAGTGATGCAATTTACGATGGCTGATTTGAGCCCTAGTGAGCGAATCAGATACCATTTCTGCCACCAAGAAATACCCTTGGGGTTTTAACACCCGATGAATCTCAGAAAAAAGAGCTGGATGATTTTGAAAATGATGAATCGAATTGGAAATCATGACCATATCAATGGATTCCGATTCAAAGGGCAGATGATAGACATCTCCGAGTAAGAACTCAACATGTTTCGATTCTGAAAAATGTTGTTTCGCTCGGTCGATTGCTAGGGTGTGGGTATCTATTCCAATGACTCGATTATCATTCGCTAATAGCGGTAAAATAGCATGAATCCATTGCCCGCTTCCGGTTGCTAAATCTAAAATTGTTTGATGGTGTAGATTCGCTAAAAAACTTTCTAATGTCAAACTCATCCGACGATTGCCTCCACTTCTAAACTAGTAAGATCGATTTCTTGATTTTTTGCATGGTCAATTCTCTGATCAATTGCTTTAAATTCAAAGAATAATAAGGTGGCACTGACGATTCCTGCTAACCCATCCGCAACCGCGAAAGCAATCCAAATACCGCCAATCCCAAATAAATGGGTTAATAAGAAGGCCATCGGGATAAAAAATATGATTTGTCGACTTAAAGCGACTACCATTGCCCGAATAGGAAATCCAAATGCTTGATAAACTGCGCTGGCAACAATTTGAAAGCCAACCACCAAGAATCCCGTTGCGATAATCCGGAATGCTCGAGCTCCTGACGTAACAAATTCAACGGAATTCGCTTCATTAAAGATTTGAAAAATTCCTTCTGAAAACGCTAAAACAATCAGAAAACCAAACAAGAAATAAATCATCACCCAACGCAACGCAGTCGCAATCGTTTCTTTGGTTCGTTCATGATTCTTTGCCCCAAAGTTAAAACCAACAATCGGTGTCATGCCCTGGATAATTCCAAAGCCTGGCATAAAGATAAAGGTCATGACGCGATTAATCACCCCGTA
>CAZABW010000055.1:0-6110 GCA_964483655.1 uncultured Candidatus Izemoplasmatales bacterium
TATCCTCAACAAGCTGTATTAGGTTGGGGTTGGCATGGAAGCGGTGCTTTCAATGTCCAAATTCAAGGTGGTGTTGCACGCATTGACATTTTTGATAACTGGAACTTATTCTACGGCGTCCAATTCTATCAACAACAACGCGTTGTAACCCAAGGTCAAGTCTATCGCATCAGCTTTAAAGCCAAAGCGGATATCGCGAGAAGCTTGCAAATGTCGTTAGAGCCTGCAAACGCTGGATTCAATGCATACTTTGATTTAACGACGGAATGGGTTACGTATGTCTATGAGTTTGAAATGACAGCAGTGTCAATTACCAACGGTAAATTTGCGTTCTTCTTAGGAAATGTTCCTGGATTAGCGCAACCAACCACTGTGTGGTTAGACGATATTGTCATTGAACGGATTTTAAATAAATCAGAAGATACCACTCCACCGACGATTTGGGGTATTGAAGATACCATCGTTGTGGAAGGTCATTCCTTTGATCCACTACTCGGTCTCCGAGTGTATGACCACTATGACAAGGCCTTAACTCCAGCTGCGATTCAAGTTGTTTCAAATAACGTGAACACTGCAGTACCTGGTCTCTATCAAGTGGTGTACTCCTTAACGGACGCAGCCGGAAATATCTTTACAAGAGAACGGAACGTCGAAGTCATCCTTGCAACAGAGATGCCAGATAACCGGATGACTTTCATTGATGGTGATTTTGAATTGCAAACCCCAATCACCAATCAAGACTCCAATGTTGGTTGGACCTTGAAGACGAGTGGTACGGGAGCGTTCACTGACGCGATGTTTGAAAACGGTTATTATAAATTCACCGTGACAAATGTCGGCACAGTGCCTCATGGCATTCAATTCTTCCAACGCAATAGTTTTGTGGCAGAAGCAGGAGGCATTTATAAGTTAACCTTCCGCGCTAAAGCAGATGTTGCTCGTGACATTCGGATTTCCTTTGAAGAAGCGTTGGCATTCACTGTGATTGACTTCAAAATTATGGGTATTACAACCGAATGGGTGGAATATGAAGTATATCTATTTAATTATCTCGGCGGTCTTCGTGATGCGAAAGTTGGATTCTTTACCGGATTAATTGATTCCGCAAATCCAGCTGGTAGTCCCATTACAACCTTCTATTTTGATGATGTTTCTTTGGACTTAGTTGGATATTATGTGGATAATTATGGTCCATTGTTCTTTGCACCAGTTGGTGTTGTGGCGAAAGATGCAGCCTTTAATCCATTAACTGGAATTAAATTCGGCGATATGCAAAAATTGCCAGTGCTCGTGATTACGAGTGACACCGAAGGATTAGTTACCAACAACGCTGGAACATATACGATTAATACAACCGTTGCTGGACAATATGTTCTAACCTATACGATTACTGACTCTTTAGGCAATGAATCGGTCTTCCTAAGAGATCTCTTTATTACCGAAGGACCTCAAGCTACAGCATTTGAATTGGTCAACGCTGATTTTGAAACTGAACAACTAACTGCAACTCCACAACCAGCCACGACTGGTTGGGGCTGGCATGGAAGCGGTCAGTTCGTCGCATCCATTCAAGATGGGGTCGCAAAAATTGATGTCTATGACAATTGGAACCTGTTCTATGGCGTTCAATTCTACATGCAAAACCGTACTGTGACAAAGGGCGAATCCTACAAGATTAGTTTCAAGGCGAAAGCCGATTTACCTCGTCCTCTGATGATGCAACTAGAACCTCTTGCTTCAGGATTTACCTCTTACTTTGATTTAACAAGCGATTGGGTCACTTACACCTATGAATTCACGATGACTGCGAATACGATTACGAACGGCAAGTTTGCCTTCTTCGTTGGCAATTACCCAGGCGCTGTCCCAACGACTGTCTACTTAGATGATATTATGATTGAACGGATTTTCGTTCGTTCAGCAGATACTGAAAAACCAATGATTTGGGGTGCAGGAGAATATCAACTTGTCAAAGGAACGATGTTTGATCCATTAGCTGGCATCCGTGCTTGGGATAACTATGATAAGAGTTTAAAACTAGAACACATCGTTGTTGTCTCCAACAATGTCAATGTCAACGAAGTGGGAAGCTATCAAGTCGTGTACTCGCTCACCGATTCTTCTCGTAATACAGTGACTGTTACACGCATCGTCAACGTCATTGAACAAGTAGATGCGATTGCCAATCGGTCTACCTTCATCGATGGAGATTTCGAATTAGAAACCCCAATCACCAACCAAGATTCGAATGTAGGTTGGACACTGAAAACAAGTGGAACCGGAGCTTTCACAAACAACGTGTTTGAAAACGGTTATTACAAGTTCACAGTTACGAATGTGGGAACCGTTCCTCATGGCATTCAATTCTTCCAACGGAATAGTTTCGTAGCGGAAGCTGGCGGATTATACAAATTATCTTTCCGTGCCAAAGCGGATATCGCAAGAGACATTCGGATTTCGTTTGAAGAAACTGCAGCGTTTACTGTCATTCAATTCCATATCGTGGCGTTAACTACCGAATGGGCCGATTATGAAGTCTACTTAGTGAACAATACCGGTGCTTTAACAGACACGAAATATGGCTTCTTTGCAGGATTAATCGATGCGAACAACCCAGCAAGAAGTGCATTAACTACTGTTTACTTTGATGATGTATCCCTAGAATTAGTTGGATACTTAAAAGATTCACAAGGACCACGATTATACGCTCCCAATGCTACGATTGATGCGAATGCAACCTTTAATCCAACGACTGGACTGAAATTGGGAGATGGCTCACGTTTCGTTAGCTATACGATTACTTCGGAAACCGAAGGGTTGATTACTTATGATGAAGTGACAAAGGTTTATACCGTTGATACTTCTGAGTTCGGAGAATTCATCTTAACGTATACCCTGACCGACTACTTTGGTAACCAAACCATCGTGCAACGGACATTATTCATCAATAATCCAAATCCAGAATAACGCGAAACTCCTTCTAAGGCCGTAAAGCTTCGCGATTGGGCTAGAAAGCGAGAGTAATCTCGCTTTCTTTCCCTCATTTTACTTGCCTTCAAAGAAGCATTTCGGTAGAATGGAGATAATTTAAAGGATGTGAGATGTTGCGTAAAACCATCTATGATGTCGCAAAAGCCCTAAACCTCTCTCCCGGTACCATTTCGAAAGTACTAAACAATAACGGAAATGTATCCGATGAGACACGAAAGCGTGTTCAAGATTATGTTAAAGCGACTGGTTATGTCGCAGATACCAACGCAAGGATTTTAAAATCCCGTTTTAGTTATACGATTGGAGTCATCTTCTCAGATATTTCTTTAGTAGGGTTGGAACATCCCTTCTTTGGTAGTATTATCCAACACTTCAAAACCTATGTGGAAAAGGCTGGCTATGAAATCGTCTTTATTACGAGTAAGGTCGGTGGCCATGAGTTAACCTATTTAGAGTGGTGCCGAAATAAAAAAGTGGATGGCGTTGTGATTGTCAGTGGAAATATCAATAATGCTTATATTCAAGAACTAGTGAATAGTGATATCCCTTGTGTTTCCACCGATATTATCATGCCTAAACTGCACTCTGTGTTAAGTGATGACGTTCAAGGAATCCAATTAGCCATTGATTACTTACTATCCAAAGGACTTACCAAACTCGGGGTATTATCCGGACCGGAAACATCAAGAGCGTTTTGGGAACGAATTCAAGCGTTTAAAGCAATCATGGAGAAGAAGGGTCTTTCTGCTCCTTCAAAATGGATCAAAGTCGCACCCGGATTTGGATTTACAAGCGCTCTTCAAGCAACGAAAGAATGGTGTCAAGAAGTAGACGAACTTCCTGAGGGGATATTAGCCTTGTCCGATGACTTAGCCTTTGGGCTAATTCGGGGATTAGAAACCTTTCAGAAGAAGGTTCCAACTGATATATCTGTCATCGGCTTTGATGATATTAACTTTGCTAGACTCTATACTCCAACTCTATCAACTATCCGGCAGAATAAACAAGCCATTGGGGAGAGGGCTGCACAGATGCTCTTAGATCTGATTCAAAAGGGCAATGGCAAACAGACCACCGTCATTCGCATTCCTGTTGAACTCGTTTTACGAGAATCAACCCGATAAAAAGACAATTCGCGTTGTCTTTTTTCATAATAAAATCAAATACTTGGAAGAATAAGGTATAATACGAGAGAAGAAAGAAGGGATAGTTTGAATATCATTGAATTAGTTCAAGCCCAACGAAGTTTTTTTCATACGCATCAAACCAAGTCGTATGCCTTCCGGATGGACATGTTACGAAAACTAAAAGTTGGACTGGACACCTTTGAAGCAGAGATTTTTGAAGCATTGAGACAAGATTTGAATAAAGCTCAAATGGAATCGTTTATGACTGAAGTAGGGATAGTCCGGGGAGAAATCAACTATTTTCTTCATCATTTAAAACGCTTAATGAAACCGAAACAGGTTAAAACCCCCCTTGCGTTATTTCATGCGAAAAGTCTACGAATGCCAGAACCCTATGGTGTTGTCTTAATCATGAGTCCTTGGAATTATCCTTTTCAATTAGCGATGGCCCCCTTAGTTGGTGCGATTGCGGCGGGGAACACGATCGTTTTAAAACCTGCTTCCTATACCCCACATGTCAGTGATATTATCGCTAAAATGATTGCTTCCCTCTATCCTGAAAACTACATTTCAACCGTTCTAGGAGGAAGAGAGGCCAACCAAATCTTACTAGATCAAGTTTTTGACTACATCTTTTTTACTGGAAGCACCAATGTTGGGAAACTCGTAATGGAAAAAGCAAGTGCTCATTTAACCCCAGTAACCTTAGAACTAGGAGGAAAATCTCCTTGTATTGTTTTTGAAACGAAAGATGTAGCTTTAGCAGCGAAGCGAGTAGCATTTGGGAAGTATTTAAACTCGGGGCAAACATGTATCGCCCCAGATTACTGTATCATCGAGCGTCAACTATTCGAATCGTTTGTTTCCCATCTTCAAAAGGAAGTTACAAACTTTTTTGGGTCGCAGCCACTCGAGAATCAAAACTTGGTTCAAATTGTGAACATTCACCATACCGAACGTCTCCTTCAATTAATCCCTCAAGAACGATTACTTTTTGGAGGAAAGCACAAAGATCGCTTCATTGAACCGACTGCTGTTGGGCCTGTTACGATGGAAGATGCGATTATGCAAGAAGAGATTTTCGGTCCCATCTTACCGTTTGTAGTGGTTGATAAAGCGGATGAAATTGAAGCTTTTATTACCAAAATCGATCGTCCTTTAGCATTTTACTTATTTACGGACAATCAAAGATTGAAAGAGACATTATTAAACCAAATCTCTTTTGGTGGAGCAACTGTCAATGATACGATTATGCATATAGCCTCTACCGATTTAGGGTTTGGTGGTGTCGGTGCTTCAGGAATGGGACAATACCATGGCAAATTTAGTTTTGATACCTTTACGCACTATAAGAGCGTGTTATTCCGGAGTAAATGGATTGACCTGCCATTCCGCTACCATCCCTATAACGAAAAAAAGTTTTCTTTTTTAAGAAAGTTCATGAAGTAAAGAAGCCAGTCATGGCTTTTTTCAATTCTCAAGCGCAAACAGAAATTCATTATAATCAAACATGATATGAAAACGCTTACTAATGATTGAAAAGATATTCAATCTATGATAAACTACGCTTGTTTTACGAATAAAAAAACTACATATCCCCTGCCAGTATAATTTGGATTAAAAATGGTTCCAGAGTTTCTACCAAACGGCCGAAAGCGTTTGACTATTGGTTACAAATAGACATACTTTTTGTATGCCTTATTGTATTGGCAAGATTCGTTGATTCTTGCTTTTTTTATTTGTAAAATACAAAAAATGTTGGAGGAGAAATGGAATGGAGAAGATTAAAAAGTTTTTTAAGCTAGACGAACGCAACACGACGATCTCCAAAGAGTTAATGGGGGGATTAATCACTTTCTTAGCAATGGTTTATGTATTACCTGTTAATGCTGGGATGTTACAAGCAACTGGCATGAGTTTTGGGGCTGTTTTCGCCGCTACAGCGATCGCCGCTGCAATCGCATCGATCATCATGGGTCTTTATGCGAATGC
>CAZABW010000055.1:6210-11853 GCA_964483655.1 uncultured Candidatus Izemoplasmatales bacterium
AGTCCTGCAACGTTCGTGGAACTTGGAGATTTAGCAAATCCAACCGTTCTATTAGGATTCTTCGGAATTTTATTAATCTTTATTTTATATGCAGTTGGTAAAAAAATCGGTCAATTTGCGATGATTATTTCGATTGTTGGCACCGGGCTTGTAGGAATTCTATTAGGATTAGCTTTCCCAACTCTAGCTGACTTAATGCCTAAGATTGGAGGAACCAATTTAGGTTCATTATCTGATTTAGGTCAAACCTTTGGTCAAGCATTTGGGGCGATTCCTTCTTTACTTGCTCGTCCAGAAGCGTATGCAGTCATCTTCACATTCTTATTCGTGGACTTCTTTGACACCGCTGGTACATTAGTAGCAGTCGGTCATGACGCAGGTCTTTTAGATAAAGAAGGACAAATGTTAAATGCCAACCAAGCATTCTTAGCTGATGCTGTTGGTACAGTAGCAGGATCCATTCTTGGAACGTCAACGGTAACTTCATACATTGAATCTGGAACGGGGATTAAAGCGGGAGCACGGAGTGGATTAGCAGCGGTTGTGGTTGGTTTGTTGTTTATCGTCAGCTTACTGTTCTTCCCATTGTTTTCTTTCGTAGACGCTGTCTTTGTTGGCGGTGTTGCTTATTCACCAGTCACTGCAATGGCACTAGTCTTTGTTGGTGCGCTGATGATTTCAAGTTTAAAAGAATTAAACTGGAATAATCATGTTGCGGTATCCAGTGCATTTATTACCATCTTGATTATGATTCTTTCCTTCTCGATTGCGGAAGGGATTGCCTTTGGATTTATTTTCTATGTGATTATGACAGTATTTACCAAAGAACGGAAAAATATCAGTTGGATTATGATTGGACTTTCCATCTTGTTCTTGATTCACTTTATTGTTAAATTCGTTGTATTATAATATCCATTATAATAACCAAGACCGCTGTTCGGAGCGGTCTTTTTTTATGAAACAAAACGGAGAATAAGCATTGAAAATCACTAAAAATTGGGATGGCTGAATTTTAGTTCACATGAAACCCAAAGTTAGAGCCCTTTTCAGCAAAGTTAGACGATTGGGTTGAGACATCATCAAAATAGGAAAAAATGGGATTGATAAACAGAAAAAAGTAAGAATTTTTTCATTTTCAGTCAAAAATATTAAGAACCCCCCTTGACGAGATTGTTTACTTATAGTAAGATGTGGCTAGAAAATGTAAATCGCAAAACTAGTGAAAGCTAGTGACGCAAAGCTATAGGGCCTAAAAAGGTAGCCAGTTGCCATGATCAGTTATGATGATGGCTTTTATTTTTGGTTTTGAGGGATGGATATGAAGTCAAGAATGGTTCAATCGTTAATGACCTTAATCGGAGCATCACTGTTGTTTGTCGGTATCACCTTAGCCTGGATTATCTCCTCTCAGGATAGCATCATTGATCCCATTTTAATCGAAGTCAATCCCGGGGACTTTGAGTATTCCTTTTACTATTTCCGCTCGGAATTGTTTCAAGGGAGTGGGAATTCAAAATTATATGATACCCTTTGCATAAACCCAGAAGACCAAGAGTGCTTCGTTGAATTCGATCAAACCCAACCGAGTCTTTTATCCACAAATGGTTCCACTCGTCCAAGTCACCAGTTTTCTTTTGCCCTCGATGTAAAAAACATTTCCAATAGTAATCGGGGTCTGGTTGTTCTTTTAACAGAATTATTATCCAGTGGGTACTTATTAAATAGTAATCAAATTCAACGTGCTTTTTCCTATCAAGTTACAAAAATCGTCTACTATACAGACGTGGAAAGTGAAGACATCAAAGATCTCCTTGATGTCGTGTATGCTGGAAAAGAGACGATTCCTCATTTTGGGCTTACTCCAGAGGCGGAATATGAATTGCTTTCTGACTTCGTTTTGACCCCATCAGGGCCAAACCAACGGATGATTCTATACTTCACTCTTCGATTTGACCCAGAAATTAAAGGTCTCGATGAATTCGGTCAATCGACAAATAATAGTAATGCGTTTCAAAATCAAACATTTCAGATTCGTAAGATAAAAGTAGAAGCTGTTTTACCAACTTAATCAGTGAGGAATTGAAGAAATTGAAAAAATCAGTCATTCGTGGAATTTTTATGATTGGTTTGATGCTTGCACTATCAGGTGCAAGTCTTTATGCATGGATTCAAAACAAACTTCCTCCTGCGGTTGGGGAAATTCAAGTCGGGGAAATTCTTTATCAATTATCGCTTGATTCTCCGTACCTCGTGGAAACAACCTTGGGTCATTTACTCTATATCGAATGGAAAGAAGACTTGATTTTAGATCAAGCAGATGCATTGAATGATGTTGCGAGTTCAATAACCATGCAAGTAACCATGGAAGAAGATTCCATGCCAGTACGAATTTTATTTGATTTACCAACTCTATCCTCGATTCCTGGTTTATTTTATTTGATTATCATCGAGGGGGTCAATATCACCGAACCCATTGAATATACTGAGGATTATCGACCCTTAATTGATTCCTTATTATTAACAAATGACTCTACTTATAATGAAACCATAACCGCTTTAGAATCATATAACCAAGCTACTATCGATTTGATTGCCTCCTGGATTTTTGAAGAACAAGATGTGTTAACCATACAAATCGTGTTCTTCGGGGATTATCAAGGATTAGTGGATACTTCTTTATATTTAACCCAAATCCATACTTTTCCGATTACAGTTGAAATCGTTCAACCAGAAAAGGAGTAATGTATGAAACCCAAACGTATGATCATCTTCATTCTTATAGGTATTCTACTCAGTGTAGGAGGCGTCTTTGCTTGGTTTGAATACGAAGAAATCCGAACGATCTTTGTCTCCCCTGGGGAGTTTGAGGCGACTTTGCAAATCTATTTTGATGAGACCCTCGTTACTTCAGAAAGTCCATACTATGACGCTATTAGCCAACTTTTAACGGTGAACGCATTTAATCCTGATGCGCCAAACTACATTGGAAAGTTAAAAGTCACTGTCGAAATAACCGTTCACAATGCTTCAAGATTCCGGTTTCGATTGGTTGATGAATGGCTATTAACTAGGTACTTTACCGGTGGAAATCAAATTAGTGTTGTCATTCCAAACGAATTACGTACCACTGGTGTGGATGTCAATCCTTATAGTGTGAATCCTCTGTTTCGAACAAGAGACAATGATTCTCATCTCTACTATGATGGCATCATTGGGAAGAATGAGACATTGACCTTAACCTTGATTGATGGGGGAACCCCCTATCCAGTCAGAACAACAGACACCTACTATGAAGAGGTTTCGATTCTGTTTCAAATCATGATTGATGTCGTACAAGCGAATCGATTCCCTCAACATTGGAACATTGAAAGTGACTATTTTACGAATCCATAGGAGTTTTTTATGATAACGAGCACTCGCAAACGTCGTCTGATTCGGTTGATCTTACTCTTCACATTCCTTTTGATTGGTTTTTCCTTTTCTCCCTTCGCCCCAACTTGGGAGAATCCAAACCATCCGATTCATGTTGAAACAAGATCATTCGAAGATTATGAAACGAATTATGTTCCTTTTGAATTAGTTTGGAATAATGAAGTTACAGCGAATACCTCCCAAATCTATGTCATTGAAACCGCCAATGACTTGTTTTACTTTTCGCAATTAGCGAATGGTTCCGCGAGAGAATTGTATCTTTCTTTGCATTATGTCTTAGGAGACGATATTGATTATTTAGATGCTTCAAGATTAGGTCGATTTTTCCGGCCAGTTGGCTTTTTACCGCATCCAAATCCGGACCCAGAAAAAACAGCCTTAGAAAACCAAGCAGAAAATCCGAATGCGTTTCAAGGAACCTTTGATGGTCAAGGATTCGAAATCAGTAATCTCTTAATTGAACCAATTACTTTACAAGAATATGTCATTACATATGGAAACGTTCTTGAATATTATTCCATGTTTTCCGTCGTTGGAGAACAGGCTGTGATATCCAATGTTGGATTGATAAACCCCATTTTGGTTCAACCGGTTAACATTGGTATCATGAGTGGTTCATCCGTATTGGTTGGAGCGAATCATGGGGAAGTGCATCATACATATTATCTGGACACAAGAGCCGCTTCAGAGAGTGGATTAAACGTCAGTGGAAACTTTCATTTGGCTGGATTAGTTGTCAAAAATTATGGCGTTTTTCGTGACTCTTTTGTGGCGACCACACGGGTTCGTTCCCTCGGTGCGACGGTGAATTCTTCCACTTCAATGCTTTACTATCAAAACACAGGAACCATAGATCGAGTTTATTTTGATGACGAAATTCGTCTTGATACACCCAATCTCGATGAAGCATCTCGAGGACTTTTGACAGCACAGTTTCAAGTATCGAGCAACTTTTCGAGTTCTTGGTATTTTAATGCCTCCTACCTGCTTGCCAATCAACTGAATAATACCTACCCGATTTTAAAAGGGTTTTATCGAGTGAGTTCTGCACATTACATTCAACGGGCTGCGGATCTGGTATATATGAACCGCATCATCGATCAAAACTTTAATTTTCATACCGTGAACTTTCAAGTTGCTAGTGATATTGATATGTCTAGTGTTTCTCGCTATGCGATTAAACCAAGTATTACTAATTATTCAGGGCGATTCGAAGCCAGAGTACTCACGGCAACCAACCCGACTGGGACACAACTCTACACAAGAAGCCCTGAGGATAATAACTATTTCACAATTTTGAATTTAAGCTTAATCACTACAATCGACTTAGGAACGTACGCTGGGGTTGGTCTTTTTGGATCTATTTCCGGCACTCCAACCAATTTAAACATCTTTAACACACGTCTAGCTGTCAGGGATACATCTTCATTTGTTGATGAAGAATACATCGCAGCGGGTGTACTTTCAGTTCAACAAAATGGAGGAACGATTACGAATGTTAATGTTCACTCCTTTACTTACGCGGAAGATGGATTAGCTAAGCGGCTTTATATGGGACAATTGATTGGGTTTGGCACAGGAACCATCAATACTTCCTCGTCTAGTGGAATCATCGAAGCAGGTGTTCATGACTACCAAGCTTCCATGGAAGAAACATCCATTGGGGGCTTTATTGGGTATGCTGGGCTTCCGACAAACCGAACTAGCTCGCTGATTATATCTAATAGTACGAATTTTACAGATATCCTAGGCATGGGCTTTTCCACAACCCCATCGGGGTATATCAACTTGGGTGGGTTTATTGGAAGTGGTGTACTCAATCGGTTTACCACAACCATCAATGAAGGAAACATCCAATCTCATCCGGAAGGCAGTATGGTCGACGGGGTATCGATGGGTGGTTTTGCCGGGTACTTAAGAACTGTGACATCAAATAGTAGCACGACGATGACCAATTATGGAACGATGACTCTTATCGTTTCGAGAGCTCAGAAAGCTCGAGTTGGACTGGGTATCGGAGTGGGTGGGGGATTCACAGCACCCTTTGGGGGAAGTACATCTAATTCTAGTTTCAACCGACCTTTTGTAAATATATACAATTATGGTCAGTTTGAAATGATCAAATTGAACCAAGAATCGCTGACTGAAGCGGATTATCAAAATATGGATATTATGGTTGCAGGGATTGCGGTGAGTCATTTATCGCAAATG
>CAZABW010000056.1:0-8237 GCA_964483655.1 uncultured Candidatus Izemoplasmatales bacterium
AGGGCGGGAGTCTAACAAGATACCTCCTTTTCAAAAGAGCCGAATTATGGTATAATATCATGGCGTTTTAGAAAGATGGTGATTTCGTGATTGAAATCAAAAATGTTTCATTTCAATACTCTACCAAGCGAAAAGTCTTAAAACAAATCAATCTCGAGATTCAAAAAGGTGACTGGGTCGCGATTCTTGGTCATAATGGCAGTGGGAAGTCGACCTTAGCGAAATGCTTAGTCGGATTATTACAACCCCATGAAGGAAGTATTACGATGAATGGGATACGGGTCGAACCGGAAACGGTTTATGAGATTCGTAATCATGTCGGGATTGTCTTTCAAAACCCAGATAATCAATTTGTTGGGGTAACGGTTCGAGATGATATTGCCTTCGGGATGGAAAACTTAAATATACCCAGAGAGAAGATGTTAGAAAACATCACTTTTTTCGCGAATAAAATCGGATTAACTCCTTTACTAGATAAAGAACCTTCTTCCTTATCTGGAGGTCAAAAACAACGAGTTGCGATTGCCGGGATTTTAGCGATGAGTACCGACATTATGATTTTTGATGAAGCGACATCGATGTTAGATCCTTCCGCCAGACGTGAAGTGATGAGTTATATCAAGCAACTCAATCAAGAAGGTCTAACCGTAATCATGATTACCCATGATATCGAAGAAGCGTTATTAGCGAACCGCATGGTGTTACTCAAACAAGGACAAGTATTAGCCGAAGGAAAAAAAGAGGATTTACTACGTCAACCAGAGCTATTCAAACAAGCGAATCTTGAACTTCCGGTTTCGCTCGAATTATATTATCGTTTAAAAGCCGACAATCTACTAACAAAAGAACTGGAGGGACTCTTATGGGCATTCGGTTCGAACATGTAAGTTATCATTATTCTGGACAAGCGAAACGACCGTATGAAGCGATTAAAGATATCTCCTTATCGATTGACGCTACGAATGAATTTATTGCCTTAGTTGGCCATACTGGATCTGGAAAAAGCACCCTTGCACAACATATGAATGCATTGGTATTTCCTTCTGAAGGTTCAGTGACCTTATTTGGTCGGACGATTACTTCAAAACGAGATAAAACCATTAAATACAATGACTTAAGACGGAAAGTCGGATTGGTGTTTCAGTTCCCAGAATACCAATTATTTGAAGAAACGGTTGAAAAAGACATTATGTTTGGGCCACTCAATTTTCATATCCCGTTTGCAGAAGCGAGAGAACTAGCCCTCAAAGCGATTCATCTCGTTGGACTAGATGAATCATATTTACGTCGCAATCCTTTCAATTTATCTGGTGGGGAAAAGAAACGGGTATCCATTGCGGGGATTCTCGCCATGGATCCCGAGATATTGGTCCTTGATGAACCCACTTCAGGACTGGACCCAAAGGGAAAAATCCAAATGATGGAGTTATTCCAATCCATCCAACGGGAAACGAAGAAAACCATTATTTTAATTACTCATGATATGGATTTAGTGTATCGCTATGCTAATCGAGTGATTGTTTTAGATGCAGGACAGCTCGTATTTGATGGAACCCCAGATGATTTATTTAAACGTGCCGATTTGGAAAAACGACATCTCGATTATCCCCAAACGATTCGGGTGTTAAACGCCATCAATCAAACCTTAGGTTCCAACATCTCCATCTACCAAAAAACCGTTGATGACGCCTACCAAGCGCTATTGGAGGTGTTGAAACGATGAAAAGTATCGTCATTGGCCAATACATTCCTGGAGATGGATTTTTATACAAAGTCGATCCCCGGACGAAACTAATCGGAATTCTCTTCTTATTAGTTGCGGTATTTTTATTAAAAACAACGACCGAGTTGTTAATTGCTTCGGGAGTTGTGGTCTTATTTTTCCTTATCGCGAAATTATCGATTCCACGAATTTTAAAAGGGTTACGTCCCATCATTGTGTTGATGCTGTTTACTTTGGTTTTTCAGTTCTTCTTTAACCAAACCGGATCAGCGGTGTTACCTGATGAGCGAACCCTATTAAACTTAACTGTCATTTCCATTCCTGCATTCATTCTATGGACGGTTTTATGGCGCATTGTTCGTAAGAAGATACGTTATCGATTCTTATTATTACTGACCTATATCGCTGGAGCTTACGCGATTTTGAACCTCGTGCCAGTTGTGATTCCTATTTTCAACCCGATAACGTTTCAAATCTATTCGAATGCCTTAGAGATGAGCGTTTTTGTCATCATCCGGTTGATGATTGTCTTAACGCTTTCAACTTTACTAACGCTCACAACAAAACCCACCGACTTAACTCAAGGAATCGAGAAACTCATGCGTCCGTTGAAACTTATTGGCATTCAATCAGACGACTTCGCCTTAATCATATCGATCAGTCTTCGTTATATTCCAACCATTTTAGATGAAGCTAATAAGATTATGTTAGCGCAAGCATCGCGAGGAGCGGACTTTTCTGAAGGAAAACTTAAAGATAAGATTAAACAAGTCATCTCGCTTTTGGTACCGATGTTTATCATTGCCTTTAAGCGGAGCGAAGATTTAGCAGATGCGATGGAATCACGAAATTTCGTACCTGGAAAACTTCGCAGTCGGATTCACGAGTTGAAATTTGGTCGCTATGATATCGTCATGGTCGTCTTTGTCTTGGTGGCGTTTGGCGTATCGCTCTATCTCGCATTATGAAGCCAATCAGCGATCTTTTAGAGAACCGACTACATCAAGATGTCACCCTTGAAAAAAACGGCCAATCGCCTGTTTTAGGCCTTTCAAAGGTGCGAGAATGGTTTCAAAACAGTTCCATCCTCAAGCAAGATTTTACGGATATTTCGTTGATTGATGGGTCGGCCATTGTTTATGACAATGAACTCTTCTTACTGAGGTTTCGCCGAAAAAACGATTTTATTGATAAGATTATGATTTATGAAAAGGCGATTTCGAACCGACGATTCAAAGCGATTCTTTCCTATGATGGACGGGATTTTCACGGGTTTCAAAGACAGTCGCATTACCCTTCGATTCAAGAATCTTTAGAAGAAGCGATTAGTCAAATCAATGGCTATCTCACGCCAGTATCGGGGGCTTCTCGAACTGATGAAGGGGTCCATGCTATTCATCAAGTGATTCATTTTGATTCGGTTTTACCCGTGAAAGCAGATCGCTTTGTGATGATGATCAACTACCAGTTACCCCAAAGTATTTCAGTAAGTAGTGTTGAAGAAGTACCCACAAGCTTCCATGCTCGCTATCATGTAAAACTAAAAACTTATGAGTATCATCTCTACACTGGAATGTACAATCCTCTCTTAGCCCACTATGCTTGGTTTGTCAAAGACTTGGATATCAATCACTTGAAGGAACTTTTACAGTTTTTTGTCGGAACACATGATTTTACCAGTTTTGCGACACTTTCGGATAAAGATCCCGTTCGAACGATTCAATCCATCCAAGTCACTGAAAGAGACTCAGTGGTGATTGTTCAGTTCACCGCAAAAGGCTTTTTACACCACATGATTCGCTTGATTATGGGGACGGTCATTCGCATCCTGCAAGGACAAGTGAAATCCAGTATTCCAGATTTATTTGCCCAAAAAAGTCGCAAAGAAACGACCTTTATGGCTCCACCAGGTGGACTTTATTTAGTGGCTGTTCAATATGAATAAAAGATGATTTGGAAGTTCCTCTGCTGAGGTCCAAATCATCTTTTTTGATTTATTTCCTTTCTTGATACCACGAGGGGATCGTTGAGTTTGGCTCACAGTACCACGATAAGACTTCCTTCCCAATCTCAAGCATCTCCCACACATCGTCTTCTCCAAAGGGGATGGCCCAGGGGACGGAAGAAAGGGTATTGTTATAGATGTAAAGTTTTAATAAGGGGAAGAAGTCATCAGGAACTTGATGATTGAAATAGCCATCCAGTTGCCCTCTGGCAAAAGCAGGGGACTTGCGTGCACTAAAGACGATGCGATTAAATTCTTCATAAGGGTCTCCGACATCAAAGCGATTGAAGTCAATAATGGAAACAGTGTTGTTATTCTTTAAAATCATATTACCAATGTGGTAATCTCCATGTTGGAATACAAGGGGGCGGTCTCTTAGAAGCGATTGACTCTCCTTGATGTAATAAAGAATCTGATCCTCACCTTCTATCTTGATTCCGCAGGATTGATACTTCAAAATGTTTCGTTCAAACTTCTTGGTATAATAAACCGCCCAATCTAGCGTATTTCCATGGGGCTTCATCGAATGGATCAATGCGAGAATTTGACCTGCTTGGAATCCTAATTCATATTGGGTGTCACTTGGTAGTGAAGGAATGGTTTCTTCTAAGTCAAGGCCTTCTGTCCATGATAGAAGCGTGTATACTTTGTCTATCGATTCCAAGAGACCAAAATCAATTGGTTGGGAGATTGGGACTGGGAGTTTGGAGAGTTCTTGAAGAAACGCAAACTCTTTTTGTTTTCGGTCTTTTTCAGATAACGGACTGAGACGAAGAAGGTACTCTTCTTGATGGATGGTTTGAACATAGTATTTTAAGTCATTGGACCATCCTTTTTCGATTTTAGTAATCGTTTGAAAGTAAGGGAAATTGGCTTTAAAATCCATTATGTCACCTTGTTCGATAAGGTTTCTCTTTCCTTGAGAACTGCTTCTAAGATGGAAACAACGGTTTCTACTGTATTCACTTCAGATAACAAGGTTTTCGCTTCGAAGGCTTTCTTACGATAATTTGGGTTATTAATCATTTCGTGAATGGCTTCTTGAATCTTCTTTTTGGAAAGTTGATTTCGATATAATTGAATCGCATTCCCGAATTGTTGATACAAATAAATATTCATCTCTTGTTCCGGCTGCATGCCAATCCCAATAAAAGGAACCCCTGCTAGGACGGTCGTTTGAACGGTTCCTTGTCCCCCATGAATCAAGGCGAAATCGACTTGCGAGGTGACTTCTAAAGCAGGTAGCCATCCTGTGACGTGGACATTATCTGGGATGATATCGCCCGGTTGTAGGTGAGCTTGAATCGGGGCGATGAAACAACAATCCAACCCATCTAAGGCTGATAATACCTTTAGAAGAACCTTTCTATTGGCACTACTTCCCATTGCAAAGTAAACTTTTGGAAGAGATGTATTCGTGAGTAGTTCTTGTACCTCTGAAGGAACCTTCGCGTCAAGGTGAGCAAACAGCGCTCCTGAGAAGTACCAATTCTTGGGAAGTTCTTTTAACAAACTCAATGTTTTCGTCTCTGCGACGATATTGATATCTCCTGTCCATAAGTCCATAAAATGACGAGGTAAGGGAAGTCCATACGCTTTTGCGACTTTACGGATATTGCCCATTAACAAGGGGACATGAAGTAACAGATATGCACTCAACTTGTTAATCCACCGTGGACGATTGGGGAATACCGGCAGTCGGGCTTCCAAATACGGTCTTGATAAGGCGAGGGGAATCAAGTTAAACAGCAATGTATTTGTCAGTTTACAGGATAAGGAGAAAGTTAATACCGATCCAAGAAAAGCGGCGATGGGTTGAAGCTCTTTAATCAAAGCCACTTCATTTTGAATCCGAAGTTGTAATTCCGCAACAGTCCAGGGTTGTTGGAATGTTTCACCGCGGTCTACTTTCCAGAGTAAGGCAATTTTCTTTTCATCTTCACGCGGTTCTAAACGATGCAATACAAAACCAGCTTCTTCCACAAGGGATTCAAACTTTCCTCCATATGAAAAGAAATGGCATTCATATCGTTCTTGCAATCCTTTTGCAATTTCAATCATCCTTGTTGTTTCAGCGATATTCCAACCAACAGTGCCAAACAAAATCTTGTTCATAGTGATCTCCTTTCATCTACCCTTATTGAAAAAAATCAGCATGAATCACGCTGATTTTTCTGTTTCTAACCCTTCTCCATCCGATTCTGAAATTTTTGGATCGACTTTTACTCGTCGGCGCAGGTTCATCCGACGAAGAAGCGCGACGATGACTAAAATGATAATATTCACCGAAACAATCGTTGCCCCGGAAGGAATTCGCAAGGAATACGCGCCCCATAAACCCAAAATCACGGATAGCTCGGAAAACAAGATTCCAATCACCTGAGTGGATTTATACGACCAACCGATTTTCATTGCGGCCGCAACAGGAATAATCATCATCGAAGAGACTAACAACACCCCAGCCGCTTCTAATAACACGGATACCGCAACAGATAATGTGATGATAAAAACAAGTTGGAATAATCCGAGATTAATGCCTTGAAATTTCGCACTCGATTCATCAAAGGATACCGAGACAATTTGTTTTCCAAACAACACAAAGAATAACGTCACCACCAATAAAGTGATAGCGATTAAAATGACATAATAATTATTGATTGTTAAAATCGAACCGAAGATGTAGGTATACAAAGACCCTGTCCGTTTGGAAAGCGAGAAGAAGATTGCGGACACCGCAGCGCCTAAACTCATGACAATCGGCATGGAGATTTCTTTATAGTTTTTATAATACCGACGGAACAACTCGATTAATAATCCGCCCAGTATGGAAAAGATGATTCCCAAATAGAGAGGACGTTCAAAGAAAGTTGAAACGCCAACCGAGGCTAAAAACAAACTCACCGATACCCCGACGAGAGAAAAGTGACCCAGCGTATCCGCAATAAAGGATAACCGCCTTATCACAACGATGGAACCCATCAAAGGAGCTAAGATTCCCAATAACAATCCCGCTATTAAAGCTCGAAGCATAAACTCTTGTTGGAATAAGTCTACGAAGAAGGATAACATCATAGTGCTTTTCCTCCTCGTGCTTTGACATACTGTTCTTTGGTATAAAACTGATACGAGAAATCATTATCAATATTTAACACGTGCGTAAAGTCAAGAGTCTCGACTGCATCATCATGACTAATCAGGATAATATTCACTCCGGATGCTTTCAACTCATTGACGGTTTTATAAAAATACGCCACATTCGCCTGATCGACCGATGCTGTTGGTTCATCTAAAAACAATAATTTTGGGTGATTGAGCATCGCTCTCGCCACAAACACTCGTTGTAGTTGTCCCCCAGATAAATTATTAACGTTCTCATTAAGTAGAGACAGAATGCCCATTTTATCGAGCAGTTCTAGCCGTTCAGAAGGAGGGTTTTTCTTGAGTTGAGAGACGGATAAAATCTCATTCACCGTAATCGGAAACTCGTAGTTAAAATCTTCAAACCGTTGCGGAACATACCCGATTTCTGGCCATTTTCGAAACGAAACAATATCCTCATGGTCGTAAAAAATCATCCCGCTTTTGACAGGATTGATCCCTAATAAACATTTAATTAACGTGGACTTTCCTGTCCCATTCTTGCCCTGAATGACTAAGAAATCGCCATGTCCTAAAGAGAACGACATATTCTTAATCACGATTCGATGTCCGTAAGCAAAGGACAAATTCACCAAATCAATTCGCATAGATTCACCTATTCCTTTTCTTCATTCTATCACAAAGACGGAGGAACGAATCACTTTTTTCTACAAAAACATCTCATTCTATGAGATAATAGTATAATATAAAGCAGGTGAAAAATATGACAGGACGATTTATCTCATTTGAAGGCACAGAAGGCTCCGGAAAAACATCCATCATTCAAGCAGTTGTGAAATACTTTCAAGCAAAACAGATTCCCGTGGACGTTACCAGAGAACCTGGCGGACCCCGCATTTCAGAAAAAATTCGCGCGATTATTTTAGATAAAAGCCATACTGAAATGGATGCGCTCACCGAAGCGTTTTTGTTTGCGGCTTCCAGAAGACAACATCTTGTCCAAACCATTATCCCGCTTTTAGATCAAGGACATTTGGTGTTATGTGATCGCTTTGTCGATAGTTCTTTAATCTACCAAGGCATCGCGAGAAACCTAGGGATTGATAAAGTGTATCACATTAATCAAATTGCGATTGAAGATCATTTTCCTGATTTAACTTTTTTCATCGATGTCCGTCCTGAAGTTGGCTTAGCTCGGGTATTTGCCAATTCCAATCGCGAAGTCAATCGCTTAGATTTAGAACAACTCGACTTCCATCAACGCATCTACCAAGGCTATTTAGACTTAATCAATCAATACCCTAATCGCATCAAGCGAATCGATGGCGAGCGTTCGATAGACGCAATCGCAGCGGATATTATTGAACAAATTGAAGGGTTGAGACAACAGCATGAATAGCTTTACCTGGA
>CAZABW010000056.1:8337-9472 GCA_964483655.1 uncultured Candidatus Izemoplasmatales bacterium
GATGGGGAGGTCTTAAAAAAAGACCAGATGAAACAACTCATCCAAGAATTCTCTAAAACCGCATTGGTCGATCAACCGCGAGTTTGTATTATTATCGATAGTCACAAAATGAATCAAGAAGCAGCCAACACGATGTTAAAGTTTATTGAGGAACCAACCGAGGATGTCTATTTTGTCTTTGTAACGGAACAAGTCGATATGATGATCAAAACGATCCTTTCGAGAACCCAAGTGCTTCATTTTAAGCCGATTCATCGCCATATTTTAAAATCGGAGTTACTCAAAGCGAATATCTCTGAACGACTTGCCATTTTCATCCCCGAATACACCAATGACTTCGATTCTGCGATGGAGTATGCCTCTTTAGGAGAATTCAAAGAGATTGTCGAGTTTTGTTTACAACTCTATCTGAAACTCCTTGCGAAAAAAGAATCGTTGTTACTCTTTTCAAAAAAGATGAAAGACCTCATTTTAAAGACCAATGAGTTCTTTGACTTCTTCTTAACGGTTTTAATCATCATGCAAAAAGATCTTCTTTATTACAAAAAGAACCAACCCGGGATGGCGATTGACACCTTGGATGAAACCTTGTTAAGTCAACTGGCAAGAAAACAATCCTTAAAAGTTATGGAATCTTTATTACAAGAAATGCTAGAACTCAAAAACAAACTTCGCTTTAACATTAACCAATCTTTGGTTTTTGATCAATTAATCTTGCATTTAGAAAGGACGTAAGAATGGAATACCGTGTAGTTCCTATCCAGTTTACCCGCTTAGGGAAACATTATTATTTTGATTGTCAAAATGTCCCTGTCAGGAAAGACGACCGTGTCGTTGTCGAAACCATCCGTGGAATCGAACTAGGTTTCGCCACAAAAGAACCATTTATGGCCCCTGAATCGGATGTTATTTTACCGTTAAAACCCATCCTTCGGGTTGCGACTCAAGAAGATTGGAACGCTTACTTGTCGCACAAAGAAGAAGAACCAGAGGCTTTAAAAAAATGCGCTGCGGTCGTAAAAAAAAGCAACCTAGAGATGAAATTACTCCAATGTGAGTACACCCTCGATAAACAAAAGCTGATTATTTACTTCACAGCGGATGGACGTATTGACTTCCGTGACTTAGTCAAAGA
>CAZABW010000056.1:9572-11345 GCA_964483655.1 uncultured Candidatus Izemoplasmatales bacterium
TGAACTTTTTACTTCAAGAAGTCAAAGTTCAGTTTCCTGATTTAAATCAAAAAGTCTATCCCGTCTCTCAAATCGTCTTTTCTCGCCCTGCGCAAGAAGAAGATTTGAACGGAAATGCGAAAGAGTTAAAAGAATTAGAGGGGTAATGTGGAAGAAATCCATAATCTATTTGCCTACGATGGTTTAAAAATTGTGCAAGATGATACCCATCTTGCCTTTTCGGTTGACTCGTTGTTATTGGCAGATTTTGTGCAAATTCCCAAACGTGTCAAACGAGTTGCGGATTTTGGTTGTGGAAATGGACCGATTTTACTTTACCTATCGCTTAAAACCCAAAAACCCCTATTCGGATTTGATCTTCAAAAAAGTGCTTGTGAATTAGCTCACAAGAGTATCGCACTCAACCATCTAGAGGACCAAATTACGATTGTTCATCAGGATATCAAACAATTACATCTCACGTATCCTGCTAGTTATTTTGATGTCATTGTCTCGAATCCACCGTTCTTTAAAATCACTGAAACCTCCATTGTCAACGATCAAATCGAAAAGACGCTTGCTCGTCATGAATCTGAATTACCCTTAGAAACCTTGTTTATTCAAGTGAAACGCATGCTATCTACAAAGGGCTTGTTTTATATGGTTCATCGGATTGATCGGTTACAAGAAGTCTTTTTACTCGCTAGTCAAAATGGCTTTGGTGTCAAAAGACTACGCTTCGTTTACCCAATCAAGGGCAAGAAAGCAACCATGATGCTTTTAGAATTGATGAATAACGGATCTCAAATGGGACTCACGTTAGAAGAACCATTCTATATTCTGGAAAGGCCCTCGGTTTATAGTGAAGAAATGAAGAAAATCCATTTCTTTGGAAAGAAGGAAGTCGAATGATTACAAATCTTGTCAACCACAATCAAAAACCAACGCTTTATTTGATTGCGACCCCGATTGGTAATTTACAAGATATGACACCAAGGGCTTTGAAAACGATTCAAGAAGTGGATGTTTTACTCGCTGAAGATACGCGAGTATCGATGAAATTATTATCTTTTTACCACATAGAACGTTCCATGATGAGTTATCATGACCATAATAAGGAAAGTCAAATTGGGAAAATCGAACAATTTCTCAAAGAAGGCAAATCGGTTGGATTAATCAGTGATGCAGGAGTTCCTCTCATCAGTGACCCAGGTTATGAATTGGTTTTACTTGCAAAACGATTAGAAGCGAATATCGTTGCTATTCCAGGAGCGAATGCAGCTTTATCTGCTTTAGTGGTTTCGACCCTACCAACACATCCGTATTTGTTCTATGGGTTTTTACCACCGAAAAAAGGCAAACGAATCGCTGAACTACAACGACTACTCCCTTATCCAGAAACACTAATTTTCTATGAAGCTCCTCATCGAATGCAAGCAACTCTCCGTGAGTTACACCAAGTTTTAGGTGACCGTGAAGCGTTTGTGGGTCGAGAAATCACCAAACGATTTGAAGAAGGACTCTATGGGACACTTTCGGAATTGATGGAAAAAAGCGATTGGATGGGAGAACTTGTTCTTGTGATTCGTGGCTTCCAAGCAGAGATTACTGTTAGTCCGGTCTACTCTATCAAAGAAACGATTGATGAGTACTTATCCCAAGGCCTAACCAAACAAGAAGCGATGAAACGTGTCGCGAAAGAACGAAATCTAACCAAAAGTGTTGTTTACCGCGACTATCACCAAGAGGAGGAATGAAAATGAATCTTTTAACAATCGCAACCGATGGCTTTGA
>CAZABW010000057.1:0-2917 GCA_964483655.1 uncultured Candidatus Izemoplasmatales bacterium
TTGTGTTCGGACCAAGAAATATAACAAGGTGCTTCATATCCAGGAACGAGTCGTTTATAGGAGTTAACGGTGGGATTGGTAATCGCACAGAATCCTTGTGCATGAGTTAAAATCCCTGTTAACCATTTCCGAGCGACCAAGCTTAATCCAGCGGGATCTTTTGGATCATAAAAGGCATTGTTTCCATCTAAATCTGCTAAGGAACAATTGGTATGCATTCCAGAACCGTTGATTTTCGCAACCGGTTTTGGCATAAAGGTCGCATGCAATCCATGACGTCTCGCAACGTTTTTCACGACTAATTTAAAGGTTTGAACGTTATCACATGCTTCGACAATATTTGAAAATTGGAAATTGATTTCATTTTGAGAGGCCGCCACTTCATGGTGGGAAGCTTCAATGGTAAATCCAATTCGTTCTAACTCTAAAACGATATCTCGGCGACAATCTCCCGCCCCATCAATCGGTGATAAATCGAAATAACCCCCTTGATCCATAAACTCTAGTTTTGGTTGACCGGATTCATCGGTTTTAAAGAGGAAAAATTCCGGTTCAAAGCCAATATTTAACGCAGAAAATCCTAATTTTTCCATCCGTTGAGCCACTCGTTTTAAATTGCTTCGAGGATCTCCTGCGAAGGGTTTCCCGTCCGGAGTATACACATCACAAATCAAGCGAGCAACTTTCCCATACGCGGTTTCTTCCCACGAGAAGATCAACCAAGTATTGTAATCCGGGCGTAAGTACATATCGGCTTCCATGATTCGGACAAATCCTTCAATCGAGGAGCCGTCAAACATAACACGTCCATCTAAAGCAGTTTCTAATCGACCTACTGGGATTTCCACGCTTTTAATGGTGCCGTTGATGTCGGTAAACATCAAACGGATGTAGCGCACATTTTCTTCTTTCGCGCTACGAAGAATTTCTTCTTTGGTATATTTTGCCATTGTTTTGTTGTTTCATCAAATTAGAAGACAATGCAATGCACTCTTCGAAGTCGATGACCTCTCTATTATTTTGTAAGGACGCCATTGTCCTTTTAATCGATAATTATAGAGGGTATTGTTCCATCTTGCAAGTATTACTCTCTATTTTCTGCTAAAATCTTCAAACACGCCGCATGCTTCGTGATTTGATGGTCCATCGCAACTTTTAAGATGTGTTGATGAGCCTCCTCTTCAGTCAGTCCTTGGCGCTGTAATGTTTTTTTCGCTTCTGTGTATTTTTCCATGGTTTCGACTTTATTCTGCGCGGATTTAGTCAGTTTTTCTAATCGCTTTTTTTCCTGAAGAAACTTAAATGCCAAGTCCAGTGCGATGGGGAGTTCAATATCTAGCTTTAATTCTTGAATTTGGGCAAAAAGAGGATGGGTAGCAATTCGAGAAAAACTGCCAAGACCGCTTGTATTTTGGATCATAAACACCATCGGTCCATTCGCCAAGACGATGTGTTCCACAAAGACAAAAAGACTTGGTAATCGCCAAGACGCATGAATGAGGACCACTTCATAACGAAGTAAATCTTCTTTCGATGCTTTTCCTTGTATCAAGTCATAGGCTATTTGTTTGGTTTTCAATAACCGATCGATTTGATAGCAGAAAAGTTTATCTTCTGCGCAGACCAAGACTTTTTTCATCTTAATAAGGTAAGGGGAAACGATCAGTAAGAGCAATAATCTCCGCTTTGACTGTCGCTAACTCATCGATGTTAGTAGGATTTTTTAATGCTCGATCAATGAGTTGAGCCATGAGACGAAACTCTGCTTCTTTTAATCCTCTGGTCGTCATCGCTGGAGAACCAAGCCGAATTCCACTGGCGATAAAGGGTTTTTGGGTATCATAGGGAATCGTATTTTTATTACAAGTGATATGAACAGAATCTAATAAATTTTCCGCTTTTTTACCGGTTAGCCCTGTCGATTTCAAAACGTCCAGTAAAAGTAAATGATTATCGGTGCCGTGGCTCACGACATGATATCCAAGGTTCATAAACTCATCAGCCATTGCTTTGGCGTTGAGAATGACTTGTTTTTGATATTCCACAAATTCCGGTTGTAATGCTTCATAAAACGCCGCTGCTTTCGCTGCGATGATGTGCATTAACGGTCCCCCTTGGATTCCTGGGAAGACAACTTTATCCACTTTTTCTGCGATGTCTTGACGATTGGTAAGGATAATACCCCCTCTTGGCCCCCGCAAAGTCTTATGGGTTGTGGAAGTTACAATATCTGCGTAATCACAAGGATTGGGATGAAGTTTCGCCGCAACGAGCCCCGCGATATGCGCCATATCGACCATAAGCAAGGCTTCAACGGAATCCGCAATCTCCCGGAAGCGTTTAAAATCAAGAATTCTTGGATACGCTGATGCGCCCGCAACGATTAATGTTGGCTTCACAGCTTGAGCGAGTTTTGCTAATTCTTCATAATCAATCGTTTCTTCATCTTTAGACACAAAATAAGGATGGAAATGGTAATCAATGCCACTAAAGTTTAAGGGGTGCCCGTGGGTTAGATGGCCCCCTTGATCAAGGGCTAATCCAAGAACGGTGTCTCCCGGTTTTAAAATCGCTCGGTACGCCCCCATGTTAGCGGTTGACCCTGAATGGGCTTGGACATTCACATATTGAACCGAAAACAACTCTTTGAGTCGTTCTCTTGCTAAATCTTCCGCTAAATCAACATACTCACAACCACCATAGTACCGTTTTTTGGGGTATCCTTCGGCGTATTTATTCGTCAAAACACTGCCCGCTGCTTCTAATACCGCTAAGGAAACAAAGTTTTCGGAAGCGATTAGTTCTACGTGTGATTTTTGACGATTGACTTCTTGAGTAATAATATCATGTAATACTGGATCGGTTTGTTTAAGCATGTTCATACTCACCCTCTACTCTTTCTATATAAATCCCCGGT
>CAZABW010000057.1:3017-5769 GCA_964483655.1 uncultured Candidatus Izemoplasmatales bacterium
GCGAGATTCTCTTGGATCATCCGCGCAAGCGGTAATCCTTTCTTCAAAATCCCCACTAAAATCACTTGATCTAGTTTTGGGTTTCGTTCAATGATTTCGTGAGTAATTCGCTTCACCATGCGAACCATATCTTCATAAGGGTAAATCCGTTTCATCTTATCACCGGCCTCATTATATCATAAATATTCATCATTTTAAAAGAAAAACTAAAGCGCTACCATCGAAAAGAAGGCCCCATCGGAGCCTTCTATTGTTTCAACTTTCATTGTTTTTTAGAGGGAGTTGATTTCTTTTTCATCCGGTAAGATTAAGTTTAAGAAAATCCCAATCACCGCTGCTAAACTCATTCCCATTAAGGCAAAGTTACCTGCGCTATACCGCGCTCCACCTAACCCTAAGACTAACATCGTAGCGACAATAATTAAGTTCTTCATATTACCAAGATTTAATTTCGCTTTGATAAGAACTTTCACACCATTTCCGGCAATCAGTCCGTATAAGACGATGGTCATTCCACCAATAACAGACCAAGGAATACTTTGAATAAATGCTTGAATATAACCAAAGAATCCTAATACAATCGCGAAGATAGCGGCTAATCCGGTAACCCATACGCTACCCACACGTGTCATCGCAACAACGCCAGTGTTTTCTCCATAGGTCGTATTAGCTGGCCCACCAATGGCTCCCGCTACGAATGTCGCAATTCCATCTCCAAGAAGGGTTTTATCTAAACCAGGATCCGTGATAAAGTCTTTTTGGCAGATTTCCCCTAAAACCGTATGATCGCCAATGTGTTCTGCGATGGTCACGAATGAAATCGGTAAGAACATGAGAATGGAACTCCAATCTAACGTGTACGTTCCAAAAACGGTAAATGCTGGCATTTGTAAGAATTGATGTCCTTCAAAGACCACTGCTAAATCGATAACTCCAAACCGAACCGCTGCGAAATAACCAATCACAACTGCAATTAAGAATGGAATCACTTTCACAAAGCCTTTTCCAAGTAAAGCTACAATCACAACCGCTGAGAAACTAAGCAAAGCAACAATCGGCCCTACCATCGCAGCCGTTAAGGTAATTCCAAATAATGTTACAAGAACAGGCACCAACAATAACACAATCACAGCCACTACTGGGAAATTCAATGATTGTAGAAGATGTTTGACTTTGTCATTCTTCACAAGTTTGATTAATTGATGGAATCCAATAAACAATCCTGCTACTAAAGCCGCTGTAATCAATAAGACAACCGGAATTTGCCATCCCGATGCATTGTTTAATCCTGAAGATGAGACCGCTACAGGAGCTAATCCTAACCCGATGATGATAATCATGGGTCCAATCACAACGGGAGGTAATAGTTTCTTTAACCAACCACTTCCAACAAAACGAATGATTAAAGCCACAATGATGTAGACAAGACCAACACCCATTAATCCTAAGAATCCACTGGCATAGACTTGAAGGAAGGATACTTCATTCGCTCGAATCGCTGCTGTTACAAGATTCAAATCTGCACCATCCCCAATTCCTAATGCAAGGGCAGAATTGAGTGCAGAGACTTGTAAAGCCCCAATATAAGCAAAGCTACTACCTAGATAAACCGGAACTTTTCCTTTGGTACATAAGATGTAAATCAGGGTTCCAACCCCACTGGCAATCAAGGTGACCCCAATATCGAGTCCGGTTAATAGTGGGACTAAAACGGTAGCACCAAACATCGCAAATACGTGTTGAAGGGAGAGTAAAATCCATTTTCCTGCTTTTGGTTTTTGATGCGCTTCTAACAACAATCGTTCCATGGTCATGCTCCTTTTTTTGATTTTTCCCAAAAAAAAGTCCTAAGTCAAAGAGACTTAGGAACAAGATTCCAATAATCAGGACCATTGATATGATTATTTTTCTCTTTTTAGCCTCTCTGGACTACTTTAAAGGGAAATGCTATGAGTATCTTATCATAGGGTTTTTTTATTGTCAACGAGTTTTTGAGGATTCTTTTTTATTCTGCAGGCAAGGTCTTAAATGTAATCGGCACTTTGATTGATTTGTTCCCTGCATAGTCTTCAGCTTCAATTTCAAAGGAGTAGGTCGTGTCCGCAGCGAGGTTGTTTAGTTTCCAAGTGTTTAAGGAAACTTGTTTGACTAAAACCCCTTCTAAATAAATATTATATTGTCTGATTTGACGGTTATCAAAGGAACGTGACCAAATTAAATAGGCTGAGTTGGCAGTAATTCTGACTGCTTCCACGTCGGTTGGCATAAATGGTGGCGTCGTATCTCCAATTGCGTGATCGCGTTGGTAGACGCGTACATAATCGATTTCAAAGGTATCCGATACAAAATTAGGGTCAACTGTTCCCCCGAGCCCTCCTCCCATTGCGAGGTTAAGAATCATGTAGAACTCTTGATCGAAAGGCCAAGCCATATAGGTTTCAACGTCGAGATTTTGTCCAGGGGAGAAGGTTAATGTGCCATAATTTAATCCATTGATAAACCAAGAGAAACTATACTCATTCCATGTAACCGAATAGATATGGAAATCTTCACTTAACCCGGGAACACTACGCGTAAACCCAATTTGTGTTCCTAACATATGATTGTATTTTCCGGTATGAACGGTTCCTAATACAGTATTCAGGTTATTGCCAGTATGTTCTAAAATGTCAATCTCTCCACTATTGGGCCACCCACCGTATACAGAACTTTTCGGCATCATCCAAAATGCTGGCCAAGTTCCTCCACCACT
>CAZABW010000057.1:5869-9231 GCA_964483655.1 uncultured Candidatus Izemoplasmatales bacterium
GGAATCCATCCCCCTTCGATGGGAGCTAGATTACAATCTGCAGGGATATTTGCTTGTAAACTGTTGGGGTCAAGGGTTGTCGTGGTGCTTGGGAGTGAAGTAGTCGTTGTCGTAGTGGTTGTAGTCGTTGTTGTAGTCGTTGTGCTTTGAGAAGTAGTGATTGAAGTGGTAGTTTCTAACGTCGTGGTTTGACACGCGACGAGGGTAAATAGGGTAATGCTTAAGAGAAAGAATAACAAGCTTTTCTTCATCGATTTACTCCGCATCTATTGTGATATAGGTTTCAAATGCATCGGATAGTTTCCCTGCATAATCTTCGGTAAAAATTTGAATGTAATGGTCTCCAGCGGTCAATCCTGTTAACTGAACCCCCCATAAAGATGTGGTCTTCACTAATCTTCCATTCACGAAGATGAGGTAATTTCGTACACGGAGGTCGTCTGTAGCTTGGTTCCACGTTAAATAAGCAGTCGTTGCTGTTTTATGTAATGTCCGTAAATTCGAAATCATCGAAGGAGCTTCTTGGTCTCCTGTATAATAATCTTTTTGGTATACACGAACATAGTCAATCGTGAATGTTTGTGGGAAAATCGTGTTATCGATTCCTAAAGCACCTCCCCATTCTCCACCAATGGCTAAATTCATAATGATATAGAATGGTTGGTCAAAAGGCCAATCGACATTTGTAGGATATAAATAGCTGCTTCTCGCATAGTTAGGGTCAAATCCAACGGTGTAGAATGGATGTCCGTCAAAATACCAGGTAATTTTTCCTTCTTCCCAGATGACACTGTAGACATGAAATTGATTGACGACATCAATCGGAGGAATGAGACCTTGAGATACTAAGATGTTGGCACTGCCTCCCCTACCGTTTACACCATTATAGCGTTCGGTATGAATGGTTCCATGAATGCGGTTCATGTCGTATCCAACATGTTCCATGATATCAATTTCACCGCTACGAGGCCATCCACCATAGACAGAATTTCGTGGCATCATCCAAAATGCTGGCCAAGTTCCTCTACCAAAGGGGATTTTTGCGCGCATTTCAATTTTACCGTATAAGAACTCGACTCCATTGCGATTGCGTAAACGAGTGGATGTGTATTGTTTCCCGCCAAAACTTTCGTTCAAAGCGATAATCTTTAACACACCATCTTCCACTTTGGTGTTTTCAGAACGACGGTAGGTATAATATTGGGCTTCATTATTTCCCCATCCCCAGTTTCCTGTTCCTACTTCATAGACCCATTTATTCGGATCGATGATGGACTCGCCAAAAGACTCTTCGAATTCATCACAAAAAACAGGAATCCAACCATCCACGATTTCGATCTCTTGACATTCAGCAGGAACTAAATCTGCTAAAGGAGTAGCTCCTGAGGTTGTGGTGGTCGTGGTTTCTGATGTTGTGGTCGTCGTTTGAGTATCGTTTGACGTGGTTGTGGTTGTGGTTGTAGATTGGGTATCGTTTGACGTAGTCGTCGACTCGCTACTCGTTAATGACAAAGTAGTCGAGGTATCACAAGCTACCAAAGCAAAGGTAGCGAGCGCTAATAACAGCACAAGAGCCATCCGTTTCATCGATAAAACCTCCTATGAAAATGGTTACATATAGTATACAATATTTTCTTGAAAAGAAAAAGAGAAATTCTTGTGAGGATTTCTCTAGGTGGCTTCTCGCATTCGGTCAACCGTTAATAAGGTCATGGAGAGGATGACAATCAATCCCCCAATGATGGATAAAAGGCCAATCGGAACACCAAGAATGACGCCATTTACTAAGGTTGTGACCAAAGGAATGAAGTTTAGAAAGATATTTGGAATCGAAAGTCCTAACCGATGAATCGCATGTATAAATAAAAGATATGTCAAGCCCGAGCACACAATGCCTAGAAACAATAGATGGAAGAGGTGATGCCATTGAAACATAGAAAGATCAGGAAGTGGACGGAAGAATAAAGCTGGAAAAAAGGCTAGTAAGGCCATCATGGATTGGAGAGCCGTTACTTTAATGGTGTGATATTTCTCCACCACTTTTTTGGTTACCACGGCATACCCTGTCCACGAAACAATCGACAAAAAGAGTAAGAAGACGCCTAACCCTTGTTGCGGATAAAGAACGTCCTGTGTTCCACTTGGAAGTAATATAAGAATAATACCAACAATCGAGCAAACCGCATAAACCACATAACGGATATTAAAGCGCTCTTTGTAGACCAAACGATTTGCAATCATAATAGTTAGTGGAACCAAAGAGGTCATAATCGCAGCGGTTTCAGCACTGACATATTGCATCGCAACGTTTTCTAAAGCAGAATACAAGAAAATACCAAATACCCCTGCAATAAAAAAGATGAATAAATCTCGTTTCGGAACCCGTAAAGAAATGCGTTTGAATAAGACAAATCCTAAAACAAATAAAACCGCTAAAACATATCGTAAAAATCCTAATACAATCGGATCAACAACTTCTAAGACAACTTTGATACTAATGAATGAAATTCCCCAAAATACAACGACACCGAAAATCGATAGAAACCCCGCAAAGCGTTTCATTGGGAGAACTCAGTCGCTTGGAACAGTGTGATAAACTCCTCAATCGTGAGTTGTTCACTTCGGATGGTTAAAGGGATGTTAGCTTGAAGGAGAATTGACTCGATACTCATACGGGACATGGCTTTAGGTCCTTGTATGAGATTATTCACTAAGGTTTTTCGTCGTTGTTGGAAACAGCGATGGACAAAATCAAAGAAAGGTTTCTCCAAGGGTTCTGGCAAGAGTCGATCTTGGCGAACTTCTAATACCACAATCGCAGAATCGACGTTAGGTTGTGGAATAAAGACGGTTCTAGGAACTTTGAAGGCATACGATGCTTTTGTTAAATATTGAACAATGATACTGAAAGCATTGTAATCTTTGGTACTTGGTTTAGATGTCAATCGAAGGGCGACTTCTTGCTGCATCATAACAACCAAACGGTTCACTCTTCTAGAAGTTTCTAGGAATCTCATTAAAATCGGAGTGGTGATGTAATAAGGAAGATTAGCTACGACAACGATGTCCAAAGAGTCCTTTAAATGCTCTTTGATATCTTGATCAATATCGGCTTCTAGGATATCTTTATGAAGCAGGGTAAAACCCTTATTTTGGCCAAATTCTTGTTTAAGTAAGGGAATGAGATCTGTGTCGATTTCATAAGCTAGTAGCTTAGCATTGGTTTGTAATAAATGGGTGGTTAACGCACCTAATCCTGGTCCAATTTCAATGACACCATCCGTCGGTTGAATATGCGCTTGGGCAACAATTTTCCGTAAGATATTATCATCCGTAAGGAAGTTTTGGCCAAAATGCTTTTT
>CAZABW010000057.1:9331-10541 GCA_964483655.1 uncultured Candidatus Izemoplasmatales bacterium
CCGACTTTTTTTTGATTTTTACTTCTTGCGGACTGCTTTTCAAGAAAAGCGATTTTCACATTGGGAATCCGTGAAACAATCGTATTTGTAATCATTCGCCCTGGATGGTCTGGATCCAATAACAAAAGCACGCCCCGTTCTGCATGCGCTTTTTCAATCAAACGAAGGGTTGTTTCATTGATACTTGACCCATTCGTAATGATGCATTCAATGTTCGGATTAAATTGTTGTAACCGTTGTTGGTCGTGAAGTCCTTCTACGACAATGATTTCATTCATAATACCCTCAAAAAAACAGGGCCTTTCGGCCATTGTTAGTTGTCTTGATTCTTAAAATAGCGATTCTGAATGGTTTTTGGAACGATAATTTCAATCGCTTGTTTACATACTTGTAAATCTTGATTGCCAATCCCACCAGACTCCCCATCGACGTTCCATCGTGATTTGGAGTTTGTGTATATTTTCAAATTTGTGGTTTGAAATCGTTTCACTAAGGGAGTCGACCAAAAAGGGAGTAAAAAGGAGAAGAAATAAATGATGTTATTCAAAGGAAACAAATAACGATATAAAACAACGTCCACCAATCCATCATCAAGAGATGGTTTATAAATCATGTTAATCCCAGCGACACGTTTAGAGTTAATGATTAAGACCAGGGAATAGATTCCATGAATTTGTCCTTGATCTGTCTCAATCGTCATCCGTAATTTCGGGATGGTAAACAATTCTTCTAATCCTTTGATAAGATAGGCAAAATAGCCAATTTTTCGCTTTAATCGCGAGTCTGTGACATAAGAGATGTCGATATATGCGCCATTTCCAGATACATAACAAAAATAGCGGTCATTCGCTCGAACGACATCCATTTTTACAGCCGATTCATGGAGAATGATATCAATCGCTCGATCTATTTTTTTGGATAAGCCTAAACTTTTTCCGATGTCGCAACAGGTTCCCGCAGGAATGTATCCAATCACAGGGCGTTTGGTGTATTCCATCATGCCGTTTACGACTTCGTTAAATGTGCCATCCCCACCCACAATAATCAATAAATCGTATTGTTCTTCACAGGCAACACGAGCTAGTTCTGTCCCTTGTCCGGGATAAGCAGTCGCATAAGAATCCACGAGAAAACCAGCGGATTCGATTCGTCCGATGACACAATCTACTTTGCTTTGAAAGTCTTGTTTCCCGCTTTTCGGGTTATAAAT
>CAZABW010000058.1:0-2722 GCA_964483655.1 uncultured Candidatus Izemoplasmatales bacterium
TTTTGAAGTTTGATACCGAAAATGAATTTGGTTTATCTTCTCCCTACGTAGAATTCCTAACAAACAACCTCGAGTTTGGTTCGATTGGTACGTACTCTACGAAAGACTTCCTTGTTCGAGATGATGGATATATTATCGGTACAGAAGTTCCATTGCAAATTAAACTCGCTCAAAATACTCCAAATGATACCACGATCTTCATCAACATGATCATTGAGTATAAAAATGCTCTCGATGAAGAGGATGAAACAATTTATAAAATGTATGAAACATTGCGGATTACCGTTCGCAATGGGGTTGTATTACCCAACGTCATATCATCAGACATGACATTAACAAAAGATAACTATTACATTATCCCTAACGCCATGCTTATTGAAGCAGGAGCGACAGTTACCGTTGAGGCTGGCACAAAAGTCCAGTTTTGGAGTTCGGATCCCAATGACCCTTACGCTACGAAAGGGATTAGCTACATTAATGTAGAAGGGGTACTCATTACGGAAGGCACCACAGAAGAACCTGTAGAGTTCTTTCCCAGTGAATTATTTTATAATTATTCTGTTCATATATTTGAGACTGGAAAAGGACGAGCGATTTTACAATACACAAATATTATTAACCCGAAACTAAATATTTCCTATGCCTCTCACTGTCGATTCTCCAATAATGTTTATGGAGGACTTTATTACCGGTTTTTATGGGATGGAATATTGTCTGATTCATTGGAGATTGTTAACCTAAAGATAAAGTATGCTGAGTATTCGATTTTTTCAAATATGGGTGGTTTCAAGGATAGTTCATCAAGAGGTTTTTTAATTGGATACTATGCAAATAATCTTTTCTATGATGTAACCCTGCGATATTCTGGTGAAGCATCTTTTGAGTCGAATGTTTTCTTGGGAAACAATAACTTAAACTATGGGGGAACTTTATCTAGCACAGCTTATTTTTATCCTCTTCAAAACATCAACCCTAACGCTACTCGTGTGCTTTATAGAACAGAAACAAACACCTCCTATGTATCAATCGGTTTCCAATCGAATCCTAACCTAACTCAAGGGTTTGCGGAATTCTTAAAACGATTAGCGGAATACATGGGAGGGCATCTTGCCACATTTGAAACGTACGATGAGTTTGAGTTCGTAGCTACAGAATTTCAAGACCCTATTTTCGTTGGTCTAACAAGCAATCCAAGAACACGCGAGCTTGAATGGATTACTGGCGATTCAGTAGGAGATTATATCCAATTTACACACTATACTTGGCTAGATTATACAAACCCCCTCGCAGCATTGTGGGGTGGTGGCTTTGGATGGATGAATACAAGTCGTGCATTGATTGAAATTCCATTATCAGAAAATCAAGTCCAACCTACAAAAGATGACATCATGCTGTTGTGGAACCAGTTCGCCACATCGGGAGAAAATGGGTTCTTTAGAAATAATGCGATTCTCAATAAATTAAGCGACCCCGATTCCTCGAAATGGATGTTGTTTATGGGCGCTGATGTTAGTACTACATCTTCAGCAGATTACATCAAGACAATGGGGTTAGCTCATAATTATTGGGGTAATACCAACGCAAATCTCATTGAAGAACAAATATTAGATTTTGATGACTATCAAAGTTTACAAAATATCATTCAGAATCCCATTCTTACAGAAGCTCCCGAATTAGCATTCCCCTATGTCACGAGTGTGAAAATCTATAATGTGAAAGATGAACTCATCGATATCGTTGCGAATGAACCAATCCGAGTTGTCGTAACCTTCAGTAAAGATATGGATACGACCATTCCGCTTCGCGTTCGATTCGGTTCGAAACTGCCCTTCGCAGACTATGAACTCGAAGGAGAATATATTGATGCTCGTACGTGGGAAGGGGTTTATACATTAAACACTTTAATTGAAAATGGGATGCAATACTTTAATATCTCCAATGGTGCTTCATTCGATGATGCGTGGTTCGTTTTGATGCCAGATACGGGCCGCTTCACCTTCAAGATTGACACCACGTTAGCTCAAGCAATGATTATGCAGGGAAGTGCAACCCCAGAAGGTATTGAACTAGAGTGGTACCAAGATGATTTTGATACATTAGCCGGATATAATGTATATCGTTCTGAATATGAAGATGGATTCTATGTTCGTTTGAATAAAAATATCATCCCATCGGATGTCAAAGAGTTCTTTGATCAAACCGTCTTACCTGGAAAGGTTTATTACTACAATTTCACAGTTGTGAAAACCGATTTAACGGAGTCCCTCCCATCCGGAAAACTGACCATCCAATCCTTAGATACCATGGCTCCAAACATCTACCATACTCCAATCCCAACCGGGTTTACCACGAGAAACTTCATGGTATCTGCTGTCATCACGGATAATTTGGCGATCCATCAAGCAAAAGTCTTTTACCGGGTTGTCGGTCAAACTCAATGGATGAGTACGACCATGTCGAAATCCAATGATCGCTTTACAGCCATCATTAATGCTGATTATCTCGTCCTTGATGGATTAGAATATTACATTGAAGCAACAGATGGCTACAATATTACACGCAAAGGCACCCCAGAAAATCCTTTTGTTGTTGTGGTCCAGCTTGCCGTGAGTGCTTCCTCGCTTGGAGATGTGAACGGCGATGGTATGGTAACAACACTCGATGCCTTAATGATGTTAATGGCTATCAATGACCGACTCAATTTAACCCAAGAACAGTTTGC
>CAZABW010000058.1:2822-4527 GCA_964483655.1 uncultured Candidatus Izemoplasmatales bacterium
AACATCATCGTTCCTTTTACTAGAATAACGGATGTTAATATGTATCCTATTGGTTTGCGTTTATTGAGTTGGATTGCCGAAATCAGCGCCACTGGGACCACAATCCCCAAATCAAGTGCTTGGATGACCATGGTCGTGTAGTGTTCTAGTTCTACAGGATAAGTTCCCAAAAGAAGGGGAGGTACTAGTTTAGATAGCCACATTAAAGTCAGGAAGACGGCCACAAGAACTTGATAAATCACAATCGATTTGATCGGTAATTGTTCGATAAATTGCGTGACAATCCGATTGGCGTCAAATTCCGAGAAAAGCAAGATAAAGGTAAAAAGACTGAGGGACATGATGGCGACATAAACAAGAAACAGAGGATTATAAAACCATAAGAAGGCATAGGAAGTATAGGTATATAGAAAGTATCCAATCAACCCAATCAAAGCAATCAGACCCTGGGTTGTTCTTCGTTGATATGCGATGAAGGACAGGATAAGAGCTGGAATTGCAATCAGAAGGGTAATGTAATCATTGGCAATCCCTTGGGCTGCAACACTGATGGAATTATTTTGGTAGATTCCACTACCCAAAATTTCTACAGTTTCCCCCAATACGTTTTGGAATACTTGTGATTCTCCCCCATTCGAGAAGATGATTCCTACTAGCGAGGATACAAGGGATAAGAGTCCAATCAAACCAACGAGGACAGAAACCGTTTTGGTATGTTTCATCGTTTACCCCACCAAAACCGTAGCGAGGATTGTCGCTCCTACTGCAATGACATTGGAGATACTATGAAGCATCATCGGATAATAAACACTCTTCGTCTTTTCATAACAATCGCCATAAATCAAACCCAATCCAAACGCATAGATGACTTGAAAGAGCGAATAAGAAACGCGGAAGGGAGAAAAGAAGATCCCGACATGAGCAAGTCCAAAAATGACAGCCACGATAATATTCGCAACACTCACTCGTCCCTTAACCAAACGTTTTGGGAAAAGAAAAGCAATCACACCGATTCCAAAAGCGCGGAAAATGAATTCTTCAGAGGGACCAGATAAGAATAACTGGAACCCTAAATACCCAAGCACATTATTGGCATTGATATCAAAACGAAAGGGAGAAAAGGAGTCTGTCGCAAAAGCAATGGCAAATCCGATGACTGTGTAAACCAAGAAAAACAACGTGAATTTCCAAACATACCCCCATCCTTTTTTGACATCACCAAATCCAAGATGGAACTCCACTTTGGGTTGCAATCGTTTCACAAGAAAGAACAAAGGGACAAATAACAATGCTTGCGCAATATGATGCATGCTAATCCACCAAAATGAGCCATCTGGGTCTAAGGTGGGGTTGGGAAATTCGTTAGCAATATAGCCAGCAACGAGAGGAAGACCGAGTAATAAAAACGCAACGAGTAAGGCAATGAGAATTTTAATCAGTAATTTTTTCATAATCTAATGTATTATCCTTTCAATCCATCGAGAATCAATTTAGTGGCTTCTTCGAGCCATTTTGGCAAATCAATGCCATAAGTTTGTAACATATAACTTTGTTTGGTTTGTCCGGTTGTTAGTAAACCGGTTAACATCGCCCATATAGAAAAGGCAGCTTCTTGAGGATTAATGTCTTTACGAATCGATCCATCCACCATGCCCTTTTGAATACTATCGATTAAATAACTCATCGAGATCTCGCCTTGACGGAA
>CAZABW010000058.1:4627-10453 GCA_964483655.1 uncultured Candidatus Izemoplasmatales bacterium
GCAATATCATCCATCGTGACTTTTTCTAATCCAGAGGGATTGTTTGCCATTAGGATTTCACTCGCATGAATGATTGCTTCTCTATTCATTTCTTTGATGTTTTCTTTACGTGATGTTCTGGTCATGATTCAGATCCTCCTGCTTCGATTTCTATGAGAGTAAAATCAATCGTTCCAGTTGCATTTTCGCCAACGAGTTTAATTCGATATCCTGATTGATCGATTTCAATTTCCATTTCATCTTCTAATTCAATCACTTCCAAAGTTGGAGTGATTAATACTACTTTAAAGCGACCCTTTTGGAGCGTTGTTTCACAGACCACACGATAGGTTTTTACCTGGTTAAGTTGGATGATGGTATCTGCGCCACTAAAGCCTTTGAAGGTAATCGTCGCATGGTGACCGATGATATTTCCAACGCGGCTTTGATAGGTGTAGGAATCGCCTTGTTTGGCGATTTCTTCCACGTTATCATAGATATCTTTCCCACTGGGAATTTGATCACATGAAACCAAGGGAATCATGCAAAGTAAGACAAAGACAAGCAATAATCGTTTCATTGTTGTACCTCCTGAATCAGTTGTTCAACACTCATTCGCATCGAAGGAAACGCGATTTGGGTAGGTTTTCCTACCCGAACCAAAAGGTATATGGTGCCATCGATTTCGAGCACTTCATGGATTGCTTGGTAGGTGGGTAACATCGCGTCATAGACTTGAATCGCTTGGGACAGTGGTTGCATCGCTAAGCCCAGATGATGGCCTTGTAAAATGAGTTTGGAATAGAGTCGTCCTACTTCGATTTGATTCACTCGTGAGGTTTCCTTGGTGTGAATAAGGAGAAAACTTGAGGTATGAGCTAAAGATTGAACCGTGGAATCTAAGAAGGCTTGTTTGGAAGAATCCCCCTTTGCCATTCCTGGAAAAAGCGTAATCAACCCTTGTAAAAGATGCATTCCGATGCCTTGTTTTCCCTGTCCTTCAAACGAAAATCCATAACGATATTGATTCTTTTGGCTTTCATTGGCTCGGAAAATGGCATCGGTTTCGCTCATTAGGAGTTCTTGATTGGTTTCAATCACAGCAGCGTCCATCGCATATTGGCGAATCATCGCACAGCGGTCTTCATCTTGAATGAACTCCATCGTGATTTCGTCTCCTTCATGAACTGATAACAAAGCATCGATGATTGTTTGGTTCAATCGTGTCGCATCATATCCACCACGATTGGTATCAGGTTGAAAGATGTAGGGATATAAGATTTCTTCGGTTCGTTGTGCTTCGTTTAATGTAATCCGTGCAATCGCCTTGCGAACAAACTCACTTTCTATCGTGGCTTCTTCGAGTTCGCCATGAGGAAAGTATTCAATCTGTACTTGAACGCCCAAGACACGACCGGCTATGACCATATATTCAAGTAAAGTCCCTTGAGATATGAATAGTTGTCGGTAATCCGGATCCACTTCACCAGATAACCGAGTAGCGTCAATATATAAATCCATTTTACTTTCGTCTTCCTCGGATAAAACAAAATTCCACGCTTGCATATTATGTCCATTCGCCGCTAGAAGTCCGTGAGCGATGAGTTGTTTCCGAACATCACTGAATGTTTGATAATAAGTAGGACTCCAAGGCTCAAGGTATTGCTTTGTTTGAAATACACCACTAGCAATCAAAAGGGTTGAAAACAGAAGAACGATAAGAATGACTACAGTGAGTACCGTCCATTTTAGAATTCCATTCATAAAGCATCCCTCCATGAAAATTCATGATGCAAGATGGCATATTGATAGGAGTTCACCCAGATGGGTTGCTGGTTTTCGTCGAGTTTAAAGTAAATGTTTTCTTTCATAACGGCTTCTCTTCGCATGTTTAATCGTTCTAGAAGTTTCCAAGAACGAACGTTCTCTTGGTGACAATACGCCACGATGCGGTGTAATCCCAATGTTTGAAAGCCATACTCCAAAACGGCTTGTGCAGCTTCTGTGGCATATCCTTGGTTATGAAATGCAGGATGGAAAACATACCCGATTGTATAGGTTTTCAAGTATTCTGGACCATCTAAAGCGAAATAGATATTCCCAATCAATTGGTTGGTTGATTGTAAACAAACTGCAAAGAATGCTGGGTTGGTCGACCGTTCTTTGGCTTCTTGAATTGCGTCTAGTAGGGAATAGACAGGATAGGGTTCATATTTCACGACTTCTTCTAAGGATAAGTATTGAAACAATGCTTCCCCATCGGTTTCCAAAAAGGGCCGTAAATAGAGTTGTTTGGTTGTGATCATGATTTCACCTTCTTAATTAGGTATACCGTTAGTATACTTATTACACCATAATTATACTCTATTCATTCTAGATGTCAATATCCCTTATTTCAAATGAAAACATTTTCAAAATAAAATCACGAAGCCGAACGCTTCGTGATTGGAATCAACTGATGAAGTTAGGAATCTTTTGGTTCTTCAATCGCTTCTTCTTTGGCTTGAAGCATTTGATTGAGATCTTGTACTTCTTTCTTGTATTTTAACGAGACCACCCAAACGGCAACCCCATAGATAATCCCAACGAGGACCATCGCGATATAAATCAACCAACTAAAGCGGAACAAATAAGTTCCAAAGATGGTGCGAAGTAAAAAGATTGCTGGAATAATGGCTAGATACCCTAAGATTGTATTGACAATGCTATTGCCCTTTTCCATGCGGAAAAGGCTAATAGAAGCACTTAAGATGACACTAATGAGTAGCGCGCCAATCTCTAAGCGAATAAAGGGATAACTTACCTCAGCACGACGAAATACAATCAGTGCTAAAACGAAAAAGAGAAGATGAACAATGAGATAGACCCATAAATACCGTTTGCCAAATGTTTTCATACTTTTTCCCCCTTCAAGGCGCGTTTTAGGTTCGCCACATACATCCTTGAAATGACCAATCGTTCTTTATTGAGAAGCGTCGCTTCCATTCTTCCATTGATGGAAGAAAAGAATGATTGAATGACACGAGGATTCACTAAGGTATTTTTACTCACCCGGATAAACAAATCTTGATACATTGTTTCTAATTGATAGAGTTTATACGATACTTCGTAAACATGTTCTTTAGTATAGGCAAAAACGTCGTGATCAATCGCTTCAAAATAATAGATTTCACGAGGAGTTAGGGTATAGTTTCGTCCTTCTCGTTTGGCTGGTAACGCCAAAGCATAGAGCGATAACATCCGCTCTATGTCTTTGACTTCTTGATTCACTTCTTGACATTGAATTTCGACGCAAACTTCGTCGAGTTCACTCACTTTTCGAATCGTGACTTTCAAAGAAACCCCGCCTTTATGATAAGTATGTTTGTAAAATAGCTTTACTATCTTCAAATAGTGTAATCGTTTGAGAAACGAGTTCGTAGCGTTGTTCTAGGACTTCAAAAACTTCAGCCATCGTTTGAAGAATCAAATCGATGTTTTCAAGAGAGTATTGTCCTTTTAAATCCGCCAAACGTTGGTAAGCAAGTCCTTTGGACTCTTCAAACAATTGACGGTTGGCTAGTGCTTGTTGGTAATGGCTCGCTAATTGTTGGCGGTCCGCAAGGGTTAAACTCGCGGACGCATTCCGTAATTCACTTCTAACGCTTTGAAACGATTGACGAGCAGCTTGAAGTTCTTGGTGTTTGACACGAAGTTGTTGATGGATTTCGATGAGAGCATTTTTGAGTTCGAAGTATTGTTCCATCTTTGCGGTTGGATCGGGTGTTTCGCCTTCGATGATGTCACTTAGCATGACAAGTTCTTGAATCTCGGTTTGAGGGGCTTCTGTTAGTGAAACAGCTTCCAGGTTATGTGATTGAGTACCAAAATAGAAACCAACTGCTACTAAGAATAAAGCGCCTACAAAAATCATTACTTTTTTCATTTTATTCATCTCCTTTTTTTTATGGCCTTATCATACCAAACATCCAAAAAGAGCACAACTTTTGATACGTAAGATGCAATTAGTGACACATAAGATGAAAATATGAACTTGATACATAACAAATGCTTACGATTTCATGGTTTTTTTGAATTGAATAATCGCAAAGAACCCGATGATTAAAATATACAACGTAACAACAAGAAAGGCAACTCCCAAGTCTTGATAATTCCCTTGCATGACATGGCGAGTCAGATCCACAGCATGAGCAAAAGGCAATAAATACCCAATCGTTTGGAACGCTCCACCAATGAGATCCAATGAAAACCACATGCCGCTTAGGAAAGCCACAACCTGAACTAAGATGGACGCGATTGGACCGACTTGTTGGTCTTTTAGAAGACTTCCAAGTGCTAACCCTAAGGCGATAAATAAAATGGAAACAAACATCAACACGAGAAACCCACTGATTAAGTGAATCGACAATGATAATCCTAAAAAGAGTCCAATCCCCGTGAGCAGAATACATTGAATCCAACCAATCAGCCAAATGGGAAGAAGGTATCCGATAATATAATGATGGGCTTTCAATGGGGAGATATACATCCGATTTAAGAAGGAACTACTCCGATCCTTAGCCACTAGCATCCCCGAGAACATTGTTAAAAAAGAAAAACTAAAGACAATCGTTGCTGGGAGAAATTGATCAATTTGAAACGAATCATTAATCGGAAGGTTTTGATTCAATGAAACCATAAAAAGTAACAGAAAAGCCGGTAAACCGATGAGAAACACAAGACTAATCGGATCAGATAACAACTCAAGCATGTTTCTTTTCGCATAGATCCACGTTTTCATGAGGACAAATCTCCTTCCGCTAAGGATAGAAAAATATCTTCTAATCGAGTCAGCGATGTTTGTTCTCTCAGTTCTTGTAAACTACCCACAATCTTCAAATTCCCTTGATCAATAATCCCGATTCGGTCAGCTAAAGCTTCCACCTCTTCAAGATAGTGGGTTGTGATGATGATGGTAACAGATCCTTTTAACTGCATTAAAATATTCCATAAGTCTTTTCGGGAGCGAACATCAAGACCGAGAGTCGGTTCATCTAAAAAGAGAATCTTCGGTTGGGTGATTAAAGCCATAGCGATGCTTAATCGTCGCTTTAATCCCCCCGAAAGTTTCTTCGCTTTCTCGCTTTTTCGATCTGTTAGTTGAAACATTTGCATCATTTGATTCGCTGACGCGAGCGCATGTTGATGATTCGCTCCATAAATTCGAGCGATAAAAACTAAGTTTTGATACACCGTCAAGTTCAACGCGATGGCTGTTTCTTGAGGCGAGATATTCATACCTTGTTTGATTTCATTCATTTCGTGTAAGATGCTTTTCCCGAAAATAATCGCATCCCCTGAAGTCGGGATACTCAATCCACTCAGCATTTTGATGGTTGTTGTCTTCCCCGCTCCGTTAAATCCAAGAAGTGCAAAGAATTCCCCTTCTTGTATGGAAAGGGATAACTGATTGACTGCCGTTCTTGTTTGATACTTCTTGGTCAGATTTCGACACTCAATCGCGACATTACTCATCTTCTTGCGTTCCTTTTTGGGCTTCAAAGATACTTTGTGCGAAACGCATGTAATCCTCATTGGAAACGATTGCGATCCCTTTTTCTTCATCAGCTAATAACATGATGGTATCCCCTGGCTGAATATGAAACATCGTTCTCATATCCTTTGGAATCACAATTTGTCCTTTTTCTCCGACTTTGACTACAGCCATGCTTTTTCCTTTCATGATTTCACCCCATTCATACTTTTCATACTTATTATACTTGTATAACTTATTTTTGGCAAGATGAAATAAAAAAACACTTCAAGTGAATTTGAAGTGTCCGTTGAAGATTATGACTCCTTATTTGG
>CAZABW010000059.1:0-9748 GCA_964483655.1 uncultured Candidatus Izemoplasmatales bacterium
TTATCACTTACAACAGAAGACGAAGCTGTTCTTCGTCAAAATGGTTTATTCAAGGTTGATAACACATGGATCAAAGGAAATCTTTACTTTCTTGGTGGGAATCTGATTGCGACCGATGGTATCAAATACACTGGCAAGGATCTAGTGAACATGTATCGTTTAATCCGAGCTGGAGTGATTGCTGAAAGGGATGTGGTTGAATCATGACACCAACAGACATTATCCAAGAGCGTTCTCCCTATCTCAAAAGCGTGTATCAAGCCTTACGAGAAGACAAAGAACGCAAGCGAATCAAGAAACGGGAACGTGAAATCAAGCGCCAGCGCGCTTATAACAAACAATACAGAAAAGAGGGATAAACATGGAACACATTGGTATTATCATTCTTTGCATCATGTGGGTACTAATCTTACTTGCATATATTTGGTACTTAGTACAAAGAAGAGTACGTTACTACAAATGGACTTCACCAAAAGGTTTCACGGTTCTTATCAAGGTATGGCGTTCGCCATTCCCTTATTACGAGAACGACGAAATCAAACGCAAGGCATTCTATCTAATCGAAGAATCAAACGGCATCCGTGCTCCAGGAAGATATCGACCATTCAATGAAGATTCGGAGTATTTCCCACTGATTGTTAAAGTGATCAAATATGCATTCGGGGGTGATTGTTTTGAATCCAACAAACAGACTTGAGAAGTTAGTTGCTGAAAAGATTGAAGTTATTGGCCCACACATAATCGAGCGTGAAGTGGACGAAGCTCTCAGACGCAAATACAAAGACACCGATATCTATTTTGGCGTCAAGGTAGGCGTGAATCCGTTTGTACCTAAGAAAATCATTGTTCATTTTCATTACTCCATTCCTGAACTGACTGAATCTTATCCAAACAAAGAGACGGAGCAATGGGGGGTTCGTGACAAGTACGAGATGGAAGAAATTAAAACTCCATCCGGTAAAATCCACACCCAAGCCATCGCTCGAAACATTACCGACCACATCATTCGTACCATCTCGCTAAGGCGTAAAGCCGCTAGAGTCAAGAAGGATTGATGACTATGGCGTGTGGATATGTTGCTAGTCAGAACTTCTATCAGAGTTATCAGATTCTATCCCTCGACATTAAAACCCAAGAAACCTTAGTCCGCAGCTTCGAAAAAGAACTCGATCAAATCATCAAGAAAAGTGGACCAGTCAACGTACGAGCAGTTGCTTATGACGCCGTTCCTGGAGTCTCTCAAATCGTCCCCGATACTGCAATCCTTGAACGCATCCAGTACCTCACCGCAATGATTTCCATTAACCGTTCGGTGTTGGAAGAGAAGCGACAAGCTCTCCGGGAAATGAAGAAAGCAATTCAAAAAGTGGCTGATGAAATGGGAGACAAGGAACTCAAAGTATTCTTAGCTGCGTGGTTCGAGGGCAAGGATATATCCGTGATTGCATCAGAGATGTATTTATCAATCCAATCTGTTAAATGGTACAAAACCAAGATTTATCAGAAACTCGAATCGGCACCGGCATAAATGAAGAATTAGACTCCGTTTAGACTCACAGTCCGTTTTAATGTGATAAAATGATATTGTAAAGCAGTGTGCCCAAAACGTACATTGCTTTTCTTATCTTCAAGGTTCTTGTTTTCCTTTCTTTTCCTTTCCTCTTTCTTCTTTCCCTTAGGTCATGAGTAGTTTCTCTCCCTTCACTATTCATGATCCTTGCTATCAATCTGTGAGAGAAAATCACTTTCTCCCTCGCAGTTACTATATATTAAGTACTTATATACTACTATTGTATTTGTTTTATAATACTAACTAAGAGAGTAACGTTACAGCAACACACTAACTGTTCCTCTCTTTTTGTTTGCTCCCAACGGTTTTTTATCAGTTCTCTTCTTCATCAAAAGCATTTCATCCAATAAGTAAAACCAGTAAATAAAGCAAGTGGGGGTGGGGGTCTTTCAATCTTTTAATAGGGGATTTTAAGGGGGATTCCTTCTCTAAGAAAAAAATATTTTTAAAGGGGGTCTTTTTACATTATGCCATCAAAAAAGATTCCTAGAGTCTCGAATAACGTTGAGTTTAAGCAGGGGGATCTTAAAGGTTTGAACCTCAAACAGAAAAGATTCGCTGAATATTATGTCATTTTAGGGAACCGGACACAGGCTGCGATTAAGGCTGGCTACTCGGTGAAGAGTGCCTCTTCACAAGGTTCGGAACTCTTAAACAACCCAACAGTTCGTGCGTACGTCGGGAAGCTCATAAACATCCAGGATTCAGAAATCATGGCGTCAGTAGAAGAAGCGAAACGAAGGATGACGCTGGGGATGCGTGGCGAGCTCACAGAAGAGGTTGTGGTTATGGTCAAGAAAGAAAAAATCTACTTCGACAAGAACGGTAAGAAAGTTATCACGAAAGTCGAGGAGCCCCAAATCGTTGATAAAAAAATCATGGTGCGGGATCAGATAGAATCAACTAAACTCTTCCTAAACATCGCCGACCAAATATCTGCATCGGCGAATAAGGAAGCCAACACGATTGAAGACAAGATTGTCGCAGCTCTAAACAAACGAGCGGTACAAACTCAATCAACCGAGAATATCCAGTTCGAAGAGGATGAAGAAGATGCCGATAACAAATAGCAGACCTCTTCCGGATGTCAACTTCACCGACAAGATATTAGACGCACTAGCAATCATCACAAGCCCTGACACGAGGGTCTTCACGATGGAAGGAACCATCCGGTCATCAAAGACTGTCACGGCAATCATCGGGTTCCATTTACGAGTACAAGCTCAAACATCCAAACTAGCACTGATAGCAGCGCAGGATCTAAACGCCATCCGTTCAAACATCCTCGAAGCTGAACTGGGATTGCTGACGCTGTTCCCGGATAAGTACTTGCTTAGACGTGACAAGATTGGCACGCACTTTGTCGAGGTTATTGGCACAGGGAAAGAAATCTTACTCGCTGGATACTCTGATGCATCCAAGTGGGAAAAGATTCTCGGAAAAGACATTGAGACCATCCTGATTGACGAGTGCAATGTTGCCGATAAGCAGTTCGTGGATGAATCGTTTGCCCGTCAAGGAGCAACAAACAATCCAATCACTATCATGACACTGAACGGCGATGACCCAAACCATCCCATCTATCAGGAACGTATTAACAAGTCACTAATTGTTGGTGACGCTCCAGCAAGCACGATTGCAGACATGAACGCCGTGAAGAAAAAGAAGCGTGGGTACTACTACATGCATTTCAAGTTCACAGACAACCCAAAACTCACACCGAAGATGATTCGAGACCTACTCGCACTTTATCCCAAAGGTTCACACTACCACAAGACCCGGGTACTCGGCGAGCGTGGTAAGTGGGGCATCACAATCTTTGCGGACTACATGAAGCCGGACATGATTGTCGACCTAAGAGCAATCGACAAGAACGCAAGACCGAAGTACCCGATGCATGTTCTCACAATCGGCGCCGACATTGCCGAGAAGCGCGCACATAACGTTTACGCATTGGTTGGCTTCGAGAGAGATTATAAGTGGGCGGCTCTGTTAGACATCATGACCTTTCAAACAAGCCAGCAAGGTCGCAAGGTTGGTTATGGTCAAAAGACCGAACTGCTGAACGCATTCTTGGACAATCATCACGGTAAACCAATCGAGGGAATCTTTGTAGATAATTCAGAAGGCAACTACATCCTCGACTTGCAAAACAGTCAGATTCAACACAAGGCTCCAGTAGCGCCATCTTACAAGGCGACGATTAAGGAACGGATTGACTTATTGATAACGCTCTTCACTAGGGGGCGTTTTTATTTCGATGTAAGCTGCGTGCAAGCATTCCAAGCTTATCAATCGGCGGTATGGGTCAAAGGCAAGGAAGGCAAGGAACGAGAAGACAACAACCTTCTCATGAACGACATCATGGACGCTGTAGAGTACGCAATCACAAGACACATGGTTGCATTACTTCAAGCAGCCAAGAAACTATAAGGCGGTGAACGCATGAGCATATTCAACAAGATGTACCAATCAATGGTCAATGCGGCAAGAGACCGCTACGACACCAAATTGCAAGGGGGGTTAACTAGATTGAATGCAAAACTTAAGAACGATCCAAGATATCTGCATATAGCAAACACATACCTAACCAACGAGAAGTTCATTCAGCAACTAACAGAGAACTTCATTTGGTCTGTCGGCAACCCCTCGATGATTCGGGATCACTTCCGGGGCGACGGCACAAGCACCATCTCGGGTTCATTAAACCTTCGAGAGTTTTGGCGGGTTGCTCCAGCCAATAAATACATCATGGTTCACACCGGATTCCCGAGTTTGATTTCATCCAAGATGGTGGACATTCTCTTTGGCAATGGTTTCGACGTTGATGTCAAAGTCTTCAAGACGCAAAAAGCAGAAGACGGCACAGAGTTGCTTAGTGAAGATATCGACGAGGATGAATCGGACCGCATCAAGGAAATGGTGACCGACACAATTTTTACAAGAATCTCGTTATCCGAGAAGTTAGCTCAAGCCGGCTATTGCGAATCCTGGGGCGGTCATGTGGCCATGAAATTATCCTTGAACCCAAGCATCACGCCTTATCCGATTCTCGAGGTTGCTGACCTTCGCCAATTCGAGGTTGTCAAGGAACGCGGTGTCACAACCGCAATCATCTTCAAAGCATGGAAGACGATGGAAGATGGAGCGAGCAAACACTCGTACCGTTTGGACGAAATCTACAAGCGAGTGCGAGGACAAGAAGAGTTAGCTTTCTACAAGCAGTTTGGTTTGAATGGCCGTACCGGTCTGAAAGAAGGCGATGCTGTCATCCACTATCAGCTCACAGAGATTCTTGAAAACGGTAGAGAGATTCCGATAGCGTTTGAAAAATGGAATGTCTGCCCGGCCCTTACAAACGGGTTGAGAGAAGCTTATGCCTTCCCCGGTCTGTCTTGCATGCTTGCGTTCGAGAAACCGAATCGCTTGCCTAACAACGAGTTCCCCGGAGTTCCTTACGGCTTAAGTGATTACTCGAAAGCGCAAGGGTCATTTCATATCCTAGACGAACTTTACAGCGAGAACGCCCGTGAGGTTCGTGACAACAAGGGTATCATCGGTAGACCTAGCAGCATGTACGAAAAGGATTCTAACGGTCAAATCCTACAACCCGATGGATTCCAAACCAATGTCTTAATCGACGAGAAAGACGTTGACCAAATGCAAGGCCAAAAGCAAATGCTTCAAGTAGTGTCAATTATGGACCGCACCGAATCGCTGAAAGAGAAATGGAAAATCGAAGTCGGACAAATCTGTACGCTTTGCAAGCTATCACCGACAACCTTAGCCATCCCGGGATTCGAAAGCATCGCAGCTGATGACAAGAGTCAACAGGAACGGGAGAAACTGACCATTGATACAAGAAAGTCAAAAATCAGATTGTGGACGCCACTATTAGAGGATTTGATTCTCAACTATCTACAGCTGCTAAGTTGGTTGAAAGAAACCTACGGGTCAACGTATGTCGTCCCCGGCATTGACAACATTGATATCGACTTCAACAACTGCACTATCAAGGTACAGTTTCCGGATTATATCAAGACAAGCACCAAAGAACGGATTGATACTTGGGCACCCGTTAGATCCTACCAGCTTGGCGACCTTGAAACAATCCTTCAACAAATATGGTCACCACTAGGAAAAACTGACCAAGAAATCAAAGAGATGGCGGACAAAATCCGCATCGAGAACAACATGTCAATTGACAACCCGTCGGCTTTGTCGATGGAAGGACTTTTAAACCAAAATAATCAAGGGGGTAATACGTAATGAAACGATTGTACTTGCTACTCATTGGGCTATTTGTTGCAATAGCCTTGCTTGCTTGCACGCCGGTCAAAGAACCATGGGAGCAAATGAACCCACACACCGAGCCGTTCCGAATGGAAGTGTGCTTGAAGGATTTCTGCTTGTTTGACAAGGAGAAACTGTGGGTCACTCATGAGTTGAAATTGAATGATGAACAAATGCTTTATTATGCGCCGAAGAGTATCCGAGTCGGAGAAAACCTGTATACGAACGAACGAGAGGTTTACTTCATTCGGGATGGAACCGATGGCCGGTTTATTTACAAAGAAGCTGATAAAACGATGTTAAGACAAATCTTTAGGGAGTGAAGGACAGATGGCGGAACCAAGAGTATTAGTAAGCCCAAAAGAGAACATCGCGGAATCCGCCGTTCTATCTGTCACAGACGCACAATCCCGTATCAAAGCGCTGATTGTTGAATCGTACTATTCAAATTGGCCTAAAGCCAAACTCGAAGCAGAGATAGCAAAAATCATCAACAGGACCGTTGGGTCTTATTCAACCCAGTATCAGAACGACCTGCGCCGGTCTCTAGCAGTATCAGCACAGCGCTGGCATCTCGATTACATGAACCAAATGCATTCGCTCAACCTGCAGACTTTGAAAGCAATCAAAGAACGTGCTGGAACCTACAATATCGATTTGGTATCGATTGCGAAAGGAACACCCACAGACTCCCGCTTAATCGTTGAAAGATTCCGCCCCTTGCTCACTCAAGACAAGTTAGGTAGTCAACTCATTGATAACTACGAAAAACGCGTCAGAGCGCAAATCCGTGTGCTTGCGTCAGATCCCGCGAATATGGAACGCATCGACAAGAATGGCAAACCTTACAAGATATCCTTGCGAAACTTCGCAGAGATGGAAGTGAGGTATCAGGCCAACCTGGAAGATGTGAAGCGTTTGAAAGATGAGGGAGTAAAGCTAGTCATGGCATCCAGTCATGCGGATGCATCAGACCGGTGTGCTCCTTACCAAGGGCGACTCTATTCGTTGGATGGAACTAGCGGAACGATTAACAACATTTCTTATTCACCGCTTGAAGAAGCATTGCAAGGTCCCAGGGGCGATGGCAACGGCATCATCAACGGATACAACTGCCGGCATCGACTAATCGAATACACGCCCGGAATGAAGGAACCAAGAGACTATGACCGAGCAACGATTCGAAGAGAGAACGCCATCACTGCAAGGCAAAGATCTTATGAAAACGAGATTCGCAAATTGAAGATTCAAGAGCAGTTGCTACGAAAGGCCGGAGATAACGGCGAAGCAAATCAGCTGCAAAGTAAGTGGTCCAAAATGCAAGAACAATACCGTGAGTTCTCGCTTCAAAACCAACGGCCATTCTATCCATGGCGCACGAAGGTGTCTGAAACGGAAATCATAAATAACTAATCGCTGGAAAGCGTAGCTTCCACTCCAAATCGACGTCGCTGTCGTTAAACTGCAGAAAGGAGTCTCAATCATGTTTAAACGCATCAATAACGATTTAAAATCCTTGCTCGGTGAAGAGTTGGTCAAACAACTAGAAACCGTTCTCAAAGATAAAGATGTTGTCCTCGAACTTGCGGACGAGTTTATTCCAAAGGAACGCTTTAATCAAGTCAATGAACAACTCAAGGATTACAAGACCAAATTCGAATCAACCAATTCAGAGCTCGAGAAGTTTAAACCGCTTGCAGCCGGCAACGAAGCGCTTACGAAACAAATCGCTGAATTACAAGCTTCGAACGAAAAGGTCAAAACTGAGTACGAACAAAAGATGGTTGCACGTGAGAAGGATTTTGCAATCACAAACTATCTACGCGATCAAAAAGTTTCAAACATCACTGTGGCGATGAAATTGCTCGACACAACCAATGTTCAACTCAAAGACGGCAAGCTTGTCGGACTTGACGAACAAATTGCAACAATGAAGAAGGACCCGTCACTCACGTCCTTATTCGGAATGGAACAAACGAAGGTTGATTCATTTGGAAATCCCATCGTCCAAAATAATCTTCCTAACGGAATGCCTTCACCCGAGTCGCCCGAGTATCTAACTTGGAGAAAGACTCACAATCCTGATGGAACTGAAATCAAATAAAAACCTATAAGGAGAAAATCAAATCATGGCAAACACTTTTATCACTCCCCAAGCAGTCGCAAACGAAGCGTTAGCGATTCTGCGCAACATGTGTGTGTTCAAGGACCTTGTACACATCGATTATTCCAAAGAGTTTGTAGGAAGCATTGGCGACACCGTCAACGTGCGTGTTCCTGCATCTTTCGTAGCAAAGGATTACAACGGCAGCACGATTGACAAGCAAAACGCAACTGAAACATCTGTACCTGTTAAGTTAGACCGCTTCAAAGACGTTTCTTTCGTAGTCACTTCGAAAGACTGGACGTTGAACTTACAAGACTTCGCAGCACAACTCTTAGAACCCGCAATGGTAGCTATCGCCGAACAAGTGGACGTTGACATTGCGAACCAAATGTTCGAAGACGCTGGCGCTAGCGTATCTTGCACCGTGGCAGCTCCAACGAACTTAAAAGACATTGCAAACGTTGCAAAGATTCTTGAAACGAACAAGGCACCACAAATTGGCAAGAACCTCGTTTTAGGCACTGACCACAAGTACCGCTTTGCGATTACTGACAATCTTTCAAAGGCTTCCTATGCTGGGGATAACCTAGCGCTTCGTGATGCGAACCTTGGAAGACTTTACGGCATGGTGTCCTATACCGACCAAAACTGCCCCAAATCAACTGCAGCAACTTCCGGAACCGCTATCGGAACCATGAAGGTTGCATCGTCTTCTGACTCTGGCGAGATTGATATTACCGAAGGATCCGGAGCAACCGCAACATTAGCTGTTGGTGATGGATTCGTTTATAAAGGTATTCTCTATCGTCTCACGGAAGCTGTCACGCTTTCGGGCTCTGCAGCAGCTTCAAAAACCGTTTCCCCTGCATTCCCAGCTGGCGTCACTGCAACAACCGTCAATATCGTCCGCAACGGAACATCTCTTGGATTCCACAAGAACTCCTTTGCGTTTGTCAACCGTCCTCTTGCAATTCCTCAAGGCGCTCCAAAATCAGCTGTAGCATCTGCTGATGGTTTAACCATCCGTGTTGTATTTGATTACGACATGGACCTTAAGTCTGATATCATCTCTTGCGATATTCTATACGGATTGCAAACTCTTCGTCCAGCTCATATCGTCAGATTGGTTGACGGCACATTATCCTAACCACTGAATGAAATAGGGCGGTAGTATTTGCTGCCGCCCCGTTTTATTTTACCTATCCTAACTTTGAAAACAATCACCAAGAAAGAGGTGTTTCAATATGCAATTCAGAAAATACACAGAAGAAGAGTTTCGCAATTATAGCGGTCTTGACCTCAATGCCCGTGTTCCGGCTGATGATGACGAAGCGGGCAAAGTAGAACGTTTCATCAATCGCACGGTGGAATACATTGAAGACTTCATCCGGGCAAATCATTTCGCAACTCTTGATTTCAATAACCTTTCCGAGAACCAAAACTACTTCATCAACAAAGCCTGCATGATGCAAGCAGAATGGATGATAGCTAATGGCGACTTCGGTAACCTATCGGCATTTGATGCGGGTGGAACGGCCTTTGGTTCGATTGATGAAGTCGGACGCAGAATTATTGCCCCCAAGGCACAAAGATTGCTCTACAGCCGAATTATTACGAGAGTTGGGTGATTCCTATGTCGTTTGGAGAAATGAGAGCGGGACAACCGCTTGATCTCACTTGGTATCCAGTAATCATATCATCTGATGGCGAAAAGAAGAACTACTCCAAAGAGGGTACTTCTTTTTTTTGTGCTCTATCTTCGACGAAGGATGCCGGTA
>CAZABW010000060.1:0-9561 GCA_964483655.1 uncultured Candidatus Izemoplasmatales bacterium
TATTATATATACTACGTTACATATATATTGTTTACTTTTGTTGTTTGTCGTTTTCCTATTTTAATTACTTTGGATCCCCACCGAGTTCCGAGGCGATTCTTCGATTTTAACGAGTTTTGTTGATCAATATATATGTAACGTAGTATATATAATAAAAAGCGTTTATACGCGAGATTTGATAGGTTTAAATTGATGTTATATATTGATATTATTTATAGTCGATTATAAAATCTTAGTCTTATTTATAAAAATTCTTTAGAACGTTATTTATAAAAAATCTGAATATGAAAAAAATAATAATTTGTTGGAATAAAAAATAATTTTGTGTATATTTATAAATCTTCTAGTAACATAAAATGATCATCAAATAATCAATAATAATCAAAAAAAGCATCATAATAATCTCCACTGAATTTGTTGGAATATTTCAGATCACAAAAATATCTTTTGTAATTAAAAATAAGAGGAAATAAGATATAATAATTGGCTTTTTTGAAAAAAATATGATATAATATATACATAAAGAGAGAGAGATCTCTAAAAAAAACAAAAGGAGGCCAAAAACAATGGCAAAAGAAACAAAAGTTTTAAAGGTGAAAGATGTGGAAGTCGTTATTACGGACGACAAGTTAGTTTTTGAAAAAGACGGTCAAACGATCGAATTAGCACGTGAATTAGGCAAATCAGATTACCGCGCAGTTTATGAATTTCTCAAGAAAAAGGGTAACGGTGTCCAGGGTTCAGGGATCTACACAGTTGGTAATTTCAGTTATGGTTTCACACATCAAGGAAGTGCAAGTTCAACAGTAACAGTAGTTGACAGCAATCAAAATGAAGTTGGTGAATTCACAATTGAACAAGATTTAGCAGAAGTGAAATATCCTCATCAATTTGTAAGAAACTTAGTTATCAATTTTATCCTAACAACATTAGGAAAATAGTAGATCAACTCAAGGGGTTAGGGGGTCTTCGGACCTCCTTTCAGTATGTTTAAAGGGATTTGGGATCTACCGGGATCTTATAAACCGGACTAAAAAAATAGGAGGCCAACTATAATGGCAAAAAAGTTACCAAATATGATGGATTATAAAGGAGTCAGTTTTGCTACCAAGAATTGGGTTTGGAGTAAAGGGGATTTAGAGTTAATGCAAGGTATTATTGACAAGTTATTGGATAACCTGTATCAAGAGGAAACTATTGATGTTTTTATATTTGCTGTTATTTTTGAATACACAGAACTTGACGTTTTTATTCACGCAGTGTATTATACTGGGGATTGTGAAACTTGGGTGAATGTATTGGGGATGAGTGAGATATGAGAAATAAAAATCAGGTATTCAAGTATTACACACCTTGGCAGATCGCACGAATTAAGGCAAAAAATGAATTTGATATTAAGCAAAAATTATTGGTGATTGATGCGTTTCTTAAAATGGATCCGCGACAAGCTAATAAAGAACGTGTTTTAAATTGGGCACATGGTTATAAAATCTCGTGCGAAGAAGACAGCATTGAAGAGTATGCTATTTTGAACTTTATTGATTCGGTGGAAAATCAAGAGTTTCCGATAGGTCCTGATAAATTGTATACATTTACGGATTTTGATAGACCTTGGTTAACTTTGATATTTAAGGATCTTTATACGCGGGCTAAGAAATGGGCAAAAAATCATTACTACAATAAAGATCTTCTTACTTACCTACAATCTTTAGCAGACTACTTAGATCGTGACATAACCGAACTAATCATACAGTCAAATACTGATGATCAAAAATCGACTCATAAGTTTATCTATTAGGAGGATAAAATGGATACAGTAAAAGCAAGTATATATGGGATGAATACTTTTTACGGTGAATATCGTATCATCAAATATCGAGTAACTATTAAACGCCCTTATTGGGACACTACAGAAGCCTACTTGATGAACGAACATATTAAAGCAACAATAGACAATTTTTCAGCATCACCTCTTTACCCTTATGTAGATCGTATGGAGTTTCACATTGATGAAGATTATACAACCAGAGTTAGAATACTTTACAAATCGGGAAAATTGAAGGAATACAGTTCTGTCAATGATCAATTAACATTTATAAAGGAGATTAGATAAAATGCCAAAGTTTCAAGGAATCCAATACCAATTTGAAGGTATGAATATTAAGTTTGAATATGAAGGGGAAACTGTAATACTTCCTATTAAGATGGGTCAAAGCGCTTACCACGTAATGTCTGGTTATTTTGACAAAATCCAGCGTAAAACTACGACTGTCGAAAGAACACGCGAATCTTATCCAGGTTCCCATCAAGCACTACTTATTTTAGAAGCGATCCAAGTAGCAGTTGCTGAACATTATGAACTCAAAAGTAGCCATATAAAACTGTTAAAAACAACTTTAAATTACAGAATGCATGCTCCGGTTAAACAGGATATTGAAATATTGGTATCGAGATTGAAACCTGAACAATTCGAAACATTAGCTGCCCGAGATGCTGTATTGGCTCAAATCGCCTTGGTATATGATACACACATCGCTTACAAACGCAATTTGGAACCTAAATCTATCAAGACACCTGCGCGACCAATGAGTTCCTGGTATTTACCCAGCCGACTGTTCTCGACCATAATAAAAAATTAAAGTGTTGTTTAAGTTGATCGATTTTTAAACTTATAATATAATATAATTGTAATAAGAAGTGCACTAAATCCATTAGACGTTCTTATTACTCCCAGGATTAGAAGATCGTGTTAACCCCCCCAAACAGGATCTTCTATTCGTGGTGATAAACCACAGAAAAAAATAGAAAGAAGAAGGAGAAACAAAATGAGCAAGAAAGAAATTCAAGCAGATGTAAAGTTTTGTAAAGGCGTTGCTTATGAATTGGTTGGCGACAAGGTCATCATTCACGGCGCAGAAGGAGATGTAACATTACCTTTAGAATTAGGTAAATCAGCTTACGCAGTAGTGTTCCAACACTTAAAGAGTAAGACTGGAAGAACCCGTGTTAAAGGTGCAAATCGTGTAGGTAACTTCACTTACAAGATTGAAGGAAATGTCATGTCAGTTCTTCGTGAAGATCAAAGTGTTGTTGTTTCCAGAGAAATCTCGGAACAAGAACAAAAGTATCCTCGTAACGCAGCAATCAACATGTTGTTAGCGACCCTCAAGTAAAAAAAAAGAAAAGGAAAAAAGGTAAAACAAAATGTTAGTAGAAGGTAGATTGATTGCAAGAAAAAATCTTGTAAAAGAAAGCAACAAAGAAGTAACTTTTTATTCCATCCATACACTTAATGGTTGGGCAGCAGTAAGATTCACAGAAGATGTGGATACCAAGAAGATTTTAACTCCAGGGTTAGTAAAAATCAATGTTTACAGTGCTAAACATAAGACGACTACAACTGAAGACGGAACTTCTTACACAAACAAGATCCTTTATGCGAACACATGTGAAAATGTGGACAGCCTTCCAGAATTCGAACAGTTTGAACAAGACTTACTCGAAGAAAAGGTTAACGCGAAGATCTAATGAATCCAAAGAGATATCGTATTGTTGACGGTGTCTTGAGGTTTGAGAATGATATAGACGTCTTCGAAGATTATTTATACGTCCCAGAAGGCGTCTTTTCTCTCGATTTCAACAATGTCCAACATTTAAAGAAACCTTTAGACTTGAGCCGTTTGCCGCATTTAAAAGAAATCGACTTAAAGAATCTTGTTACTATTGATCGTCTTTATTTACCTCCAAATGTCTCAATTAAAGAAAATCTTTATTGGGCAAATCAAATTGTAGCACCTAATGCCAATATCAATTCTGTAAGAATGAAACATGTAGGTGTATATGATCGCAGAACTTTAATTTATTTAAGCGGAACCATTAAAGGATATCTTGATTTACGTAGAGAACAACGTGATCGTTTAATCAGTGAAGGGTTTGCTGTTTATTCTCCAGGTAATCATATTACTTTTGGTGATCCAGTAGCAGACAATAATCCTAAATTGGTAGCTGATATTGACATCCAAGCAATGGAAAAAGCTGAAATCATATTTTTTGATCTCAATAATTTATCCCCAGGAACCTGTGCAGAACTTGGATACGCTATTGGGGCGGGTTGGCACATTACAAAAGAACTTTACTACATGTATACGGATACACCTAACTTCTTTATTAACGGGTTGTTACGTTATATGAATAGAGTTAGTTCGTTAGAAGAATTCATACAAAGGACCTACGAAATATGAACTTAGATGAATTACAAAAACTTCCTCATAAATGGTGGAAAAAAAATCAGCCTTATATACCATGTAGAGAAAACTTAATTATTGATTATGATGGAGAAAATGTAGAGTTTCAGTTTAACAGAAAAGAACTCCTCCCATCCCTTGAGGCATTGACTAACATCACCGCGATCAATGATATTGTTCCTACAAAGTTTGATTGTTGTTATGCTATCAATACTGAAATCATGGAATATATTTATGCTAAACGCCATACACGTAGCAATAATGATATGTCTTTACCAGAACGCGAAGAAGCAGCCGATATTGCTATTTTTACTGCATTATATTTGAAATGGTATTTTGGTTTCAATTTACATTGGTTCGCTTCACCATTACACCTCGTTCCACCATTTAACGAAATATACTATTTGGAACCAGTATTCAGTTGGACTTCCGAAGCAGAACTTATTCAACTTCTTAAATGGTCTGTTTCAGTAGCCAAGGAACAAGTCATTAAAAAATTACAATACAACGAAAAGAGGGACGATCATGTATTTTCTCGATATTGAGGTTTTTAAATATGACATAGTCGTAGGGATCAAACATAACGGTAAATATGAATTTTATTGGAACCGGGATGCAAAAGAACCTTTAGAAAAACTTCATAAAAATCGGGATATCGTTGTCACGTATAACGGATTACATTATGACCTCCCTCTTATTTATAATTATTATTTCAATCCTCAAAATTCAGCAAACGCTTTCGAACTTAGTTCATTCATTATTGAGAAACATTACGAACTAAAATATCCTAAAGATTTTTGGGATGGTATAGATTTAATGTTCCTTTTACAGGGATGGATTAGTCTTAAAGTTATTGAAGCAATTATGGGTTGGGAGATTCGTGAAACAACTATTGATTTTAAGTATGAGTTTAAATTGACCGAAGAAGAACGTCGTGAAGTTGAATTCTATAATATTCAAGATTTAGATGCCTGTGAAGCATTATATCACAAAATGCAACCTCATATAAATATGAGATTACAACTTGCTAAATATCTTAACATCCCTCATGACTTCTCAATCCCGGTGCCTACTTTGATGGGTATGGGTTTAGGAGCTCATAGAAAGCCCACTACTCCTATTGAAGTTCATGAAAAGTGTATAAATATTCCTATTAAAAACCCGATCAAACAAATCATGATAGAACAGATGAAGAAACCTTCAAATGACTTTCATGTAGATTTTAAGATGGGAAATTGGGAATATACAATCGCTAACGGAGGGCTTCATTCAAAACGAAAGTGTTGGTCAGGTAACAACGTATATCATGTTGACGTTAAAGGTTATTATAGTCTTCTAATGATTTACTTTAAATTGTTTAGTCGAAATATTCCCCAAAGTGGTATTGAACTTTATAAGAAAATGTATGAAGACCGTCTATACCTTAAATCTACCGGTAAAAAAGAAGATGAACTCACTGCAGACTCTCTTAAACTTGGATTGTTATCTATATGGGGAGCCACTCGAAACTTTCATCATATCCTATTTGACCGATTCGTAGGAGCACTTATTCCTTTATATGGTGAATTATTCTTGATGTATTTGATCGAACTTTTCACAGACAATAATATTGACATTATCAACGCTAATACTGATGGTCTAATTGTTAAAGGTGATATAAACACCATCAATCAACAAATTAAAGTATGGCAAGATTATCATCATTTTGATGTTGAGGTTGAAGCTTATCAAAGATTTGTTCAAAAAGACGTTAATAATTATATCATGGGGAACTCTCTTAAAAAGCTAAAAGTTAAAGGTAGAGATTTTACGGCTATTAAATATGACTGGTTGTTTGCTAACATAGTTCTTATCCCACAAATCCCAGTTGTTTCCAAACTATTATCAGAACTCTTATTTCATCAAGAAAACTCTTTTGATCCTGAAGAATATGTTCGTTCTAAAATTAAGGATTACGAAGTTAAAGATTATATGTTTATTATCCACCACACTATGAAGTTTGATGGTATGAAATATCTTGAATCAAATAGAATCCTCCAAAAAACTAACAGAGTTTATGCTCATAAAGAGGGAGAAACAGTTGTTAAGTTCCAAAGAGATAATGTTTATAAATACCCAGGTTTACCATTAACAAAAGAATGTAATAATGATTTGACTAAAGTTGATAAAGAATCCCTCGATATAGATTATGAATGGTATGTCGAAGAAGTGATGAGGAAATATGTAGCATACTATGGCGAAGTTTAAATACATAACTTCTAAAGAGATCTATGAGAAACTAAAAAATCTCCTCTCATTAGACATAACCTTCAGCGAAAACATCAAATCACAATACTTTTGTATATATGGTAAGTCTCGAATTATTGCTATAAAAATGAGCACCACTTGGTTTGTAAACATTGATAACTGGAGTATATCTTCCCCTAAGATTTTAGAAGACCTCCAAATCAAAGCAATTACCCCTGGTTCCTATGCATTACAAGAATTAAAAAAGAGCCTACGAGAAAGTCGTTATAATTATGATAGTGTGTGGCCTCAATTAAAACCGGAAATTAACAAAATTATCAAGTCTGGTTATAATAGTGGATTATTATATGCTCGCCCGGGTATTTATGATCAAGAGGTTTATCATTATGATATTAACTCCGCTTATGCAGAAGCATTTTTAAAAGCTGAAGTTCCTGTAGGTTTACCCACAATTATTCCAAAATTCATACCACCGGATGATGAACATTTAAACATTTATCTTATGGATTTAAACGTGGAATATAATAGTCAAAGTATTTTCCCTTATCTTGTTAACAGTGGAGATGTAAATAAATTACCTTCACAAGTTATAGATAATACTGGATTCCAATCCTTATACAAAGTTATTACACAAACAGAGTATTTAGATTTACTTAAAGATTATGATGTTATTGATGAATGTTTATATACTATCCAATTTAAAAAGAAAAAGAACTTATTCAATAATTTTGTTAACAGATTTTATGCTTTAAAAGAATCAACAAAAGATGATGAACGTATGGTTTACAAGTCTATTCTTGCATCTCTTGCTGGTAAATTAGGTCAAGGTATTACACGCCAACAAATACCTACAGGAGTTAATGATTTTGGTCATATTCAATATAAAACTATAACTGTTCCTGAAGACGACGTGTTTTACATTAACCCTGCTGTATCATTATTTATTGTGGATTATGTTAGAAAGAAACTTCGAGATACCATTCGTAAAGTAGGTTATCGAAACGTTATTTTAGCTGACACGGATGGATTTATATCTTTGAAACCAGTTGATCTCCCTTTATCTAAAACGTTGGGTGAGTGGAAATGTTCCAAATATAAAAACATTATTGTGAATGGAAAAAGAAGTTATTTTTATACAGAACATGATGGGACCTTTCATAGTTCAATTAGTGGATTAGGTGATATATATGATGATCCGATCAACGCTTTTGATTTTAATGATTTAGTTAAACTCAAAGATTTGAAAAACACTGTTCCTGTTATTAAAAAGGTAACTTATTGTGGGCAAGACAAATATATATCAATGAACGTGAAGATAGGAGAAACATAATGTTTGCGGGAATAATACTAATTATATCAATCATATTATTGATCACAGGATTATCGGATATGAACCTCCCTCTCATCGTAGTATCCACAATAATTATATTCTTTTCGATGGTCCCATTAAATAAAAAATACCTCGATAAAAGGAGAGAAAAAGATGAGTAACATTTTTAGAAAAGCGGAACGTATACGTCAATCAAATGAATCACATTACCGTAGAACACGTCTTCGTCAAGAAGGGGTAAAAGAAGTTAAAGTTTACAAAAAAGGTAAACCCACAATAATAAAAGTCCCAATTCAACAACCAATAATTCATAGAAAGAACGGTGAATAATATGAACATCATACTAATTGGCACCAATGGTGCAGGAAAATCAACATTAGCTAACCGCTTATATAAAGATGGGTATCATATCCTCAAAGAAGCCCCAAAGGGAAATAATCACGCAGTTATGGCTACCCTATGCCTCACTGATAATAATATAGTCTTTGATAGATGGAATGTCATTGATAGGGCTATATATGAAGGAGAGTTTGAATATCTCAATCTTATACTCAAAGCACCAAATGTTATCAATAAAAACAACGTTATTATCTATATGAGAAATGAGGCTGTGCCTTATAGTGATGAAGAAGATCCAAACCGTAGCGTTCAACGTCCCAATTATGAAGAACGCCAAAAACTAGACATGGAATATGCTAAACATGTAGGAACACTTCATCGTGCAGGAATTATTTTCTATTATCTTGATGTCCGTCCTGAAATAGAAAAGACTTATCAGATCGCAAGATCTATGATTGAAAATCATATGCTTATGTATGGGGACCGGATACCTCATTAACATAAAAATCGCCGATGTTATCATTTAATCCGGCTAAACTAAAGGAGAACTAAAATGAACCGTTTAACAAAGTCCAGTCTTTTCACAATTTTAGCAAGTTTATTTGTGGGGTGTTTATTGATTTCCAATATTATCGCTTTCAAACTTGTAGATGTATGGGGTTTTACATTACCTGCTGCTGTAATTATTTTTCCAATAGTATATATCGTGAATGATGTTCTTGCGGAAATATATGGTTTCCAAAAAGCACGTCAAGTAATATTCTTAGGATTTGTCATCAATTTATTAGCTGTCGTAGCGTATAATGTGGCTATCTTATTAAAAGCCCCGGTATGGTTTGAAGGAAATGAAGCTTTTACTATTGTATTATCAAGTAGTCTTCGTATCCTAATCGCCAGTTTCATAGCATATCTAGTAGGAACAACTTTGAATAGTTTTATTATGGTTAAAATGAGAAAAAATAAACCTGCTGGTAGTTCTGGACTCTTTGCTAGAGCTATTGTTTCGACAGGTGTAGGTGAGTTTGTAGATGCATCTATATTTATTACCATTGCATTTATAGGAACTATGCCTCTTCAAGCTCTTATGATTATGGTATTAGCTCAAGCAATATTTAAAACTGTATATGAAATCTTAATATTCCCCGCAACTAAAATTATTATAAATCGCATTACTTTACTTCCAAATGATTAACTAAATGTCTTGCGGCCTTGCATCACTGAACTATTGTTCCAGGTTTTCGGAGACCTACGCGACGAGCGTTGTGAACATATTTATCCGGCCAGTTCATATGTAAGTAAACCGCAAGACCTTTTTATTTAAAATTATTCCTAAAGGAGGAACTGAAATGAGCATTTATGATGAAGCGATTGAAACATTAGAAAACAGTAAAGCATGTACAG
>CAZABW010000061.1:0-9507 GCA_964483655.1 uncultured Candidatus Izemoplasmatales bacterium
AAGAAAAGTGCATGTGCACTTTACTTTAGTTTCAGATATTTTTCAAAGTATAATTGCAAGGTTTCTCGCGAAACATCATAATCAATTTGACGATTAATCGTCACCGATACATGCCCCGTTTCTTCACTGACGACAATGGTTAACGCATCGCTTTGCTCGCTAATCCCGATAGCGGCGCGGTGTCTTGTTCCGAATCGGAGTGGTAAATCAGTGCGTTCTGTTGAAGGATAGTACGCTTTTGCACACAAAATAAGATTATCTCTAATAATCACTGCCCCATCATGCAAAGGAGTTGTGGGAATAAAAATCGATGCGAGTAATTCCGAACTAACTGGCGCATTAACTGGCATGGCTTTCCCCACAAAATTCGTCAATTTCACTTCTCGTTCAATGGTAATAAGAGCACCAATTTTCCGGTTAGCGAGAAACTCAATCGCTTGTGATAACTTTTGTGCTAACTCATTGTTAATTTTAATATTTCCTTTTTTATTCTTCTTCTTCAAACCTAACCGTTTGAAGAGAATGTCAAGTTCATTGATATACATCATGAGAATGACATAGAGATATAAAACCAATAATAGGATGCGAATCATCACAACTTCCCCTGAAATAGGGGCTTTCATCCATAGATAGAAAGAAAATCCAAGAATAATGAATAAGAAGAGTTTGAACGGACGGATGACTTTATGACTGACTTTATTGCGAAGCGCAAGCAAAAATGTCGCAAACAAGAATCCGATAACAAATAATACAATCACATAATCCATACAATCACTTCCTCATCATGATAATTTCATTTTACCAAAGCTTGTTTCGGAAAAAAAGATACTCTCTAAATTTTTTACCTATTCTTTCCCTTATCGGTTTTCTTAAATACATACCCCATCGCAAAGAACGCAATTGGGATTAAAAGGGCTGATGCGGTAAATGGCGCAATCAACGAATAAGCCCGATTCAATGAATAGTCAATGCCGAATCCGTTTTGGACGATGTTATCAAATAAAACCGTTAATCCATTGGATATCATTAGTCGCACAAAAAATACAACCATAATTAATGAAAATTGTGTTGCTGTGCGCTGTGTCGGTTTAAAGGTAAAAATGGCATTGGCAAAATAGGAGAATGTTGATGCTGTAATAAACGCTACAGTGTTAGAGATAAAAGCCCCTGCTGTGAATAAATTGAAAAACACGTAATAAACAGCCATATGAATTAGGGTATTCACAACCCCAAAAATACCAAAGGTTAAAAACTTTTTTGTAAAGAAGGTCTTGATGCCCCATTGAATCAACTTTTTCATCGAAGCGTTTCACTTTCCTCTTCGATCAAATAAATGGGACGATTCAATACTTGCTTTCGTAAGCCATAAACCAAGTAAAGGAAGACATACATCACGATACTAATCACGAAGAATAATAGATTGATTTGTAATGCTAATAAAAACTCAGATAAACCAAATACTTGTAAGAAGAATAGGGCTAAGTTTCCCCCCAGTAATAAAATACTCAAGATAAATAATAGTGTTGGCACGATCATCAAGATTTGTGAAAATTGATTCATGCCGTTAAAGCCATATCGGAATAATGATTTAAAACTCCAGGTGCTTTTCCCATGACGTCTAGGAATAAACTCATATTCTAAGCACTTCCGTTTGAATCCAACCCAAGAAAAGATTCCTTTCACAAACCGATAATTATCTTTTAAAGACAAGAAAGCTTTCACGACATCCTTATCGAGTAATTGATAATCTTTCGCTCCATTATCGAGAGGGGTATCTGTATACTTATTATAAATGCGATAATAAAGGTTCGCAAAGAAGGTTCTTAATTTTGGTTCTCCCTTGCGTGACGCTCCTTTGGTATAAACGATTTTATAGCCTTCTAAATAATGAGAAATCATCACAGGAATCAAAGAAGGGGGTTGTTGTAGGTCACAATCGATGATAACAACGCAATCACTTTCTTGTGCCGCTTCTAAGCCTGCATGCATGGCACTTTCTTTCCCGAAGTTACGAGAGAAACTAATATATTTGACTCGTTCATCCATCACAGAAAGTTTCTTAATTTCTGCTAGCGTATTGTCTCTTGACCCATCATTAACAAATAAGAACTCATATTGAAAGTCCGGGTGGTTACAAAACTCTTTTGTTTCTTCGTAAAACAAAGGAACATTTTTTTCTTCATTATACGACGGGATGATGATGGTTAGTTTCTTCATCGGTAGATCCCTCCTTGAAAGATGACTTTTTTCTTTGAATCACTTGATAGACATAAGGCGCTCCAAACAACACGCTGTAGGCAAGAATTCCCAGTAAAGTAATTTTGAATCCCATACTTAATCCTTTGGGGACGAAGCGTAGTGTTAGTTCAATCTCATCTTCCCCATGAGGAATCACGATTCCTAAGAAGCCACCGGATACGGAAACGGTTTGATAATCAACATCCTCTAATATCCACTCTTCTGAGTAAGCAACTGGTATCATGACCACTTGGTCTTGTTCGGTTGTCGATGTTCTTGTGTAAGATAACCGAATCACGCCACGTTGAATGGATAGTTCCTGGTTAGCTGAAACACTAGAAGGAGCGTTTTGATTATAATAAGTTAAATCATCATAGACATAACGCATGTGCATGGAAAATAAGTTCGGTTCTTGATACATTTGATTGGTTTTATACACATAAATCCGTTTTGGTGAAGAATTATTTAAATAATAGTACCCTTCAAACGCTTCGGTTTGAACTTTATTGGCATCTTCTACAAAGACTCGTTCAAAATTATGACCGCTTGTTAAGGCAAAATATAACATTCCTTGACCAGAAGCAAAAGCATTATTAGGTAAGTTATAAATGAGATACGCCGCTCCATCAATCGCTGCTTCTAAACGGTATTGAAGTTCAAGGTTGTCTTGGAATCGATCCGTTTGTTCAAAGAAGATGTATTGCGGCTCTTGCCAAAACTCACATTTCACTTGATGCGTTTGTCCTTCAACAACTTCACACTCGCGTTGGGTTCCATCATAAAACTCCATGAAAACACGACCATAACTAAGTGGACTTAACCACACCGATTTGATATAAACCGCCCCAACTGAAAACCCAATTTTCCAATCTTCATTACTATAACGATAATACTTTCTTGTGGAGCCTACTTCATCTACTAAAGTTGATATATTAATGGTATTCATCGCATTTGCAGTTTGAAGTGACCCTGGAGTGGATGTGGTATTCTCCACGAGATTGACCCCTTCAAGTGGCTCTGAAACAATCACATTTTGTAACATAATCCGTTGAGCTGCTAGTTTATTCGGTCCATTGGAGTAGACTTTAAACAAATCAGAAGTCATAAAGGACTCATAGACCTGGAATGACTCAGAATGAGTAATTTCGTAAAGTCGGAATTGTTGATTTTGATTGATTAAAGTAAAATAATCACTTTCTAAATTAAAATTCCTCGTTGCACTAACTAAGACATACCGGTAGCCTAATATGTGATTAATATAAAGCGCCATCGTATTCATCTTATTCTTCGTTTGATATTCTCTCGCCCCGTAGAGTAGAAAACTAATCTCATTGGTTTCCATATCCGTCCAGGAGTGGAAGATTTCAGTATTCGTGGGGAACGTTGTCATCCGATTATAGTTTAACCGTTCCACATTGAATCGATTAATATCGACATAAACGCGGAAGAAATCTTCTTGCGAAATCGATTCGGTTAAGAATTGATCAATCGAACGCATTTCTTGGAAGGTATCAATTTTATTGGGAATTGCAAAAGGTCCCGAATAAATATAGATAAAGGCGATAATAAATTCCACCCAAAACAGTTTTTTCATCCATTGAGGTCGTTTTGCCCATCCAAACACTAAAATGAGAATAAAGACCACCATCGCAACTCCCATTAAAATCATATCGATGGTTAAAACATCACGCGATACATAATGTGTGTCTAACGCTAGTTTTTTGTAATAATATTGGAATACATATACTAAAACCCCCATCGATAAAACGGTAGTGATGGTTAGGTATTTCATCTTTAACTTTTCGAATCCATACTGATCAAACACATGAGCTAAAATCATGGTCATGACCAGTGGTAACATATTAATCCATCGAGTATAGGGCGTATCTTGAATCGCCCAAAACTCTTTGGAAAATACCGAATGCCCTGATCCAAATGCCGTAGTAAAGAACTGGCCAGAGAAAACATAAGAGAAAATCGGGAACACCATTAACAATAACGCAATCGGAATCGCAATCTTGTAGACCCAAGCAATTCGACCCTTCATAAAGTAGATATAATTCATCATCGCAAACATGACGATGGTAATATATAACGACACATGTTCTAGCCCATAATGATTCTCAAATCCATAAAAGCCAATCGGTTTTTGCTCGGTAAAGATTTTCGCGACAATCCGGACATAAACATTCGGAGAAAACAGTTTTAAGGTTTGACCTAAAATCGTCACTGTCCATCCTTGGAAAGACCCTTCTGGTCGGTAGGTATCTTCAATGATAAATTGAATGCTTGGAATCAAAATGACACTGGACATTACAACGCCGAGGAGTAAAAGAGATAAAAACCAAACGCCATCACGTACAAACTTTAATAGATTAAAATCTGGTTTTTTAAAGGTTTCAATTAAGAACATGAACGAGACAAATGCTAACGCCGTATAACCCAAATAGAAATCATACAATACTAAGGCTAAGGCATACAAAGGAACCGTCCACTTCTTACCATGATAGAACCAATGAATCACAACCAACCCAAGGGGCAAGTAGAAAACAAGGGATAAGAAGACTGGGAATGCCATAAAGCTAACGGTTCCACCACTGACGAAATAGACAACCCCCATCCAAAATACCGTTCGTGGTTTCATACCTTGAAGGGTTAAGTAGTACGCAAAGACCATGACTCCTGCCCAAATCTTAACTAACTCAAAGGTAGAATAGGCAAGTTCTGTTGGCATGACATAACTGAATAAAAACGTTCCTAGTGTGAAAATATCGAGTGGCACATAATACACATCTGAAAAATAAGACGCACCAAAATAGTTGTTCAAATTAAACCACGATAGGGTTCCATTCTTAATCTGTTCAATAAAGTCAGTGATGATGCTATAGTACTGAATAATATCATCTGAAAAGTTGTTATAAAAACTATTCCGAATCAAAATAATACTAATTTGGATTCCAAATAAAACCGTGAAAACAAAAACTCCCAAGACTAACAACGTCTTCTTATGGCTATGGTAGAAATCACCAAATTTATCATCGATCCAATGGAAGAATTGATTGACTTTGGTTTTAAAGAAGACTGCTAGCGATGTTAGCGAAAGTAAGATAAACCCGATGATGACTAACCAAAGTTCAATCGAGTAAACAAATCGATTTCCAAAGAAGTCGACAAAACGTTGATAGAAGAAAAATCGGAATAACCCTACAAACGTCGCATCTGTTGGGAATACTTGCCACGATCTTCCTAAGAAATCGAAGGTCGATCGGACAGCTCCAGATCCATAAATAGAAATGGTTGTTTGAGAAATTGCAGGATAATAAAACACAAAGACAATCACAAATCCGAGTACTACATAGAGCAAGAACCACCCTAATTCCACGGCAATCTTTAAAGAATTACCCTTTAATTTAAACAATTCAACGATAAAGAGAAGAGTTAAAACAATTAACATTGGCAAAATCGTTAACGGATTATGTAGTCCAAGTAAGAGAATAAAGGCACTCACGACAAAACGGTACTGTTTAAAGAATAAGGTCATTACCCACCCATAGAGTGGACCATATACAAACAAAGAAAGATATTCAATTGCTAGATATTTCGACGCAAACCAAATTGCAAATCCATAACCAATCGCTAACAAAACATTAATGTACTTCGGTAGGGAATTGGGGTTCAATAGGAAATAAAGTAACAACGTTCCAGTGATAAGCGTTAAATAGATTGCAATTTCTAATGCTATCGGGCTTTCGAAAGAAATAACTCGCGCCAATAAATAAAACCCACTGAAGACATCAAACCCTATCATCGCTTGCAAGTTCGAGTAGGTTTGAAACATCCACGCAGGGATGCCAATAAAGGTGTTATCAATCAATGATGTATACAGCATTTCCAATCGAGTCAAATAAGATAATCGTGAAGTAACTTGATTAAGGGGTTCTGATCCTTGAATGATTGCAAGCACTCCAAAAAGGAAAAACAACGACAAAAGAACGAGAGATACCGCAAGCTTAGGTCGTTGTCGTAATTGATTCGAAAGAGAAACGAAACGGTTCTTAATCCAAAGAAACGTTGAATGAATGATGGATTGAAGCTTAGTCAAAAAATGATTCATGTAATTGCCCTCTATTCAACTCAAAGGTGAGTTTATTATATCACATACTATGTGATAATTCACCGATATTTTTAGCAGTTTGGTGACTTCTATGATATAATCACTGCTGGGTGATGGATATGGAAAAAGCCATTCTTGTTGGCCTTTCAACAAGTTCGATTCAAGAAACACAAAAATCAATGATGGAATTAAAAAGTCTTGCGGAAGCTTGTAATGTGGTGGTTCTTGATCAAATCATCCAACGCGCTGAAGCTCCGACTCCAAACTACTATATTGGCATCGGAAAAGTCGATGAATTAAAACAAATGATTACCACTCACGATAGCAATCTCGTGATTTTTGATGATGAGTTAAGCCCCTCTCATATCCGTAATTTAGAAAAAGCACTCGCTGTGAAAGTCATCGATCGTACTATTCTAATTTTAGATATCTTTGCTTCTCGAGCGAAAACCAAAGAAGCCATGTTACAAGTTTCCTTAGCCCAAGCCCAATATATGTTGCCTCGTGTTGTTGGTTTGCATAACTCGTTTTCGAGACAAAAAAGTGGAACCGGGTCCAAAGGTCCTGGGGAACAACAAATCGAACTCGATCGCCGGATCCTTCGCGATCAAATCAGTCATTTAAAAACCGAACTAAAAGAATTAGTTAAAATTAGGAGAACGCAACGTCAAAAACGGGTCAAAGAGGAAGTATTTACCGTCGCTATCGCTGGTTATACAAATGCTGGAAAGTCAACCTTGCTTAATCAACTTTTAAGTTACTCGGTTGTCAAAGCGGATAAGCTAGTGTTTGAAAAAAATATGCTGTTTGCGACATTAGAAACCGCAACTCGTTCCATCACCTTAACGAATCACCACCAACTCTTAGTTACAGATACCGTAGGGTTCATCGATCGACTTCCCCATCATCTCGTGGAAGCATTCAAATCGACGTTAGAAGAAATCAAAGAAGCCGATTTAATCCTCCATGTAGTGGATACCTCGAACCCCGATTATCCCAAACAAATCCAAGTCGTTGAAGATGTTTTAAAAAGTATTGAAGTCCATGACATCCCGATTGTTTATGTGTTTAATAAAACCGATTTGGTTCCTGACTTCACACCCAATCATTTCCATCCCCAAGTATTGGTATCAGCTTTTACTGGACAAGGAGTCGATCGTTTAATTCAAACCATTGACTCTTACATCGAAAAACAGTACCAAATGGTAAAGGTCATCCTTCCTTACTCCAAAGGAAATATCTATAACTATTTTAAAGAGTCTGCTGAAATCACATCCACCGAGTATCTTCCCGATGGCATTCACGTTCAAGTCTCGCTACATAAAAACGACATTGCTCGTTATCAAGAATACATAAAGTAAACAAGCAATATCTAGATATTATTGGTTAAAAAAAGGCGAATTCTCGCAATCTTCAGGGATTGGAGCTTCGCCTTATTCATTTGTGGAATGTAGGGTGCTTCGAAGTACTTCTTCTTGAAGTAAGCGTTGAAAATATCCATCTAGTATCGTTTCCAGTTCTACTTTCGTTTTCGCTTCGACAACTTGTTGCTTCGTATGGCTCGCATGAGGTAAGCCTTTTAAGTACCATGCCGCATGGGTTCTCATTTCTAAAATTGCGGTCTTTTCACCCCGATTATGAACCAGCCGATTCATGTGTTCCAAAATCGCCTGATGCTTTTCTTGTAGACTAATCTGTTGATGATAATGACCGGTTTCTAAGTAATCCACGGTTTGTTTCACAAGCCAAGGATTCCCTAAAACGCCTCTACCAATCATCACTGCGTCGCAGCCTGTTTCTTCTAACATCCGCTTGGCATCTTCTGGGGTTAATATGTCCCCATTACCAATAACCGGTATAGAGACTGCTTCTTTGACGCGCTTAATCATCGTCCAGTCAGCTTTTCCACTATACATTTGCGTTCTCGTTCGTCCGTGAATTGCAATCGCGCTCGCTCCAGCTTGTTCAATTAACTTGGCAATTTCGACGGCGTTTTGGTTTAAGTGATCAAATCCACTGCGTATTTTGACCGTTACTGGTTTTCTAACGGCATCTACGACACCCTTAACGATTGCATAGACTTTCTCTGGGTATTGCATTAAGGCTGACCCCGCGTCTGACTTAATGATTTTATTGACAGGACACCCCATATTAATATCGATAATATCGGCATTGGTCCATTGATCGATATATTGAGCCGCTTCAACTAAGGTTTTAACTTCTCCCCCAAATAACTGAAGCGTAATTGGCTTTTCAGAAGAATCAATGATAACCATCTCTTTAGTTCTTTGATTATTGTGACCTAACCCCTTATCGGAAACCATTTCGGTATAAACCAATCCCGCACCAAACTCCTTCACAATCGTTCGAAACGCAGGATTCGTCACACCAGCCATCGGCGCGATCACGACTTGATTCGGAATCACAATAGAACCAATCTTGAATTGCATACAACCACCACTTTCACATTGATTATACTTGAATCACGCAAGAAGTCAACGAGAAATGATTTGGAAGAGAATTGTTAAAAGTGGTTTCCTAAAATCCAGTATTTTTGATATCATAAAACAAGGGTGATAATGATGTTCTATTTACGGAAACCAACCATAGCAGATGAAACTGAATTTCTTGCTTATGTCAAAGAATGGATCGATTGAAACGAACAAATGGTTCCTCATAGTTCAATGGTGGTGCAACCTACCTATGCGGAATACTTGCAACATGTAGCCACAATGGAAGATATCCATTTACTGCCTCCTTCGCGTGTCCCAGCAACCTTGTGGATGTTTTGTTCGGATGAAGAAGGAATTATTGGAATGGTTAGTATTCGCCACTTCTTGAATGACACTCTCCGGCTCATTGGAGGCCACATCGGATATGGAATTCGTCCTTCCAAACGAGGAAATGGATATGCCAAATTGATGCTAGAACTTGCTTTGAAGAAAGCAAAAGAGTATGGCATTGATGAAGTCATGATTACGTGTGATGAATCGAACGAGCGGTCTCGGAGAACGATTCTATCTTGTGGTGGAGTGTATCACCAAACGGTTCATGTGGATCATCAAGTCATTGAACAATACTGGATTCAAAATCGCTAACGAGCGAATCGATTTCATTGGAGAAATCGTCGATTTTATGTATAATAATGTGGGTGA
>CAZABW010000062.1:0-9470 GCA_964483655.1 uncultured Candidatus Izemoplasmatales bacterium
TTCTTGGGGTTAGGGAGTAATATCGGATTGTGTTCATATTTCTTTAGTTTCATAAAAGGGCTCCTCTCGTTTTCCTACATTCCATCATAACGGAAAAAACAGTGGCTTGCAAGGAAAAAAGCGAGGATTTTAGGTTGGGTGGAAAGATGTTTATCTATAAACATTTGTTTAAAAAAACACTCCCCAATGAGAAGTGTTTATGGCTTTCCTTAGTAGTGGGACGCTAACATCGCTGCGGCGTATGCAGGATCAAATTGAGGCGCACTCACTTCGATGGATTCGTCGATTCCGCGAATTTTGCGAAGGAGTTCATCGCCAAAATATCCTTTTGAGTTTCCTAAGCTTCCTATGATTACAAGCTGTTTGGGGATTTGGTGTAAGGTGGTATACACACTCCGAATGGCTAACTCAATTTCATCGGTTGCGTCATCACAAATTCGTTTTGCGTAAACATCTTGTTCGTTTGCGTACTTTGTAACGAGTTTCGCTAAAGCTGCGATTTTCGTACGTTGATTCCACAGGTTGTCCATAATCGGGATGATTTCTTGTACTTGATGTAAGCCAATCTCCGAAGCGACTGCTTGCGTAAAAGGTGTGAGTGGATAGCGATGATCAAAGCTACGAATGGTTGCTTTGATGGCTTGAAGTCCGACATCATAAGCACTTCCAGCATCGCCTTCTTTGTATCCCCAACCCCCAGCACGGTGCTTCAATCCGGTTTTGGTTTTGCCAAATGCGACCATCCCCGTACCACAAATAAGCGCCATTCCTTCCTCCAAATAACCGCCACTGGCCAAGGCATTTTCGACATCGTTTTTCACTGTAATCGTGGTTTGTAAAGGGACCAGGTGGCGTGAACGAAGATGATGAATCACATGATCTTCGTGGGCTTTTGTGATGACTCCTCCCATCCCAATAAAAAGCGCTGTAATGGAATGTATCCCTTCATGCTGGATTTGATTCATCGCTTCTTGGAATGACTTCAATGTCGTTTCAATATCTACGGTATCAATGCTAGAAGGCCCCGCTTCCCCAAACCCAAGAATCGTCTTGGCTTCATCGATCAAACAACATCTGGTTTTTGTGCCACCGCCATCGATTCCTAAAAAATACTTCATTTTAACACCCCACTATTCGTATTCATTCTAAACGAGAATCGAATTTTATGCAATGGATTTTGATTTTGCATCTTCAAATCAATTCTTCATTCCAAAAACATAAATCCATTGTATAATGGGAGTGATTGCATTTTTCAAACGAAAGGAAGCGATCTTGTGCCAGTAAAAATCGTTGATACATCACTTCGTGATGGACACCAATCGTTGTTCGCAACGAGAATGACAACGGATGAAATCTTATCCGTGATTGAAGACTTCGATCAAATCGGATACCATGCGTTGGAAGTGTGGGGTGGCGCTACGTTTGATAGCTGTTTGCGTTTCCTAAATGAGGATCCCTGGGAGCGTCTTCGTCTCATCAAAAGTAAAGTCAAACATACAAAACTACAAATGTTATTTCGCGGTCAAAACATCTTAGGATATCGTCATTACGCCGATGACGTCGTCGAGAAGTTTGTCGAGCGCTCCTTAGCGAATGGAATCGATATTATTCGTGTGTTTGACGCGTTAAATGATATTCGTAACTTAGAGATGACCGTCAAAGCCACGAAAAAATACGGGGGTCATTGTCAAATCGCACTCAGTTATACAACTAGTCCCGTTCATACCGTGGATTATTTCGTGGAACTGGCGAAACAAGTGGAACAACTCGGAGCGGATTCGTTATGTATTAAAGACATGGCAGGGGTGTTACTCCCTGATGATGCCTACCAACTAGTGAAGCGAATCAAAGCGAACACAACACTGCCGCTTGAACTCCACTCTCACGCCACGGGTGGGTTAATGGAAATGACATATTTACGAGCAATTGAAGCGGGAGTGGATCTCATCGATACCGCCATCTCAGCGTTCGCAGGAGGAACGAGCCAACCCGCTACGGAATCCTTCTACTACGCCTTTAAAAACACCCCTTATGCGTTTTCTCTAAATGAAGCAGCGATGGATCGCGCCAATAAAAAGATGACCCAAATCAAAGATAAATATTTAGAGAATGGCTTGTTAAATCCAAAAGTATTACAATCCAATCCAGCCATTTTAAAGTACCAAGTCCCTGGTGGAATGTTATCGAACTTAATGAGTCAGTTAAAAGACCAAAAAGCGATGCACTTATACCAAGAAGTCTTAGAAGAGGTCCCTCGTGTTCGCAAAGACTTAGGATATCCTCCTTTGGTAACGCCCTTATCCCAAATGGTCGGAACCCAAGCGGTCTTTAATGTCTTACATCAGGAACGGTATAAAGTCGTTCCCAAAGAAGTCAAAGAATATTTACATGGTCAATATGGAGCGTTTCCTGCACCTGTGAACCCAGAAATACTCAAACAAATCATCGGCGACGACGAGATTATTACGACCCGACCCGCAGATGCGATTCAGCCAGAGTTTGAACAACTTCGGAAGAAATACAGTAATATTGCGAAAAGCGATGAAGATCTTTTATCGATTGCCCTTTTCGAAAAGATTGCCTTGGAATTTTTAAATAAACGCTATCAAGTCATTCAACCCATCATCGAAGAATTTGAAGTCTTCTTAGGAGGGGTAAAATGATTCTTACTACTCTGATCGAAGCGTTAGGATTATCCTTATTCAGTATTGTTATGGTTTTTGTACTTTTACTACTTGTAACTCTTGTCGTAGAAGGATTAAAAGACCGAGTCAAACAGCCATCCAATCTGACTCCCCCGGTTGAACCCTCTAAGTCCGTTGAAATCACGGATGAGGATATGCTTGTCGCAGTGTTAGTCGCAACGATGGACTACCGGGAAGAAACCAAATCGGACATAATTGTAAAATCAGTAAAGGAGATTCGCTAAATGAAAATATATCGCGTTAAAGTCAACGGAAAAGTGTATGAAGTCGAGCTAGAAGCCATCAAAGAAGTCAACCAAGCGATTCAGGTTCAACCCAAAGAGACCTCATCATCACCCTCTCAAGCCAATGTGACTTCCCCCATGCAAGGACAAATCGTGAAGGTCTTGGTCGCAAAGGGCGACAAAGTGAAAAAAGGCCAAGTTCTATGCATCTTAGAAGCGATGAAATTAGAAAACGAAATCGTCGCCCCCAAAGATGGCATCATCCAAGAAGTGCTCATTTCTGCACCTGCGAAAGTGGATGCTTCACAAGGCCTCTTTGTGATTGGATAACGGTATGGATTATTTTATTGAATTCCTGGAAAACACCGGAATTTGGGCCTTTTTCAAACAAGGGGGCTGGTTATCCCTTGTGATGGTATTGATTAGTTTAGGTCTTCTGTATTTAGCGATTGTTAAGAAATTTGAACCCTACTTACTCCTACCGATTGGATTCGGAATGTTATTGGTCAATTTGCCCGGTTCGGGGATGTTTGTTAAAGAAGTGGACGTTTTGACGGGGGAGACTTCTTATTCAGGTTTATTAGGATATTTATATTATGGCGTGAAATGGGGAATCTATCCTTCCCTCATCTTCTTAGGAATTGGCGCCACAACCGACTTTGGTCCGTTGATTGCTTACCCCAAGAGTATGTTATTAGGAGCAGCTGCTCAAATTGGAATTTTCATCACTTTTATTGGCGCGATTCTGCTTGGATTTAGTGGAGCGGAAAGTGCTTCGATTGGGATTATCGGGGGTGCCGATGGTCCGACTGCCATTCTCTTAACTTCTCGACTAGCACCCGAATTATTAGGTCCTATTAGTTTAGCTGCTTATTCGTATATGGCGCTTGTCCCATTTATTCAACCGCCAATCATCCGCTTCTTAACAACGAAAAAAGAACGCTCGATTCTCATGACGCAACTACGAGATGTTTCCAAGAAAGAACGAATTTTATTCCCGATTATTGTAACGGTTGTCTGTATCTTGTTGGTTCCTTCTTCTGCACCCCTAATTGGGATGCTAATGCTTGGAAACCTCATCAAAGAATCTGGGATCGTTCCTAACTTAGTCACTGCTGCTGGAAATACGATTCTTTATATGGTCACCATTTTACTTGGATTATCCGTCGGAGCGACGGCTTCCGCAGATACCTTCTTGCGTTTCGAAACCTTATCCATCATCCTTCTTGGTCTCTTTGCTTTTGCCATCGCAACCGCATCGGGTGTCTTAGGGGGAAAAGTGATGTCGAAACTCACCAAAGGCAAAGTCAATCCAATGATTGGCGCAGCGGGTGTCAGTGCTGTCCCAATGGCAGCGCGGGTGGTTCAAAAAGAAGGATTACGCGAAAACCCAGAAAACTTCTTACTCATGCATGCCATGGGTCCTAATGTGGCGGGTGTGATTGGTTCTGCGATTGCGGCGGGGTTATTGCTCACCTTCTTCGGCTAATATGAAGACGCTTGTTTTTGAGTCCCTCCCCTCCACCAATGACTATTTGAAAGAGCATTTTCACCAACTCGACCATATGACTTGTTGCGAGGTTAAACATCAAACCAAAGGAAAGGGACGACTCGGTCGTGTTTGGGAAGATGACCAGACCCAAGCGTTGTTTAGTATCTTGTTAAAAGAGGGGTTGGACCCATCTTTATTATCACAGATTCCTTTCTATACTGCTCGAATCGTTCATCAAATCTTGTCAAAAAAAATTGAGAAAGTGACAATCAAGTGGCCAAACGACCTCTATATTAAAGATAAAAAGGTTGCGGGGATTTTAATAGAATCCATCATTGAAGCCAATCAAATACAAGCCATCATTGTCGGGATTGGAATCAATGTCAATACCGAAATCTTCCCTAATCATTTTCGTCAAGAACCTACATCTCTTTTCCAAGAGGTGGGAATAAAACAAGACATAAGCGAGTTAATCGATCAGATTACCACTTCCTTTGAGACGCAGTGGCCAATCCAATCAAAAGAAGAAATCTACCTATATATCAATCAATTCTCCTATTTGCATGGCAAAATGATTGAATTTGAGAGGAATCAACAAGTTCTCCAAGGCTTGGTGAAAGAAATTCTTTTTGATGGGTCTTTACTGGTTCAAACGGAAACTCAAACTCTCCAGTTGTATAGTGGAGAAGTATCTTCTATCAAAAAAAGGTGAGCGCAATCACCTTTTTTATTTGTTTATTCTGTCCCTAAGTTAGTGAATAAAAGTGGAGACAATCCAATAAATCAACAATCCCCAAACTAAGATAAAAGGAATCGCAAAAAACCATCGTTTCGGGCTTTTTTCTTCCCAAAGCCCAATCGATTGTTCTCGACATTCATCCAATATTAACTTCGGAATCATCTTGATTGTGATAGTGATTAGAAAAGGTAATAAGATGAGGTCATCTAAGAAGCCCAATACAGGAATAAAATCAGGAATGAGATCAATGGGAGATAAGGCGTAGACCACAACAAACCCCGCTAATAGTTTCGCCACAAGCGGTGTTTGTTTATGCTTGAAGGCTAGAAACACAGCGGGAATATCCCTTTTCAATTGTTTCGCTCGTTCTTTTAACGTCATAAAAACCCCTCTTCTTAGTAGAAATTATACCACAGTTGATGGGAATCATATCATAGGATTCGTTGAATACAATAATCGCTTCAAGCGCTTTCATTAGGGGTTGGAAAAAGAGGAAAATCGTGATACAATGAAGGTATCTAATGGAGGTAGCTCATGAACATTTCCAAACGCGCTCAAAACGTCCCTTCTTCGCCGATTCGTAAACTGGTTCCTTTAGCGGATCAAGCCAAAAAGAAAGGCGTCAAAGTCTATCATTTAAACATTGGTCAACCTGATATTCAAACTCCCCCTGTATTTTTTGACGCAATCGAAAAACATCGGGAAAGTGTCTTAAAATATACGCACTCCCAAGGGGACCCCAATTTAGTCAAAGCGATTCAACATTATTTTCACCAAGATGGCATCGATTTTGATTTTGAAGATATCATCGTTACAACCGGTGGATCGGAAGCCTTAACGTTTGCCTTAACAACGATTGCGGATCCTTATGATGAAGTGTTGATTCCTGAACCTTTCTATGCCAATACTGGTAGCTTTATGAATCAAACGTCGATTATCCCAGTTCCCGTACCTACTAGTCCGGTAGATGGCTTCCATTTACCTTGTAAAGAAGAGTTCATCAAACGAATCACCCCTAAAACAAAAGCCATTGTCTTAACCAATCCCAACAATCCCACCGGTGCAGTCTTACGACGGGAGGAGTTAGAGCGCGTTGTTGATATTTGTCTTGAACATTCCCTGTTCTTAATTGTTGATGAAGTCTACCGCAAATTTGCCTTTGATAATCTCGAATCGATTTCAGTCGGACACATTGAAAGAGCGAGAGAACACGCAATTATCATCGATTCTGTCTCCAAGCGCTATTCTTCATGCGGAGCCCGAATCGGATCCGTTCAATCGCATAACAAACAAGTCATGAAGGCGATTTTAAAACTCGCTCAAGCCCGTTTATCGGTTTCTACAGTGGATCAAATTGGGGCTGCGAAACTTTATGAACTTGGCGATGACTACGTTCGGAGTGTCAAAGACGAGTACGAACGCCGTCGTGATATCGTGGTGAAATATTTACGCGAAATCCCCAACATCTCCTTCAAGATTCCAGAAGGTGCCTTTTATATGACCCTATCGCTTCCCGTGGAAGATGCGGAAGAGTTTACCAAATGGTTGCTTACAGATTTCTCTTATCAAAACGAAACCGTCATGTTAGCCCCAGCAAAAGACTTTTACCGGACGCCTGGAAGTGGTATCGATCAAGTTCGTTTAGCGTATGTCTTAAACTGTGACGAACTTGAAAAAGCGATGAATATCTTAAAAGAAGGACTTCTTGCTTATCAAAAACGTTAAATCATTCTCAAATAAAAAGCAAATTGGATGGTCCAATTTGCTTTTTTTGTTGGATGATTTTAAGATGTTTTCCGCAACTCTAAAGTGATAGACCCGGTTTGAGTGGGCTTGACATAGAAATAATAATTCGCTGCAGATGGAATCGTGAAGGTGCGATTCGTAGGATTAATCGTCAACCATTCTCCTGCTTGATTACGAAGCATTGAAGTCGAGATTTGAGCAAACTGCGAGGACACAATTTGATAGGTTCCTGCCTCTAACGCAAACTTCATATAGCCATTTTGTCCATTCACAAAGGGTAGTGTAATGGATTGGTTTGGTTGGTATAACTTGTGAGCTAACCGGACATCATCGACTGGCATAAAAACATAAGGAGCTTCAAACACATTGATTTCTTCAATGGATGTGGGGATCTCCATAATAACTGTAGAATCAATCGAGACAATAGCGTATTGACTGTCCGCTAACTCTAAACGTTGATTGGTCATCGTGACTTGGAAGCGAATGCGATAATTTTCTTCAAAGAATTCTACTTTCACACTAGCGGGGATATTCACGAAGGAACTTGCCTCTAAGGAAGGGAACCCGAATTGTTTGATAATCGCATTGACAATCCCTGTGTCCACGAACTTATCGATGACAACATCAAGTTCATATTGACGGTCGCCCGTCTTTCGTTGATTTTCCATGTTTTCTAAGGAGAAATTAAAGGTCCCTCCCATGAACGCATCCATTAACTCGGCGATTTCGCTATCCTCACGAAGCAATGGTGTTACATTATTATTTTGAATTAAATACTCCACTTGCAAATCTTCGACAAACAGGATCATCGATTTACGAAGCACACTATCTCTCGTGAAATCAATCATTGTTACGCCCCGTGTCGCATCATCTTTAATGGACAATGTGAAATCTGAGGGACCCGTATGAGTAAAGGACGCTTCACTTACTGTAATCGATGCTTGAGCAGAAACTTGCATCTTTGTGGAAGATTCATAGTGGGGACGTAAAGCATTGTATTCGTCATTGAACCCTTTTAAAGCAACCACGGTGGATAAAAAGTCACAACCTACCATGACAAATACAAGCGAAAACATCATAATCGCCAATACGATTTTTTTCATATAGACCTCCTAAATACTTTCTTATCAGAATTTTTATTTTAAACCAGCTTTATTTGCGCTTACTTTGAGTGATTTGAAGGATTGTAAAAACGCGCTAAAGCGGCTGTAGCCAAAGGTACGATAGTCAAATCCTTTGAGATTCTTTTCGAGTTCGGTTTTGATTTTATTCAAGTCAGTAGACTCGCCTTGTTTTTTAATGATTTTCTTGACTTCCTCTTCAACATCATCGTGCGTAAATGATGTAATCAACCGAACATACATGACTTGTTTTGAGTTGGTTTGTAAATCCAATCCATCTAAGTTCTTGACCAAATCTGATAATGATTTCGAGCCATATTTCCGGGGATCAAAATCAGAATAGCGTTTAATTAATGTATCTCCTAAAATACTAAGAAGAATTGAGTTATCAGGGCCATCTTCAACGATAATCCCTTTGATAATTTCAGTGATCTCAGCTAAATCCTTATTTGTTTCTTTCACCGAAGGAAGAACTGTGTTTTCTTCTTCGACTAAGTATTCGAAATACTTAAACTCATTACAAGACGCTCGGAAAGCGGGAGTAACTTGTTTTTCCTTCCCAATTCCAATCACGACTTTGCCATATTCTCTTAATTTCGCAGCTAATGGTGTAAAATCAGAATCAGAAGTGACTAGGAAAAAGGTATCGGCTTTCCCTTGGTACATAACTTCTAAACAATCAATCGCCATCGCCATATCAGCCGCGTTTTTCTTGGATGCGACAACATATTGTTGCATCGGTTTAAAAGAATACTTTAACGCAACATCAATCCAATCTTGATTCGAAATGGTCTTATCTCCATAGAAACGACTAATGACTAAGGTTCCTCCATACTTCGGAATTTCATTCATAACAGCTTCCATATATTTTGGAGATACATTCTCGGAGTCAATAAAGAGGGCAATCTTGCGGTCGGTTTTATCCATAAAAAATCCTTTCAACGGGTCTTGATAATTGTATTGTAGCACAGTTTGGAGAGATGGTAACGAAAACTTGAGGATTTTCCTTGATATTTCAATAATTTATCATATCGTTTGATATTCAAAGTTTTTTGGAATACAATGAAGAAAAGGGGCGATGTTCGATGGAAAAGGTCTTTGATCGGGAGCGTTATCTACGCTTTGATAAGCTGTTTTTGAAAGTTGCTTGGCTGATGATTGTCTTTAGTATCCTGCTGTTATTGCTTTCCGCTGCGTTGGTTCGTGCCATTATTGCGACACCTGAATTCGTCATTGCAATTACAAGTGTTTATCTCTACTACCATTTTGCATATTTTGGTTATGGTTTATTTCGAATCTTTCGGTTTACATTTGTGATTCGAAAGAAAAAGGAAGAATTGACGGTTTGGCGATCGGTATTAGGAATCTTACTTGCGCCTGTGAGTTTTGTAATATTGTATACGGCAATCTTCCTATTTGCTTTATCCAGTTGTGCAGCATAAA
>CAZABW010000063.1:0-4247 GCA_964483655.1 uncultured Candidatus Izemoplasmatales bacterium
TGATTCGTGCCATTAAAACAGAAGGAGAAAACGGTTTTGTGACATAGTCATCTGCGCCTAGTTTAAATCCTTTGAGTTGATCATACTCATCACTACGAGCCGTTAACATGACAACGGGGACCGTAGAGAACTCACGGATGCGCTCTAAGACAAACCATCCATCATACTTGGGCATCATGACATCCAAGATGACCAAGTCAATCTTGACTTTAGATTGAAAAATGGCATCAATGGCTTGCTCCCCATCTTCTGCTTCGATGACGCGATAGCCTTCCCGTTGAAGGAATTCTGCTAGTAACTTCCGAATTCGAAACTCATCATCCGCAACTAAAACATTCATATTTCTCATTTATTCATCACACTCCTAAGGAAAAGAAAAGACGAGGTCGTCTTCATTTAGATAGAAATATGGGCAACTGGAAGACCAGTCGCCCATAGATTCAAATTCAAGGTCTTCTTTATCGGATATAGGGGGAGAAGTTATATTTAGGAACAACACTTGAATTTTCACTCTTATTATAAATAAGAATTATGGTGTTTCTGTGAACTTTCCGCCTAATTTTTGTGAAGATTACGAAAGTGAATGGGATTTATTGAAACGCAAGTGGATTATTGAAAAGTCGCATCGAGATTTCTTTCCCACATTTCTTTTCAACGAATTGATATGCTTCTTGAAAATCATTCTTACGAAAGACATGAACGTCAGAGGCAATAAAATCGATTAAGCCTAGTTTAATCCATTTTAATAGTACTTTCTGTGATACACGTCCCGTTTTACCAAGAATGGAGGAGGCGTTGACTTGAACCAATCCACCCATCTTCTTAATGATTTCTAAATGTTCCACTTTGTTAATATAACTATATCGTTCCACGTGAGCAATGATTGGCACTAATTTGAGTGCTTTCATATTATGAATCGCTTCCGCAATGTCTTCTTGTTCTTCGGTTTCATGAAACTCGAGTAGGACTCGATTGGTTGAACCAATCGGTTTCACGATTCCATCTCGCAAGTCTTTCACGGATTGTAAAGAGTAATAGATTTCTGTTCCTAGATGCAGTTCGATAGGAATGTCAGCTTCCTTGAGTCGTCGTTTAAGTTCTTCAAATACGACTTCATTTTCACTTGCTTTACTTAAGTATCCCCGAGATTTAATGTAATGAGGGGTACAAAACATGATGCGAATCCCTTGTTGGTACGCATCTTTTAATAATGCTATCGATGCTTCATAATCAGGAGAACCGTCATCAACATAGGGTAAGGGATGGGCGTGAACATCAATCACGAATAATCACCTCGACTCCTTATTCTTTTTCCGTATCGCCGTAGTAATAATGATATCCGCCATACCCATAACCGTAGCCACGACGACGACGCATATCGATGTTGGCTAATACACCACCAATGATGTTAGCGTTATTCGATTTAAGCATTTTCAATCCTTCTTTTGCATCATCTTTTCTCGTTTTATTATACGCAACGACAAAGACAACTCCATCGACATACTTACTCACAACTAAAGGATCGGTTACAGATAAAACCGGTGGAGTATCAATAATAATGTAATCATATTCACTACGTAAGGATTCAATCAAATCTTTAACCCGTTTGGACTCCAACACAATGTGAGGGAACTGGAGTTTCTTCCCAGTCAGTAATAAATCAACTTTCGACTCATCTTGGATAATCAGTTCATGAAAGTCTTGGTTTTCCGTTACATAATCGTATAAACCGCGATCATTGATTTGGTGAAAAGCACGATGGATTTTTGGACGTCGTAAGTCAAAGTCTAATAAGATGACTTTTTTCCCTTTTTCAGCGTAAACCGCTGCTAAGTTAATTGAAGTCGTTGTTTTCCCATCTTGAGGAGTAGGCGAGGTACATTGAATGACTTGCATTCTTTGATTTAACCCTGTCATCGCGATGTTTAATTCAAGTTTACGATAGGCTTCTGCTTCCATGGAATGTGGTGTTTCAATGACAACATTTTTATATTCAAAAAATTCCATTTAGTCCACCAACTTTCTTTCTTTGACGGTTCCAGGCACTGCCGCAATCACATTAATTCCTAGATATTTTTCCATTTCGGATGAACTTTGGAACTTATTGTTAAAGAGCTCTTTAATAAAAATGATTCCAAATGATAAAATACCTCCGAGCAAGAAGCTGATGATAATATTTAAAGGTTTATTAGGGGCTGTTGGAGTTGTTGGTTGAATGGCTAAATCGACGATTCGGAGTTTATCTTTGAGTGAACGAAAATCTGTTTCTTCGTTATCAGCGATAAGAATCGAGTTTTCCACTAACTGATTCGCAATTTCCATCGCTAACGCAGGGTCTTTATGAACGACCTTAATATAGATAACAAGCGAATTCGTTGACCTAGAAATCGTAAAACTATTTTTTAAAGCAGTTAAAGAGTAATTCTCTGGTAAGCCGGGTACATCATTAACAACCGAAGTTAATACTTTTCTACTAACCATAAAGTCCTGATAGGTTGGGATTAATGCTAGCGCAACTTGAATCGCTGATTGTTCGTTCGGTGTAGTACTAGAGACATCTGTTTGAACCATAATCGATGCTTCTGCCGTATACGTTGGTTCAACGACTACAAACGTATAAATCACACCAATAATGGTTACCCATAAAGTAACTAGAATAACAAGTGTGATATTCTTCCATACAATTTGAAATAACTCAGATAGGGTTATTCCTTCTTCGGTGACAATGTCTTGTCGAATGTTTTCATCCATAGCAGTGTTTCCTTTCTCAAAGTGAGGTCACTATTATCATTAGTTTACCTTAAAACTTATAAAATTACAATGAAAGTCTATCGTAATTGCAGTAACCCGAAGGTTAAGGCGATTGCTCCAACAACAAATAAGTAGATACTGAAGTAAACTAATCGTCCACGACGGAAATACTTATACAAGAATTTAAGCGCATATCGAGTCGAAACTACGCTTGCAACGAATGCCATAAAATAGAATAGGTAATGATAGCCACTGGTAGGATCAAATCCTAGTTGGTTCCCCGTGGGGTCTTGGATTAAGATATACGCATATTTCAATAACGAGCCAATCGAGATAGGAATCGATAACAACAACGAAAAGTTCAGCGATGTCTCCATCGACATTTTTCGAAACAAGCCTGTTGAAGTGGTTATCCCATTCCGAGATAATCCAGGAACTAATCCAAACATCTGCAACAATCCAATCCCTATTGCATCTCTGAAAGTGATCGTTTGGCGACCATTGACTTTCGCATAGTCTTTGACAACAAAGAGAAGGGTGGCGGTTACTAACATACCAACCCCAACGACAACGAGACCATAATCTTGATAGAGCCCACTAATTTGACTAGAAAATAAGAACCCTACAAATGCCGCTGGAATCGACGCAACAACTAATTTCCAAACATAACAGAAATCATCTTGAACCCCTTCTGTTCGCTTACTAACAGAGAAAAAAGTAAAGAAATTAAGGATGATTCGACCAATCATCTTCCGAAAATGATAAAGGATGGCAATTAAGGACCCCGTATTTACAAGAATTAGAAATAAAAGGCCTTCATCTGTTTGAATTTGGAAAATCAACTGAGCGATTGCCACATGACCCGACGACGAAACAGGGATGACTTCCGTTATCCCTTGAACCAACCCTAAAAAGATGTATTTAATGGTTTCAATAACCATTTCTAAAAACGTCATGATAGTAAATCCTCCTGATGCTTTTGTTTAAATCGACATTAAATACAAGGCGATTGACCCTAAAGCAACAACAAAACAATAATAACTGAAATATTTCAGTTTGTTCGAACGAAAAACATTATAGATGATTTTAAACGCTAAGTATGTCGCGATAAGTGCGCCTATAAAGGCCAACCCATAGTATAGAAAATAGATTGAACTTGGGAACAACTCGCTCAATGATTCCATTTGTGTAATTTTTAGTAGATAGAGAAGAATGGATCCAATCGAAATAGGAATATACATCATAAACGAAAATTTTAATGCAGTTTCGATATTGAGACCTTTTTTCAATCCCATAGATGTCGTCATTCCCGAGCGACTAATCCCAGGAACCAATGCAACTGCTTGAGCTAATCCAATGAGAAGTGCTTCCTTATAGGAAACAGATCCAGAACCGTGCCGATAACGTCGGTATCCAATTAAATATAGGACAGTAGCTGTCACCAACAATCCAACACCTGATAAAAGGATTGAGTATTCATCAAGTAATTGATCAAT
>CAZABW010000063.1:4347-7987 GCA_964483655.1 uncultured Candidatus Izemoplasmatales bacterium
TTCGGCTTGTTTTTTGACTTTGCCTTGATTATAGTTCGGTAAGCCATAATCCATGAAGATTGCAAAATTCATAGACTTTAATCGATTGTTCTGGTTGGATTGTAAAGATCGCAACTGGTTCTTGTTGTGCTTCAAATGTTTTAATTTGGAAGCGGTCATCTTGAGCAACAAAGACCCATTGAACCAGGTGCTCTTCGGTCATTGGATGAAGCACACTTCCCACTGTAACTTTGATTTGATGTTCTCCCAAACGTTCAACAACAGGTAAATGTTTCTCATTTCCGACATCTCTACGTTTCGGTTGAAGTAACGTCATTTCATCTCCGCAGCATGTCAAATTGCCCCCACCATAAAAAGTATACACAATTCGTTTACAATGCTTACAATAAAAGATATTCATTGAGGATCTCCTTTTTTATATAAATATAAATCGTATCCATTCGAATGATATCACAATCCACCTTACTTGAAAAGTGCTACTTGAAAACTTTAGTGTTTTCTACTGATGACTTTTTTTGCTTTATGGACAATGTCCTCTACGGTCATTTGGTATTCCGGGATTAAGAACTTTAATTTGCCAACTTGACCAAACCGATCTTGAATCCCAATGTTTTCGGCTGGAACTGGATAATGCGCAGCTAACACTTCGCTAACGGCAGAATAGAGTCCACCGATGACATTATGGTTTTCAATTGTTACGACAGCCTTTGTTTTCTTAACACTGTCTAGAATGGTTTGTTGGTCAATCGGCTTGATGGTATGTACATTGATGACTTCCACACTATACCCTTCTTTTTCTAACTGGTCTTTTGCTTCAAGAGTCGGTTTCACCATCATCCCTGAAGCAATTAATGTTACATCTTTCCCAACATGTAAAACATCAGCTTTAAATAAATCAAAAACGTAATCTTCGGTAAATACATCCGGTGTAATCTTACGAAATAGACGAATATAGATGGTACCATAATAATCAATGATTTGAGGAAGCGACTTAACTAGTTGAGTATTATCCACGGGTTCAAAGATTACTAAATCTGGAATGCTTCGTAACACCCCAATATCTTCGACAGACATGTGAGTCCCGCCATTAAACTCCGCTGATAATCCTGGGTCTGTGCCGATGATTTTTACATTTTGCTTAGCATAAGCTGCACTAATCGTGATTTGATCACAAACCCGACGCGTGGAAAAGGGGGTGAATGTAGAAGTAAAAGGAATAAAGCCATAACTGGATAATCCCGAAGCTACCCCAATCATATTGGCCTCTGCAACTCCCACATTAAAGGAGCGATTAGGATATTTTTTATGCAATTCTGCTCGTCCGTTGGCTTTGCTTAAGTCCGCATCCAGTAATACGATACGGGGGTCTGTAGCCATGATACGATCTAGTTCTTTTGCGAATACAACTCGCATTTCCATTCCTTCGTACATATCTTACACCAATTCCTTTAATGCAGTATCGAGTTGATCTTTGGAGAGATTAAAGTTATGGTTTGCGTACCCCATGGATTCAATCCAGGATACCCCTTTGCCTTTAATGGTTTTGAGCAAAATCATAGTCGGACGTTTCCGACTGCGCTTCGCTTGAGCAATGGCTTCATCAATTTGGAAAACATTGTTTCCGTCTTGAACAACGATAACATTCCAACCGAAAGCTTTCCATTTTTTATCAATCGGATAAATCGGGTTGATTTCGTTTGTGGGGCCATCAATTTGGGCGTCATTTAAGTCTGTAAATGCTATCAAACGATTTAAATGCTGATTTCCCGCAAACATTGCAGCTTCCCAAATTTGGCCTTCTTGAGATTCTCCATCACCAATGATGGTATAAATCGTCGCTTTGTCATTTTTAATGCGACTTCCTAGGGCAACACCTACCGCAGCGGAAAACCCTTGACCTAGGGACCCGGTTGTCATATCAACCCCCGGGGTTAAGTTCATGTCACAATGAGAAGGCAACTTCGTGTTGGATTGATTTAAGGTAAGTAACCATTCTTTGGGAAAATATCCTAAATCTGCAAGAACAGCATAAAGCGCAGGTCCACTATGACCCTTACTGATGATTAAGCGATCCCGTCCAACCATTTTGGGGTTTTGAGGGTTAATCCGCATATGTTTGTAATATAAAACTGTTAACACATCCACAATCGATAAAGATCCCCCAACATGGCCTACGCCAAGGTGGGCAATCATTTCTAAGACACTCTTGCGAATATCTTTTGTCTTTTGAACTAAGTCCATGAAACTCTCACCATTCTTTCTTGTAGTCTGGTCTTATTGTATCAAAAACATGGTTAATAAGCAATCAAACGAACTAGGAATCCCCGTCTAATGCCTCATAAGCTTCAACGATTTCTTCAAACAAATCATCGTCTTCGACTGTTGTGATGAAGTACTCATCTTGTTCGGGATCAAAGTCGAGTTCAAGTATCACAAGTCCAGCATCTTCTGGGGATACATCCTCATGATTAATCTTTAGTAAATCTAAGACTGCATACACAACACCGTGCTTCGGAATAATGCCTAATTGGGCCATTTCAAAGTGATTTCCTTCTTCATCAATCAATTGAATTGGCGCAAGATTATTGTCATCCAAAAGTTGTAGAATGATTTCTTTGTCGCTCATAATATCCTCCTAATAATGATTGGTAATGACTTCTGCGAAGCCCATGATTTGATTCACTTGTAGTTCGGTGTGATCATCGAGTATCACCGTTCCACTTATGGTGCCAAAAACTTGATGTCCTAAGTTTTTTATGATGATAAAGTTTATATCATCTTGGCGGTCTAAGATCGGCGTCATCGTTAACTGAACTCGACCGTCAGGGGATGAAATTGTCCAGGGTTTAAGATAGTCACCTGGATCATAGTCAAAGAATACATCCTCTAACTTATGAGCCTTTCCATCATAAAACAACATGTTTTCGGTAGCATTTTGCGTATTCCCAAACCCATATCCAAAGTTAAACCCAAATCGTTTTCCATTGACATAGCCTTGAGCATTACTCCAATACCACGTGTTTTTATACGTCCAAACGCCACGTCCCCAATCCAGTACAGTTACCGATTCCTTTGGGTCAAACACAAAGTCCTCTTGTCCAATATGAACAGACCCCTTGGTTGGCATACAGTTTATTTTTTGGTTATAATAGAACGCTTTTGGTTTCTTATTCCACGGGGTCGCAATCACCAAGGACTCGTCTTTCATATCTTGGACCTGAAACTCACAGGATAAATCCTTGCCGGGAAGGAAATCCTTCACCCAAGCAGTTAAGACCCGTTCGTCTTTCCTCCGGACAAACCGAATGGAAATCTCTTGATCTTCATACCCAACATCTCCTTCTAGTGAAGTAGAAGGTAGTCCTAATTTCCCAAATGTAAACCAAAGTAATTTAGTCTTTTTCCATAATTTCTTGTTTTGAAAATCGAAGAAAACTATGGACAGTAGCGCAGAATAACTTAAGTCTGCAATTGTTAAACTACAACCAACCTGATGGTTCAATACTGCGTAATAATCCCATTCTTTGATTCTCCAAGATGGAGCTTTTATAGCGTTCCTTTGATATTGAAAATAGGGTTGCTTTGCATATCCCGGTTGAATGAGATGCCCTTTAGCATCCAATAATGGCGTTCGTTCCTT
>CAZABW010000063.1:8087-9434 GCA_964483655.1 uncultured Candidatus Izemoplasmatales bacterium
GTGGGTGATTGCATTTCAAAAATCGTTGTTTGAAAATCGTAAATCATAACTATTCCCCCTAAATATTTTGGGTTGATTAACTATCGAGTTTCCGTTTTCGAAGCATCAAAATCAAGAACATCACAACAGTATAAATCAAACATCCAAATAAAGTGATATAACTAATTAAATCTAAATTTCCACCACTGTTCGCAGCATTCGCTGGAAGCATTAAAATGACGAACAAGGGTAAAGCCATTAACATCGCTGTCCCCGCACCCAGGACCAATTCTTCTGCGACTGGTGTTTCTAGTTTGGGATCCAGTCCTTTTAACAAAGCAATTCCGGTCGAAGCGACACCAGTTAAGTTCCCAAATAACGCAACAAAGTATTCGTCCTTGAACTTCGGATAGACTCGATACGTTACAAAACGGGTATAAAGGAGTGTCAATAATCCTCCAACGGTGCTGACAACTAATAATAATACACCATATTGTTCAAAAAAGGAAACAGTAATTGTTAAGACTCCCCCTGCAATCATATAGTTAAATGCAGTGGAACTAATATTCGACAGAATGTAGTTATTCGTCATGAAGCGTATATTTTTCCCTTTTTTCGCAAACTGATTCAAAATTAGCTTATAAAGCAATGCGTATGCAATCCCAATGACGAAATTAAAGCCAGATAATAAATCAAAGATGGTTTTCCCAATATTACCAATCGGAAGTAATACGCCCTCTAAAATGGTTAATGTGAGCCAAACTAACCCATATATAACCGATAGAACAACAACTTGAGTAGTTAATCCGTCTAGGACACTAATTTCTTTGACCGTTTCTATTTCGATTAGTTCTTTATTACTTGATTGTTCATCATAACTTTTTGGTTTTTGAAATCCTTTTTTCCGTGCAAAGATGTTAATCGCGATGACACCAATAATGCCACCCCACAAGAATCCCAAAAACGCAAAGGACGCACCTAATGCAACCCCATGGCCCTCTAGAAGCGTACTCCAAGTCGACCCAAAACTAATCGCTAGGGCAGGGCCTTGACCAAACCCCAATGGTAGTAACATCCCAGCACCGATAAATGTTGGTGAAAAGAATAACATGACTAATAAAATCCCAATAAATCCTTGTAACGCATAGGTACTGGTTATAATCATGCCTGTTGACCAAACTTTTCGTTTATTCTTGACTTGCTTATCTTTTAGCGCTAATGCAATGAATCCAATTGCTAAAGCATGATACACAATCGCTTCCATCATCGTTTTATCGATTACATACGATCCTGGAATCACTTCACTCGATAACAGCAATCCAACAACTCCACCAAGGAGTGCTGTTGGTAAAACCATTTTATTCAAAA
>CAZABW010000064.1:0-9057 GCA_964483655.1 uncultured Candidatus Izemoplasmatales bacterium
TATTATTGGGTACAGTTTTGCTGATGTTGGGGGAAACTATTACATTCAAAGCAACTATAGTAGCAAATATATTGACATTCATGGTCCTTCCACATTGAATGGTACACTCATTCATGAGTGGGTATATCATCCTGACTTACAAGAAAATTGGTTCATCTCCAAATTGGAGGATGGTTACTACTGCATTAAGTCGGTCTATAGCAACAAGTATATTGGCGTTGACAGTCAAAACACTGGAATTAATAAAAATAACATAAAACAATTTACAGCACTTAATGATTACACAAAATGGGTTATTTATGTTGACAATGAAGGAAAGTATATAATTAAACCAAAATCATGGAATTACCAATATCTCGCATCACCTGTGAACTCTTCTGTGGATGAACTTCAATTGAGCAACTCACTTACTTCTACCGCTACAAAGTGGACTTTCTATAAACAAGAGGATGTTTCCAACGGTACATACTTTATGCAGAATATAGACACAAGAAAATATGCTGATTTATATGGCCCTTTGGTTGATGCCGGCACTATTATCCATCAGTGGGACCTGAATGCTAGCAATTTGTCAACCATTTCTTCATGGAGACAATGGGAAATTATCAAGGGGTCAGATTTATACTATACTATAAAGAATATTTATAGTGGCAAGTATATGGGGTACGACACTTCCACATGGGCAATCAAACAATATTCATCTATTTCTGATAATACCAAATGGAAGATATACTCTATAAACACTATTTCTGTTGAATTAGATGGGACGGATACGAGCGTCACAGAGTACATTTTTGTCCCGAAAGGAAGCAGTTTTTCACCATACTCTTATTCAATAGGAGTTTCGGATGGAACAAATGTAAATGGGAGAGCACTAACACTGAAGTCCGTTTCCGAAAGCAGAATCACTTGGGATTTAGCAGATGCCACCTTAACTTACCTTACCAGAATATACAATTGGGATTATCAGGACACTAGATTTTCATATGCGTTTGGGTATTTTGAGCCTGAATATTACGTTTATGGGGTCGGAAGGAGGAATATTGATTTATACATATACAACCATGATGTATTATCGGATCCCGCCTTTAGCACTGCTTTTACCGCGGCTATTCCCTATTCAACGAACCAATGGGATAACGCTTTAAACCCTTTTATCAATAACTTCCAAACAACGCCTTATGAGACGAGTGCTGATATTCGAATATATGGCGGAACAATAGAAGATTTAGGATACGACAGTGTTCCTGGGGCTGGAGTGTGCGGTGTTGTCTCCTCCAATCTTGTTGGATTCGTTATTTATGGAAATGAAATCCTAAGGGTTTTTGAATATCACCAAATGTACATAGATATAATTAACTATGCTGAAAATGAGGATCAGTTTGGGATGAATGTTGTTTTGACTCATGAAATGGGCCATGCACTTGGATTTGCGGGACATTCGTACAATGATATTGGCGGTATAGAAAATTATGCAGTTATGAATGGAACATACTCAACTTCTGTTTTGCAAAACGATGAAAAAGCACACCTTTATCAAATCTGGGATTATATTTATGATTAAGGGAGACTAAATTCAATGAAAAAAACTCTTTGTATTATTGCAATATTATTATTTTTTTCGTTGATAAGCTGTGTGGGGTTTACCTCTACTAATAATCTTGATGAAATCAATACTTCTAGTGGTGATTATGAGGAGAACGATATTTCTGTTATCCCGATTAATTACAGTTTTGAGTCTGTAATTCAATACAGTGATGATGTGTTCATAGGACGGCTAATTGGTGTAAATGTAGGTAGTAATTTGAGTGATAATATTCCAGATACTAGTGTTTTCAATGCATTACGAGTTTCTTCATATGTCGAATATGAATTCGAGATCACATCAATCCTATTCTCTAGTTATGAAAGCAGAAAGCCGGAAACTATTAAAGTCTATTTGCATGATTATGGCGTAATTTCAGAACAACTAGGATATAATCCTATGTACGATTGCACTTTCTATGAAGGATATGAGTATCTATTACCAGTCACAATCACTGACAAAACATATTTTTTGCACGATGTTTTCCATATCCCCGGTGACATGGTTTTGGCACTCGATCAGTCGATTTCTCAATATTCATCATTAATGGGAATTCACTCTATTATTATTGAAAACGGAACCGATTTGGTTAAGGAAGTCAATAAAGATTCCGTCATTTCTTATGTCGAAAAATTAGTCCTTCAAAAGAACTCACGAGAATCATATACTTCTGAAACTGATATCTCAAAGATTGTGAATTTTTCTGACAACATTTGGAAAGTCCAAGTCATGGAATTGATTCAAACCAGACATAATGAGGTTGTATTCGGTGAAACATATACCGTGAAAATTCTTGAAGTATTAAAAGGAACAGACAGAGCAAAAATGAGTGAAATCAAAATTGATTTCATTGGGGGAACTGTCAAGCCGGGAGATGTAGTCTATGTTGCGCTTGATTCGGGCGGCACCCGATATGGGCAATCTGGGCAGTATTTTAATTTAACATCTAGAGTCAAATTTGATTATGAAGACATATCCCAAATAAGATCACTTTTGGGAAAATAGACAGTTTCAATGCATTTTCAACAATCGCCAAATCTTTTGAGAATATCCACTTTCCTTCAACTATTTGGACCAAGAACATCCTCTAAACTCGATTAGACTAGAGATTCAACTTTTCAACTCTTGTCTTTGTTTCATTCGAAATGATTTTAAAAAAAATCTTTATTGGAGAGAAACTTAATGAAGAGAGAAGTTATTTTATTCCTTTCATTATTCTTGTCATTTGTTTTGATGGGTTGTAGCAGTTTAAATAACTCTACTTCTTCCGCCAGTGCTTCTTCTCGAACGACCACAGGCATTGAAACTAACGTTTCATCGATCACATCCATATCCAATACTCTCACCATAGGGATCAAGCTAGATTATGAAGATGACTGGTTGAAAGATTTGAATAGTAAATATAGCTTCATTGGGGATGTGTATAATTTGTTTGAATTTAGCTTTCCTTTTGAAGTGACAATCGTTCATGAAATTGAAACGTTTTCTGGTTCCTTTTTATATGATCGTGCTTCCATCATTTCTCCCGAAATAGAAAATTCAAGTATATATGACCTACTCATTTCACAATTGGGATCGACTTGCTATGAAACTGAGATTGGTGAACCAATTCCGGGTACAGTATTCTATGCAGATCAATTTGGTAATGTATTGAGCATATCACTCGTTTCTGAGAACCGAATCGATCTAGCCATTGAAAGGTGGCTCACGGTGTTCAGCAATTCAAACGAGATCATCGACTTATACTTTGCCTATCCCCTTTCTACTTATGCTCCGACAATTGAAGCATCAAGGCTTAAAGTGATAGAGGGGTGTCAAGCATGCATTGTTTCAGATGTAGTTGATGGAGAATATACATATGAATACAAAGGGTATATTATAACAATCAGTCAAGTGGGTGCAATTTGGCTAGATGGGACCTATCATTTCTCAATTAGTCATAGAATAAATTGATTTTTGTTAAAAATAAAACCTGTCTTGTTAGTTGCAAGTTTATCATAAAATATTGCCAGCCCAAAAAAAGATGAAATACCTAGTGGTAGTCATCTTTTTTTCTTTCGTAAGCGTCAAGCGAAGCACACCTACCCTTATAAAAAGGAATGAAGTATAATTCCGAACACAAGGGCAGGTGTTGAAACATGGAAGAAAGCAAACAAGCGGTGTGGAAGCGACGGATTGAGGAATTTCTAAGGAGCGGGAAGACCCAGGTTCAGTATGCAAAGGAACTAGGCGTCCGGTTGCGAACGTTTCAGTACTGGCACACGAAATATAAACACGAACCAATATCGACATCAGAAACACAGTGGTTGGAAATAAGGACTCCAACTCCCGAACCGAAGACGTCCGCAATCATCTTAGAGATCGACGGCGTGCGCGTCGCTGTCACGGAAGACATTCGTCTTGAGTTTCTCAAGAACGTGATTCGGGTTTTGAAAGAAACATGATCTCGCTGGAGAAGGTGGAGAAAATCTATCTCGCCTGCGGCGCAACCGATTTACGGAAATCGATTGATGGCTATGCGGCGCTGGTCCAAGAAAAGTTCAAGCTGAGTCCGTTTACGAACGCGATCTTTCTATTTTGCAATAAGCATCGAAACAAGATCAAAATCCTGCAGTGGGAACAGAATGGATTCTGGCTGTACTACAAACGCCTGGAGAAAGGGGCGTTCCAGTGGCCGTCGAAGACAGAAACGATGATCAACCTGGAAGAGCGACAGTTTCGATGGCTGATGGAAGGGCTGAAAACCGAGCAAAGGAAAGCCTGCATATACCGACTCACTTGAGCCATCGGACCGATGGAGGTTGAGCCACCGGACCGATGGGAGTGAGCCACGAGACCGATGGCGTGAGCCACTTGTCTCTGTTATGAATTTGATCTAGATTTTTCCTGAAGTCGCGTGGATTCCATAGACTTCTCTCATCGAGTGGTCGTCCTTGGAATCGCCATGGATTTCGATGGAGTAGGAATCGTGAACGATGCGATCGAGGATCGCATCCGCAATGGTTTCTTCACCGATCTTTTTATGCCAGCCGGCTGGCGCGAATTGCGAGCAAAAAACAGTCGAAGACTTTTTATGTCTCGCATGAATGATCTCAAGGAGATCACGTGCTTCTGTCTCATTCAAGGATACAAGCATCCACTCATCAAGGATCAACAAATCCACTTTTCGAAGCGCCTTCATCAATTTCTGATAGGAACCGTCGGCGCGCGAGAGGGTCAAATCGTAGAGCAGTTCGGGCAACCGCACGTAGCGGACGGAGAAGAAATTCTTACAGGCTTCCATTCCAAATGCGCAAGCCAAATACGATTTTCCGGTGCCGGTGGCACCCATGATGATCAGGTTGTGGGCTTCGCGGATGAAGTTGCATGACGCCAGCGAAGCGATCATTCCCTTGTCCAGCTGACGGCCGCCGGCGTAATTGACGTCAGCGACGGAAGCCTGTGGCTGATCGAACGTTGCGGCGTGGATCAGACGATCCAGTCGATGGTTCTTGCGTGAGGTGTATTCCTGATCGACCAGGAGCCCGATGCGCTCCTCGAAGGAAAGCGATTGATAGGACGGGTCTTCGATTTGACGGCGAAACCCGTCGGCCATGGCGGGAAGACGCATCTCGGACAACTTGCGGATCGTCGTTTCGTTCGTCATGAGCGGTCACCCCCGTAATAGGCGGCGCCACGGGTGAAGCCGAAACGGGCGGTGTTTTCGTCGGTTTTCGGCGGTGTATCGGCATCCGGCTTATCCAGTCCGGAGATGAGAATATTTTTGATGTTTTTGAAGCTCGGGGAGGATGTGTAGGACAGGGCTTTGGCGGCGGCGTTTTCAAGCCGGGCAGGCGTATACTTGTCCGCCAGCTTCAAGAGGCCCATACAGCCGCGGTAGGCCTGTTGTTCGATCTTGTGGGAGGCGAGGATCGCCTTCAAGGCCTGGACGGTCGAGGAACCGATTTTGGCTCCCCAGTCGAGGAACCGGGTCGCGTCCCATTCGAGGTATTTCTGATGATCTTCGGGCATGTGAAGTTCTTGCGTGCTGTATTGACCGGGTCTTCCGGTCAGACGAAGGTGCGAAGCAATCCGCTTCTGATGGTCGAAGATTTCGATCACACTGCGTGTCATCCGCACGTCGACGACCTGTTTGATGTATTCATATGGAACGGAGTAGTGCATTTTTTCGACTTCTATGTGATAATTGAACTGGACCGTCGCCGTCTTCCACAGCGCCGGTTCAAAGTGGGCGGCAGGCAACGGCGCAAGAAATGGTTTCTCTTCCCCGAGAAATACGCTGAAGCGGCTACCCTCTTTCTTATGGAATGGTTTTTCGTTGAACGCCTTCAGGCGCGTCTTGATTTCGGCGTTGAGATCAGCAAGCGTAAAGAACTTGTGGTTTCTCAGCGCCGAGAGGATCCAGGTGGAGACGATTTTGACCGTTCCTTCGACATTCGGTTTGTCCTTTGGATGACGGACGCGCGCCGGGAGGATGGCGGTGCCGTAATGGACCGCCATCTCCTCGTAGGTGCGATTCAGGACGATGGCACCGGGTTCGATGCGGTCGACCCCGGTCTTCAAGTTGTCGGGGACGATCATCTGCGGCACGCCGGCAAAGAACCGAAACATGTCTACGTGACACTGGATCCAGTTCTCAAGGTCCTGGGATAGACAGGCCTCGACGTAGGTGTAGAGGCTGTAGGAGCAGACGGCGACAAACAGCGAGGCGGGGATTGTTTCACCGGTATCGCGGTCGACGACAAAGATTGTCTGCCCGGCCCAGTCGACTTCGATGCGTTCGCCCGGTTTCCGGGTGATGTGCATCGTCGCGTGCTCGACATTCATGAAATCGCGGAAGTGATCGCAGAAGCGGGAATACATCAAGGGGAATCGATGATTCGTCTTCGCTTCCTCGACGTATTCCATCCAGAGCAGTTTGAGCGTGACGCCCTTCCGGAGCAAGTCCCGACGGATCTTCTCCCAATCGGGCATCACCCGGTCGGCTTCGGGGTTTCGATCGCCGAGGAGCAGTTTTTCCAGATCGGCGTCGGACATTTCGGGGGCAAGCGGCCATTTCAGTTCGATTTCTTTCGCTCTCGCAGCCACCTTCGAAACGGTGTTGCGGGAGCACGGACAGCTCAAAGCGATGTTTCTTTGACTGATGCCTTGGTTCAGTAAACGTAAAATCTCTCGATACCTGGTCATATCCCATGACCTCCTATAAATCGATTTGCACGTCGCCGTGCATAATCTCATTTTACAGGAAGTCAACGGTAAAGAAATCGAGTGATCAAATTAAGTGGCTCACACTGTCGGATTGGTGGCTCACTGGAATCGGAACGGTGGCTCACGTTCGTCGGTCTCGTGGCTCACTCTCGTCGGTCCAGTGGCTCAAAGTGCGTCGGAATATCCAAAGCCCACAAGACACTCTATTATGACACGGTAATCTAGTTTAATGAGCAATGAAATATGGCTATATTTGGCCGCAATTCATTGCTTTTTTAGATGATTTGTGATAGAATAAAAGCGTCAGAAAAGGTGGAATCGAGATGGAAAACACGTTCAAAAGTCAGGCGGAATTGTTTGATGAAAATCAAAAATTACAATATCAAATCGAAGCCCTGACTTCCACCGTGGAAGATCTCTCTTTGAAACTCAAATGGTATGAGGAACAAATGCGTCTGGCAACGCTGAAGCGCTTTGGTTCTTCGAGCGAAGCGACGGGACAACTGACACTTGATTTATTCAACGAAGCCGAGGCGGAACAATCCTCCAAAGCCATCGAACCGGATTTGGAAACGATCACGATCGAGCGCAAGAAACGCTTGACGGATCCGGGATCCAAACTCAAGGATCTGCCCATCGAGCGAATCGAATACGAACTGGAAGATACGACGTGTCCGCAGTGTCAACACGAATTGCATGTGATGAAAAAAGAGATTCGCAAGGAACTGAAAGTGATTCCGGCGCAGCTCGTCGTCGTCGAACACGTCCAAAACGTCTATGCGTGCCGGCATTGCGAAGCGCACGACATCAAGACACCGATTTTACGAGCAGCGATGCCATCTGCGGTGATTCCAAAAGCTATGGTTTCGCCATCGCTTTTGGCCTTCATTATAAACCGGAAGTATGTCGAGGCGGTACCGCTCTATCGTCAGGAATCGCAATTCCAACACTACGGCATCGACCTGTCGCGACAGAACCTGGCGAACTGGATGATCGCGGGAGCGAAGTGGCTGGATCATCTTTACCAAAGACTGCATACGATTCTGTCGTCTCATCCCATTCTTCACGCGGATGAGACGCCTGTTCAGGTGTTGAAAGAAGCGAACCGGTTAGCCACGAGCCAGTCCTATATGTGGGTGTATCTAACAGGGGCGTGCCCAACCCCGATCACGCTTTACGAGTACCAGGAGACGCGGAGCACGAAACATCCCAGAGCGTTCTTATCGGGATTCAGGGGTTATTTGCATACCGACGGCTATCCCGGATACCAAGGCATCGAAGGCGTGAAACTGGTCGGATGTATGGCGCATGCGAGACGGAAGTTCGACGAAGCGATCAAGGCGTGTCCGAAGGGATCGGACCAGACACTTCTGGCTTCGCAGGAAGGGCTTGATTTCTGCAATCAGCTGTTTCGGATCGAGCGCTCCATCGAAGGCAAGAGCGCCGAAGAACGTCAAGCGGCGCGGCAGCAGCAAACCAAGAAAGTCTTCAATGAATTCAGATCCTGGCTGATTGCGAAGGAGCGACAGGTGCCTCCGAAGAGTGCGTTGGGGACAGCGGTCCAGTACTGCTTGAATCAATGGGGGAAACTGACGACGGTGCTCGAAGATCCGTCCCTCGATCTCAGTAACAATCGCGCCGAACGGGCGATCAAACCCTTCGTGATTGGGAGAAAGAACTGGTTGTTTTCAAACACGCCAAAGGGTGCTTTGGCCAGTGCGACGATTTACAGCATTGTCGAGACGGCGAAGCAAAACGGACTCAGCCCCTATCACTATCTCGAATACTTGTTCGAACGACTTCCCAACATCGACCTCAAGAGTCAAAGGGAACTGGACGATCTTCTTCCCTGGTCCGCTTCGATTCCGGATCGATGCAGGGTGAAAACCAACACATCGCAAGAACCTTCAGTTCAAGACTGACTTTTTCAGAATCGTTTCTAATGAGAAGCCATGATTGTTCGCAATACTGCGATTGATCAGGGCTTTTTGTATAGGTGTCGTTTATTTGACGCTTACACTAGAATTGAATAATATGTTGTGTCATACAACAAAAAACAATAAAAAAGGTAATTTGTGCTAAAAAATATGATTCCACAAAATCCGAATCAAATCCGATAACGAAAAAAAGCCATCCGATACCCTGAAAAAAGGGCGGATGGCTTTAATTTTGTCTCTACAGTGTCAAAATCGTAAATTTTGTATAGGTCGACAATAGGAAAATTACGGTTGTTTTATGGAAAGCAACGAGACTGTCTCGACGTG
>CAZABW010000065.1:0-8674 GCA_964483655.1 uncultured Candidatus Izemoplasmatales bacterium
TAATAACTTGAATGTCATCGAGTCCGATAATATCCCCAATGGTCGGAGTGGGGGCGGTTGTCGTTGTGGTTAGGGTCGTTGTCACTTCAGAGGTCGTTGTTTGGGTAGAAGTCGTTGTTGTCGAGGCTGTTGTTGGTTGTGTGGTCGTTGATTGAGTCGTTGTGGTTTGACAAGCAACGAGTCCCAAAATAGTGAAAAGCAGAAGAATCATCCATACAATCTTTTTCATGTTACCTCCTTAAAATACACTTTATCATACCAAATAGATACCACAAAGTAAACGGTTACACCTTACAATCTTTCGTTTTTCTACATTGAAGTCATCATTCTTCCAAATCTCGGAAATAAAACGATGAATGGTCTACTTAGGATTGATTTCCTCATGATATAATGTTGTCGAAAGAAGGGATGCCCTTGGTCAAACAAATGCTTCAACCTTTAAAGAAAAAACTCATCAAGATGGCGTGGCCACTCTTAATCGAAAACGGATTAGCAATGACGATTGGGATTAGTGGTGCCATCATGATTGCTCGATATGATAACAACGCTGCAGGTGCGATTGGTGTGACCAATATGGTCATTGGCTTTTTCCATCTTCTCTTCATGATTATCTCCGTTGGCACAGGAATCATCATTGCTCAATATCTTGGTGCTTCAAAACAAGAGGAGGTGTCCAAGACTTCAACCGTTTCACTACTAGTCATCGCGATTGCAGGCTTCATCGGATCGCTTATTCTATTCTTTTTTGCTAATCCGTTACTTTCGCTAGTAGGACTAAAAGATGATCTACTACAAGCAGGAACGACCTACATTCGCTTCATTGCCTTTAGTACAACTTTTCAAGCGATGTCTTTTTCAATATCAGCGATTATCCGTAGTTATGGATATACTTCCTTGGGGATGAAAATCGCCATTATCCCAAACTTGCTTTCGATTTCACTCAACTATTTATTTATTTACGGTCTTCCTCTTTTAGGATATCCTTCTTTAGGGGTTGTTGGGGTAGGCTTGTCTGCAGCTATCAGTCAAACAACAGGTTTCCTCATTTTCTTCTTTGTCTTAACAAGAAATGTCGATCGAACGCTTTCTTTTCGTCATCTACATCCTTTCCCAAAAGATATCTTGCGGAATATTTTGCGCATTGGTCTTCCCTCAACAGGAGAAAATATCTCCTATCAAGTATCCCAAATTGTGGTGGCTGGTTTTATCACAACGATCGGAGTCATTGCATTAAACACCAGAACCTATTATAGCAACATTGCTATGTTCATCTACCTTAGCACAGTCGCTTTAACACAGGCTAGCGCCGTCATTGTGGGTAACTTAATTGGCGAGAGAAAAACAGAGGAAGCCTATCAAATCGCGGTATTCACCGCTAGGTTAAGTGTTTTTTCTATGATTCTTATGAATAGTATCGTCATGATTTTGATCGTTCCAATCATTCGTTTATTTACATCAAACCCGGAAATCATCGAACTGGTGAAATGGGTAGTCGTGATTGACATTGGAGTGGAAATTGGAAGAGGACTTGGGGTTGTCTTTTCTAATGCACTCAAAGCGTCTGGTGATGTTCGCTTTCCTGTGATATTAAATGTGTTTGTCACTTGGATTTTTATAGTACCCTTAGCTTATTACTTAGGAATTGTCCTCAAATTTGGATTAATTGGAATTTGGTTGGCTTTTGTATTTGATGAATTGTTTCGTGGAGTTTGGCTATATGTTCGATGGCGAAGCCGTAAATGGATAACGAAAGCTTTTGTTAATCGCGATCTGATTTCCGAACAATGAATCAACACCTTCACTAAAGTGGAAGCTTCTCGTAAGAGGAGTTTTTGCTTTTTCTAAGCCAAACCATTGCTTGACTAAACAAAAAAATACCGTATTAAGAGAAAGAATCGGCTAAACTATTGAAAGAGTAATAGTATGGGGGTATTATAAAGATAGTAACACAAGTCAGATAATATAAAGAAGGGGAATGTATGAGAAGACTTTTTTTGTTCGGACTTCTGAGTTTGCTCCTGGTTGGTGCTCTTCTAGGTTGTGATACATCAACAACCTTTACGATGCCACCAACATCCACGACAACGACGACAACAACGACAACAACTTCGCTTGACCCTTCAACGACGACTACTGAATCAGAATTAACTTTACAACTGATGGAAATTTACAGCCTTGCCATTTCCAGTGGTGCTTTCGCTGGAACGTATGAAGAATGGCTGGAAGAGGTTCGTGGTCCAGCCGGACGTGAAGTCGCACTGCGTGTATCTGATGGATTCATTCAGTGGCAATACTCAGGCGATACAACGTGGAATAATCTAGTTAGTTTAGCCTCTTTGTTAGGACCTCAAGGAAATCCTGGAAAAGAAGCAACTTTCCGGGTCTTTGAAGGATTTATCCAATGGCAATATGTGGGGGATCCAGTTTGGAATAACCTCATTGCCCTAGCTACACTTGTGGGTCCTTCTGGCGCCAATGGAAAAGAAGCAGTGTTCCGTGTATCCGGAGGATTCTTACAATGGCAATATGTTGGGGATACTGAATGGGTCAACCTCGTAGAACTTGCGACACTTTCTGGACCTCAAGGAATTCCCGGAAAAACCATTACTTTACGTGTTCATGAAGGTTGGATTCAATGGCAATACGTAGGAGACCTCGATTGGGTGAACCTCATTGACTTAGCAACCTTGGTTGGTCCAGCAGGTCAACCTGGAACTGCTCCTACGATTTCCATTAATGAAGAGGGATTTTGGGTCATTGATGGCGTTGTAACCATTTATAAAGCCGTTCCTGATGGATCGGTTATACCTCAAATGGTTTCGGTGGAATTCAATGGCAATGGTGGAACCCTGCCTGAAGGAACCCCATTAATCATCTCTGTACCAAAAGGCGATGCCATAGATCTTCCCATTCCAACTCGTGATGGTTACATTTTTAAAGGATGGGTTACTGGATTCACAGTCAATGATTTACACTATACCAATTACACACCATTTACGAGAAACACGTTACTCCATGCACAATGGGAAATGGATGTCAGTGGCATTCTTGAATTCTTTGCTAGGTCGGAAATGAACAACTTAACAGGAACAAGAACCATCCAAGCAATGATTCAAACCCCAATGGGTGTTGAAGAATATCGTCAAAGTAGTATGTTTAAGATTCAAACTATGAATCATGAAACCTACACCTATCGTATGGAAGAAGAAATGTCCAAGATAGGTGATGGCGAATGGTTCAATCATCGGATGCGGGAATCCTATGAAGTCTTTATGGGACAATATCCCAATACGATGCCATTCCATACACGAATCGAACGCGAAATAGATCAACCCTGGCATATCGAAAACCGTGACTGGCCCATCGAAGTAGATATTGATGTCAGTATGTTTGAAATTGAACTCTTTGTCAAACGACCAGGCGAACACATCTATGATTATCCGATTACTCCTGATGTACTTGATATGCTTGGAATCAATCCAGACGAAGAGCTAAACATGGATCAAATGAGTTGTTACTTAGAATTAAACACTTCATCTATCGTCATCCATATGGTAGGGCAATTGATTCAAGAAGGATCGACCAATGCAGTGGATGCGATTGTGACATTGCGTATGATTGATGCTGGTACTACAGTCATTCTCTTGCCGATGCAAGAAATTAAGAATGATCAAATCCTAATCATGACAGAATTAGTCAATGAAGTGAAACAATCGATGAATTATCAAACTGCCACACAACAATCGAAAGATCAGTTTGATCAATTGGTTCTTGAAGTCATGGACAAATTACCATTACAAGAGCATGTCCGTGCATTAAGTGACATGTTCTGGCAGTATCATGAACAAATCGTATTATTCTACTTTGACATTGATGATGTCTACATGATGCGCTATCAAACGAAAGAGCAAATGCTAAATGAGTTTCATTATCGCATGCATTTCGCAACTGATGATAGTATTCTTGCCATGCAACTCATTTTAAATCAACATTTGTTAACGGCAGACACATTGAATCTGCCTGAACAGTTCGATCAACTATTAGATAGTTTCTATCAAGCCATCGATGACGCATACGTCTTTGATCCATTAAAACAAGAAGTTCAAATGAATCGGCAACGAATTCATGAGCTCCTATTTATCTATGTCCAAGTCATTGATCCGTTATTACAAAAACCTGAAGATCGCGGTCTCTTCTTTGACATTTTGAAGACGCATCAAGACCTTTTAGAAGAAGCAATGACGAAAGAAGAAATGCGTTTCATTTATGAAAGTTGTGTTCAAGAATGGATCGATGCCTCATTCCAATTTGGTGACTACACAGAAGAAAGAGAATGGTTAATGAATCAGATTGATCAATTCTACTTGATGGCGCTTGAAACCATTGGAGAAGGCGATCCTACTGAAATCGAATTCCTGTATTCGGATTACGTCGCAAGAGTATACATGGAAGAAAACCTTGTCAGTATCATCAAACTCTCGATTGATACCTATGAGGCACTCAATGTCTTAATTATTGACATCGTCAGACTGGAAGCCATTGAAGTGATTGATTCGGAAACGAATCAAATACTACCAATGATTCATGAGGATTTCCATCAAGATATTGCTAATCGCTATGCAGATGCAGTATTTAGAATAGAAAATGCATATGATTTATCTCAGGTATGGGATATCGTGGATGAATTCTTATCTTTCCTCCATTCCTTACCCATTGATCACTGGGCAGGTGACATAGAACAACGTATATTCGCTGTAACTTGGCAAGCTAGTTCAAGAGCTCCTTATGCGACACCAGATAGCATTGTTGCTATGCAATTCATCGTTGACCAATTCACTTTCGATGTAACAATGATTGAACCTTACGATTATCCAGCTCTCGATTTGCTCGAACAAAATGCCATTATGGCGATTGAACAAGCCTTTATCGCATCTCCAGAAATGAAACTCCTATTTGATGCGATTGACCAAGCTACTAGCTTCTTATTTGATGTTTTCTGGCAAACTCAATACACGATGATTTTTGAAGACGATGCTTTTGATTTATTCTATACACCTTATACAGAACTCATCGATCTCATCTATGATGCAATGACAGTCGAAGCGGTTTGGGTGGCATATGATAATGCCTTAGCGTATTTACTCCAATATCCCTTTGAGTATCAAGCACCTGTCGAAGCTCAACATATCGAATTTCTCACTTATGATTTAAACATGATGATTCAAAACTGGAATCAAATGTTTGAAATTGACGATCCCTTATTACTTCAATTGAGCCTTGAGTGGGTGAATGAAATCAAATTCGCGGCTTCTGGAATCTACGCAACTTATTATTTCTTATCCGCAAAAATGGAACTTGTTCCCCTCTATTTGATTCCTGCTAGACTTTCCACTTTAGAGGATTTAGAAGAAAACTATCTCTACTTCCAACAAGTCCTGATTGAAGATGATTTAGCAGCCCTCGATGCTTTATATGAAAAATATCTTCTTCTCATTTCAGAAGAAACAAACATTTATAATTTGCACGATCATATTTGGGGCTTCAACGATGAAGTCAGTGATTTGAGTCTTGATCCTTTGAAAGATCAAAAACTCACTGTCATCTACAACTTGGAGTATGTTGTGTCAGATAAATCCAAAACTGCATCAGCAGAGAGTATTCTTGCGATGAATGAAATCCTAGCAGAAGCCATTCTTGCTGTTCAAAACGCTCTCACTGAGGAAGAAGTTTCCAATTTCTATTATGATTACTTAAATCTAATTCATGCAGCCTATGTAATGGATCCTACTTTCGCTGAACTTGATCTTGAGCGATACCATTGGATTGATGTGTTTGGAACACTCTACATTTACATAACACCACTGCTTCTTCAAGAAGACCAAGTACCACTTTTTGATGAATGGTTTAATCTAACTCTCAATTTCCTTTATGAAAGCAAAACACTCTCAGAATTAACCGATGCAGTGAATGATGCAAAATACCGACTTGCATTACTTCAACTAGTTGTTAGTGAAGAAAACGCGTGGATTATCGACGAATACTTAGTTCGGTTAACCGAAATATATGACAATTTGACGGGGATTTATGATGTGATTCCTGAAGAAATCACAGATCAATACAATCTGTATTACAGTCAAATTGAACTGTCTCTAGGTACGATTCACATGATTTTCGATAACGAAGAAATCCTACGCCAATTTGAACAATTTATTATCAATGTATCCCTTCCATATTTCAAAAATCTCTTACTCGAACATTTCAATGAAGTCGCTCCATTTACGACTCCACTAGGGCTTGAAGCGCTCCAAGATTTATATGACGAAGCGCTCTTTGAAATGGATCATGCTAGTGAACTATGGATGATCGTTCAACCCTACTTCACCTTTATACATCAAAGTCAGTTCGTTGAAATGCATCCGCTTTTAATGCAAATCAATGATAACATTCGTTGGCTTGAATTCGAATTTGAATTCATGAAATCGACCGCTACCGAAGCAAGCATTCTTGCAATGCAAGCGGTCATTGACCAATATAAAATCGATTTATTTACTTGTGCAACCATCGAAGAACTTGACATCATGGTTTTAGAAGCGTTTGATGCACTCGTTGCTGCCTATGTTGAGGACTTAGACAAATTAGCTTTTGAAGATGCAAAATATGACTTTGTCGATTATCAATTCCGCATCATCCATTTGATCCTTTCATTTGGGGAAACCGCGGATGATCAATTGTATTTTTGGGATGTTTATGATCAAAACTTAGAGTTGCTTGCGACTATCGAAACCTACGAAGAACTCGAACAACTCCTGCTTGATTATGAAGCGTACTTATTTACCATTCCAATCAACTGGTTTGTAACAAATGACGAATTGGTTGAAGGATTGGTTTACCAGTTAATGAGTGATTATTACCTTGGTAATTTCTATATTACTGGTTATCCCTATGAGTTTTACCCTGTATTTGATGCTTACATTAAGTCCTTTGAATACAACACCAATCATATGACAACCTTACTCCAATACTTTGATTTCCGTGGCCCCATATTTGACATGGTTTTAGAAGTGATGATTCAATATGCTTTAGAAAGTCTTGATCATTATTATCTTGAACTCTTTAACAGTGTCGTTGGATTTGAAAACTTAGAACTTCTCGAAACATGGTATCTAGAGGCTCAAGAATTGATTCAAGTCGCAACCGATTTTGATATCGCTTTTCAATTAGCTTATGACTTCTATCATGCTGGAGATGAACTTCCACAATCGGAGTTAAAAGCACTACAAAACCACTATTCGAACCTATTAGCAGAAAAACTAGCTTTAAATAGTGTTTATATTACAACGGCCTCTTATGATGCCATGGCTCAAATTCAAGAAACTGCTACCTTGGCGTTGTTTGCAGAACCAGACATTGCAAATCTCGATGCTATCTTCTCTCAAGCCGTCGTTGACATGGATGAAGCCTTCGAAGAAGACCCTGTAAAACTCGCCTTTTTAGATCAAAAGCATCGTTTGATGAATCAATTAAACATGATGTGGAATTACTTCTTTAATCAATTAAATAGTGATGTTTATAACAATCAATTTGTATCTTCACACTTAACATTCTTATTTGATCAAATCATCGCTATTCAAACACAAGCGGAATTAGAACTTGTTTGGGATGACATGATTCAATCATTCTTCTCCACACCAATTACTCTCAATCTTACTTATATGAATAGTTTTCTCAATCTTCTCATGGAAATGAGTACTGCTTACTATGATTCCACCGAAAATCTATTTGGCCCTCTCCCAGAGCCATTAGAAATTACTTATGTCAATGCTCTTGGTGTTCTAGCTAATCCTGAGTCCTTATTAAGCCCTTATGAATTCTATATGGTATTCTTTAATTTGGAACAAGATTTATACGAATATATCAAATCCCTTCCAGTGAACTAACCCAGAAACACCCATCAAAAAAGAGTCCAAGTTATTGGGCTCTTTCTTTTGATGTTCTATTGCTTATCGGATAATAAAGAATTGATTCGATACCTCTTCGACTAAGTTAGTGAGATCTCCCCCAGCAACTGGGCTGATATTAAAGGAAACAAATTCTTGATCTCCCCACCAAGCCTCATCAATAACAATGAGATAGGTTGTGATATTATCGGTACGGACATTCCCAGTGAATCCTCCATCTAAGGTTTTCCAAAAATTAGCACGGTAACGATAACCAGGATTGATAATGAGGATGGATCCAATGGGTAATTCGGCTTTGGAAAAACGTTGATTGACAGCGATGAAATTCTTGCTTATCGGATCTCCAGTTACAATGATATGTGATCCTGTGGAATTATAGAAACCAAGTGTATATTCAAGGTCCACAATCCGCTCCCCAGGAACCCAAACATGAAATTGATTCGAAACCAATTCTACTTCAGAAGCAATGTTGGGCGTGCCAATTCGGGATACATTGAATGATACATAATTTTGTGTTCCCCACCAAGCTTCATCGACGATGATTTTTGGTGTGGTAATATTCGCAGAGCGAACATTTCCTGTAAATCCGCCCTCTAAACTCAACCAAAAGTTGGCCCGATATTGATAGCCCGTTTCGATGGTGATGATCGTTCCAACGGGTAGTTCTTCCTTGGTATAACGTTTTTCTGGGGAGATGAAATTGTTACTAATGGGGT